>CBINBY010000064.1:0-29827 GCA_966248995.1 uncultured Burkholderiales bacterium | reverse complement strand
CGATGCTGTGCTCGTGACCGACCGCAGCCGCAGCCAGGACGTCAAGCACATCGTGAGCCACCTCGACGGCGAGGGCCGCAGCGAACACACGCTGCACCGCCAGGTGCACCGGCCGTGGGGCTGGTACGACAGCATCGACGCGGGCTCGCGCTTCCAGGTCAAGCGCATCATGGTCAAGCCGGGCGCCTCGCTGAGTCTGCAGAAGCACCACCACCGCGCCGAGCACTGGATCGTGGTGTGCGGCACGGCTGAGGTCACCAACGGCGACCAGGTCATCCTGCTCACCGAAAACCAGAGCACCTACATCCCCGTGGGCCAGGTGCACCGGCTGTCCAACCCGGGGAAGGTGCCGCTGGAGATCATCGAGGTGCAGTCGGGCAGCTACCTCGGCGAGGACGACATCGTGCGCTACGAGGACACCTACGGCCGCGCTCCGGAGGCCAAGCGCGAGGGCTGAAGAAGAGGGCTTCTTTCAGCCTTCGCCGCCCGGTGCCCCCAGCCCGCTCAGGCGGGTGCGGTCGCGCGGCGGCACGGTCTTGAGCAGGTCGGTGACGAAGGCCTCGTGCATGCGCCAGGCGCGCTCGGGGGAGTCGTCGATGGACGACACACGGAACAGCAGGCCATCGGGCACCTGGCCCGTGAGGCCCAGGCGCACCTCGATCATGCGTTGCTCGAACTTGCTCCTGACCGCCTGGTCGCCCATGGTGAACCAATAGGTGATGGGCTCCTTGCGCTCACCCAGGCTCGTGGTCAGCCGGCGCCCGGCGATCGGGCCGTAGGGCGTGGGAACCTGGGCCGGAGCGTTGCTCTGCAGCTTGAAGCCCTGCGCCGGGTAGCAAACCTCCGGCTTGTGCGCCTGCAGGTCGCCCCGCTGGTCGTCGCCGTAGGCCATCGCCAGCATCACGTGATAGCCCTGGGAGTTCACGTAGGTGCGTGTAACGACCTGGCTGTAGAGCTTGTCCAGCAGTTGCTGAGTCTGGGGGTTGACCACCTGGTTGCCCGAGGCCGGCAGCATGCGCCAGTCGCCGAACTGCCGAGGCACCGTGTCTTCCAGCACGTATTTCGGCGGCGACCCGGGGGGCCTGGAGGCCGGACGGGCGGCGATGCCGCCGACGGCGGCCAGGGTCATCAAGCCCGCGAGCACGATGGACGAGCGCATGCTGCTCATGAGTGGCCTCACTGCAAATTTGCCTTGGCCTCGGTATAGCAGCCGGCGCACCGTGTGCGGGCGATGACCCCACGCCGGCACTGGCACGCGGGCGGCGGGCCCACACCCGTCAGCCTTGTAAGCACTTTTAGCCGGCGGGCGACCTGGAACATCTCGAACTCGCGCATTGTGTAAGCCCAAGCTGCCATTTCGGGCTGGTACGAACCCTGCGCCAGTTCAGGGGCGACCGCCAAAAGCGGACGTCGCGTCCGTAACCCGTTCGCATTGCACCCGTCGACCCCATGGCTGCCCTCCGCCCACTTGCCGCAACACGCGTTGCCTGTCCGAAAGGCAGGAGGACGTGCGCGCCGGGGCACGGCATCCCCTCCTTCCCGGCGATCCATGCTTCGACTGTCTTGTCGGACAACGCCCTCGCAGTGTCCTTGCGCGATCCCACGCCCGTGCGTCACACCGACCTCGTCGGTTCACTCGCTCCGAGCACTGCAACGTCACCGCCCGGCTGGGTGGTACTTGCAACCTCCCCTCGAGTGAACCATGACTGTCTCTCTTTCTCTTGCGGATGATCGACCTGCTCGCCTCTTCATCACCCTCCTGACTGCCGCCGCGGTCGCCGCCTGCGGTGGTGGCAGCGGCGCGGGCAGCGACATGGCCCAGCCTCAGGCTGCCGCGCCTTCGGACGAGGAGGCCAACGACATGCCTGACCTCACCGACGCCCGGCCGGCCATCACGGACACCGGCGAGCAGACCGCCGTGGCGGGCATCCAGGTGAATGCGCTGTCCTCGGGCGGCTCCAACGCCGTCGATGTGGACACCACGCTCATTCCGACGGGTTCGGCCGGGACTTCCGACGTGCGCACCAAGACCGCCAGCCTGACGCCCTTTGCCACCAACATCGGTGCTTTCCGCGTGGCGTGCGATTTTTCCCATATGCGGGCCGACGACCCGATCGTGTTGCCCGGCCAACCCGGCGCCTCGCACCTGCATGCCTTCTTCGGCAACACGGGCGTGGATGCCCATTCGACCGCCGACTCCATCGCGACGACGGGCAACTCCACGTGCAAGGGCGGCACGGCCAACCGCTCGGCCTACTGGGTGCCGGCGATGATCGATACGCGCACCGGCGCGCCGGTCAAGCCGCGCGTGGCGAACATCTACTACAAGACCGGCTACAACGGCATCAAGCCCGCGCAGGTGCAGCCCTTTCCCGCCGGCCTGCGCATGATCGCGGGCAACGCGAAGAACACCACCGCCAAGGGACCGTTCCGCTACCAATGCGTGGGCCAGGGCTCGGATGCCATGTGGGGCCAGGGAATCCAGAACTGCCCGGTGGGCGCCACGATGTGGCAGATGGTCTTCTTCCCGCAGTGCTGGGACGGCGTGAACCTGGACTCTCCCGACCACAAGAGCCACATGAGCTACACGGTCAACCGTGCCTGCCCGGCCACGCACCCGGTGCCGCTGCCGGAGGTCACGTTCAACATCGTCTACGAGATCCAGGAGGCGAACGCGCCCTTGCACTGGCGGCTGTCTTCGGACAACTACGACCGCTCGCTGCCGGGCGGCTACTCGGCCCACGGCGACTGGTTCAACGGCTGGCAGGAAGACGTGATGCACACGTGGGTGGAGCGCTGCGACCAGGCTTCGCGCGACTGCCGCGCCCAGCTGCTGGGCGACGGGCGCACGCTGTACTGATGGCGGCCGCGGGCATGCTCACGCGAAGGAGGGTGCTTGCCGCAGGCGCGGGTGCCGCCGCGGCGCTCGTGATGCGCCGCGATGCGACCCGCGGCGCCATGCCGCTCGACCTGGCGCAGGTCGAGCGCGACCAGGCGGCGCATCGCGCCGCACTGTGCACCTCGGCCAACGCCAGCGGCGTGGGCCTGCGCGGCGAGTACTACGCGGACGAAGGCTGCCGCGGCGCGCCACTCCTGATAAGGGACGATGGGATCATCGATTTCGATGCCACCCTGGGCTGGGACGATGCACGCAGGCGCCCGCGCTCGGTGCGGTGGTCGGGTTGGGTCAAGCCGGTGTGGAGCGGCATCCACCGTTTCCACGCCGGCAACGGCGAGGCGCAGATCGTCGTCGCCCGGCAGGCGCTGAGCGGCGCCGCGCGGCCCGGCATCGAACTGGCGGCGGGCCGGTTCTACCCCATCAGCGTGCGCCTGGATCGCATACGCGATGCCGGGCGCATCCGGCTCGAATGGACGCCGCCGCATGGTGCGAGGCTGCGGGTGCCGCAGGTGTTGCTGTACCCGCCGATGCAGAGCGCCTGAACCGACATTGCGACCGGTACCATGAGGTCGACCACGACCCCACTGGGAGGCGCCTCTTGTCCATCACCGCAAACGTTGTCGTCCTGCTCGTTGCCCTGCTCCACGTCTACATCCTC
Organism: uncultured Burkholderiales bacterium; assembly: GCA_966248995.1. Classification (GTDB taxonomy): domain Bacteria; phylum Pseudomonadota; class Gammaproteobacteria; order Burkholderiales; family Burkholderiaceae_C; genus Albitalea. The sequence goes on along the minus strand of CBINBY010000064.1, from coordinate 26,270 downwards.
GTCCTCGAAATGTTCCTGTGGGACAAGCCTCGTGGCCTGAAGGCGTTCGGCATCACACCGGAGTTCGCCGCACAAACGAAGGTGCTTGCCGCCAACCAGGGGCTGTACAACGGATTCCTGGCTTGCGGCCTGCTCTGGGGCCTGTCCCTGGGCACCGGCGGCCACTCCGTGAAGGTCTTCTTCCTGCTTTGCGTGCTCGCCGCGGGCCTCTACGGCGCGGCGACGGCCAGCAGGCGGATCCTGTTCGTCCAGGCCGTGCCTGCGGGCATCGGCTTGGCGTTGCTGGTGCTGCAGGGGATGATCGGCGCATGAGCGACGAACCCGAGGTCCGCAGCGTCCGGCCGGACCACACGGTGACGACTCTGCAGCGCCTGCCCTACTTCATCGGCATTTCGGGGAAGACGGTGGACGCCCGGGGCCTGTCCATGCACCTGGTCGTGATCCCGCCCGGGGCACGGGCGCAGCCGCACATCCATGTCGGATACGAGACGGGCATCTACGTGCTGGAGGGCACGGTCTGCACACGCTGGGGGGCACATCTCGAACACGAGGTGGTGAGCCACCCCGGCGAGTTCCTGTTCATCCCGCCAGGCGTGCCGCACGAAGCCATCAACCTCAGTGCGACCGAACCCGCTCGGGCCGTGGTGGCCCGCAACGACCCGGCGGAGCAGGACAAGGTCGAGCCATTTTTGCCGGGCGCGAAGACCACAGAGGACACGCGCGAAGACCGACCGGAGTCGTGAGTAGCCACAGCGCCTACCGCCAACCCTGCGCGGCAGCCTGCTTCGCCGTATCCGCCGCCTGATCCTCGATCGTCATGCGGCGGTACAGGGCTTCGTGCAGCTCGACGTATTTGGCCCAGGAGAAGGCCACAGCCAGTCGCTCGGCTCGCCGGGCCATGAGGTCCGGCGGCAAGGAAGCCTGCAGCAGTTCGCGCATCGCGGCGCACAGGTGCGCTGGGCTGCGTGGCGGCACTGTGCGGGCGCCGGGGTCGCCTGCGCCGATCAGGCGGATCGCGCCGCTGTCGGCACCCACGATCCGTGGAACCACGGCCGCGGCCTCGATGTAGGCCAGGCAGAAGCCTTCCTCGTGCGAGGGCTGCAGGTAGACGTCGGCCTCGCGCAGCGCCTGCACCTTGTCCTCCTGCGTGACGTTGGGCGTGATGAGGACCCGGTCGGCCAGGCCGAGGCGTTGGGTCGAGCGGTGGAGGAAGCGCAGGTAGCTGCGGTCGCGCACCTCGCCCACGATGCGATAGCGCAGCCGCGGATGATCTCGTGCCAGCATCGCCACGGCCGCCAGGCCGTCGTGCTGGCCCTTGGTGTGCGCAATGCCGCCCATGGTCACGATGCACGGTTCTTCGCTTACGCCGCGATGGGCGGGCTGGGCGGTGGGCGGTGCAGCGTCGTAGCCCAGGGGGATGAGCGAGATGCCGGGCGCCGGGAAGCCATAGCGCGCGGCGGTGTCCTTCATCACCTCGCTGTGCACGATGACCTGCGGGATGAAGCCCGCGCGCAGCAACCACCTCCAGGCCATGGCATTGGGCAGGAAGCGCAGCGCGCGCACGGCGTAATGCAGTCCGTCGTGGCCGTGCAGCGCTTGCAGCTTGCGCTCGTGAGGCGGCAGCGAATGCAGCGTGAGCACCCAGCGCTGCGTCGCGAGCACCGGGCGCAACGCGGCGAGGCCGCGCGAGCCCATGGCGATGAGGTGCACCACGTCGGGCGTGAACGCGTCGATCGCCTGCCCCACCTCGCGCGCCAGGCCCGGGCCGGTCGGGATGCGGATGGGGAAGTGGCGCGCCGCCTCGGCGCCGGCCGGCACGATGTCACCGGCCAGGCCCACCGCATGGCCGCGCTCGGCCAGGCCGCGGATGAGGCGCACCATGGAGGCGGGCACGCCGCCTCGCATGTAGCCGGTCACGTCACTGACGACGAGGATGCGCATGGGTCAGGTTGGCGAATTGGAAGGTTGAGGAGAACAGGCCAGCCCGAACGGGCAACGGCTTCCCCGCTCCGTTCGCCCTGAGCCTGTCGAAGGGCCTGCTCCACCCGTTCACCGACGTCGACATCCCGGGCACTACCGCAATGCCTCCACCATCTCGCGCGCACGACGACGCTGCAGTTCGCGCAGCACATCGCAACGCAGGCGCAGTTGCCTCGACAGGTCGGCCGACACGCTGTTGAGCCACTCCAGGCGGTCGATCAAACGCCCGGCGGTGATGTATTCGGTCTTCACCGCCAGATCCTCCCTGTCGATGGATTCGAGGAAGTCCAGGCACTTCGGCTGGTAGCTCAGCGAAATGTTCGGCACCGCCAGCGCGCAGGCGAGTACGGTGGCGTGCAGCCGCTGGCCGATGACGCAATCGCAAGATGCGATCTTGCGCACCATGGCCTCGCAGTCAGGACGAAACGCCGGCAGTTCGAGAGCCTCATGAGGAATCTCGCGCTTGAGCCGCTCGCCCACGCGTTGGTCGATGGGGTGCATGGCAAGGAACTTCGCGCGCCAGCCGTGGGCCAGCATGTGGCGCACGAGCGCAACCATGGCATCGAAATCGGCACCGGCCGTGCCGAGTACCGGATCGTGCGTGCCGAGGTTGATCCCGACGAGCGGCGCGCTGCCCTCGGGCCGCACGCCCTCCGGCGGCAACGGGATGGACAGGGCCGGGTCTCCGAGCACCTCGACGCGCTCGACACCTTGAGAGCGGAGCCACTCGCGCGAACGCGGCCCGCGCACCCCGACATAGCGCGCATGTCCGAGCATGCGCTTCCAGCCCTCGATGTCGAACCACCGCGCCTTCGGATATCGCCCCCAGTATTCGGGATCGCTCGCGCCAGTACCGAACACGAAGAAGGGCCGGCCCTGCTCGTGAGCCGCCTTCAGCGGCGCCAGGTAGCCGCCCTCGTTGATGAGCGTGCCGCCGCCCAGCACCACGGCCGTGTGGCGGCCCGGCGAGGCGACCGCGGACAGCAGCGAGTAGTCCTCGTAGGGGACGAGCAGGCAGTCGCTGAAAAGCTCCTCGCGGAAGGCATGGAACAGCACCTCGTCGCCGATGTTCCTGTGCCCGAGCCAGCCGATGTAGCGCAACTGCAGCCGTTGCCTGTCAAGAGCCTGCCGGTATTCACGCCCGCGCCGCAGGTAGGCGTAGCGGATGTAGCCCTTCACGCGCCGCTTAATGGGCGTATCCAACTTCGCCTCCCACATCGTCGCGGACCACGGACCGCTCCAGCACCTGAATCGCGTCGTCGCGCACGATCCGCGCGAAACGCGCGAACGAATACTCGCGCTCGACGATGCCTCGCCCATGTGCCGCCATCGCGGCCGCGGCCGAGGCATCGGCGTAGAGCGCCAGCGCGTGGGCGATGAACTCCTCGTCGCTGCGCGCCACCAGCAGCGATTCGCCATGCCGCAGCTCTCCCAGCCCGCGCACGGCATGCGCGTGGGCCACCAGCGTGCGCCCGTAGAGCAGCGACTCCAGGACCTTGATCTTGGTGCCCGAGCCTTCGTACAGCGGCACCACCGCGAACGCGGCAGCGGCGTATTCGTCGCCCACCGAGGGCACGCTGCCGATGACCTGCACGCCCGGGTGGCGCTCCAGATCGTGGCGCCATGCGTCCCAGCCTCCCGAACCCACGACGCGAAAACGCGCCTGGGGCTCGGCCTGACGGATGGCGGGCCAGCAACGCTCGATGAAATGCCGCACGCCTTCCCGATTGACGCGGTGGATGCACGTGCCGACGAAAAGGCACGTCTTGATGGGAGGCGCTTCGGCCGACCCGCAGTCCGCGGCGTGCGGACCATGGGGCACGTAGGGCACGTTGGGCAAGACTGATTTGGAACCGTGCTCGACTTCCTTGCCGTCGGCCTCGCTCGCGAGCCAGATGTGGGCGCAGCGGTGGAGCAGCCGGTCGACCACCGCGCGGGTCCGCAACAGCCGCCAGGCGAGCCAGGGCTTGTGCCACCACGGCGTGGTGCCGGCGCGCAGGCGGGTCTCCAGGACCTTGTCGTCACGGTCGTCCACGTCCAGCAGCACGGGCACCGTGCGCGCCAGCGCGCCGGACTGGCTGGTCTCCAGCAGGTAGCGCCCGACGATGAGGTCGTAGCGTCGACGGGCGAGCAGCTCGTCGAGATGGTGCAGGGCGTCGAGGCAAGGACGGTAGAGGCTGCGAGGCGGGCGCAGCGCGTTCCGCGCCCGCCGCCACAGCCGGCTCGCCGCACCGAAGCGCAGCGGCGCAGGCTGGGCCGAGCGGCGCAGGTGGATCTCGGCGGCCGCGGGGAAGAGCTCACGGTGCAGAACGGGATACAAGGCTTCAAGGCCGGCGAACTGCGGCTGCGACACGAGCAGCACCTCCACGCTGCAGAACTCGGCGAGCGCGCGGTAGAGGTGGAAGGTGCGCTGCCCACCGCCGGTGTTGCGCGCACAAGCCCAGATGGGCACGACGAACAGCACGCGCGGGCGGCGCGACTCGGTCTGCGCCGCAACAGGCCGCGCGTCGGGGAGGGGGGAATCGACGAGGGTCATTCTTCTTGCTTGCCGTTCATCACGCGGAGCGCGGCCTCCACGGGCCGGCGCGGCTGGATTGCGCCTGCGCGTACCACTGCAACGCGGCATCGACCTTGATCTCCCAGTCGTACTGCCGCCGAACCTTCTCGCGGCCGTTGCGGCCCAGCCTTGTGCGCTCCTCGGGCGAACGCGCGAGCCGCAGCATGGCCTGCGCCAGGCCTTCGACGAGCGCGTCGCGGCCATCGGGCGGCACCAGGATCCCGCAGCTGTCGTCCAGGTAATCCAGCGGCCCGCCCCACGCGGTGGCGATCACCGGCTTGGCGCAGGCCATCGCTTCCAGCACGACCGCCCCACCGCATTCGAGCAGGCTGGGCAGCACGAGGGCATCGGCCTGCTGCAGCGCCCGCGCGCACTCCGCCTGCGGGAGCCAGCCGGCGAAGCGCACGCCGCCGCCCTGCTCCTGCGCGATGCCCAGCTCACGCGCCAAGGCCTCCAGCGCAGGTCGCTCGGCGCCATCGCCCACGATCTGCAGCCGCATGGGAGCCTCGCGCACGGCCCGGGCGTGCGCATGCAGCAGCAGGTCCACCGCCTTCCAGTCCACGAGGCGGCCGAGGAAGACGAAGCACGGCAGCTCGCCGGCCCGCGCCTCGCTGGCCGGTGCGGCATGCCACAGGGCCAGGTCGACGCCGTTCTCCACGAGCTCGCCGACTTGCGGACACGTGCCCCACGGCAGGGCTTCGCGGGTGCGACGGTTCGCCACCAGCAGCAGCGCCGCGCGGCGCTTGGCCGGCATCACGACGTTGAGCGCGGCCGCGCCCCATCGCCCCACCGCCGTGAGCACACGCTCCACCGCACGGGGCGCGTGGCGAAAGGCCGGCGGGTAGTCCATGCCGCCGTTCATCGGGCCGATGACCACGGGCGCGCCCAGCCCGTGCATCACGGAGGGCTCGCGCGGCGACACCGGCATGGGTTGATGGACCACGTCGATGCCGTGCTCTGCGACCAGCCGGCGCGCGAGCCGCCGCTGGGCACGCTGCGTGGCCACGCGCGAGACGAAACCCACGGTGAGGTAGGCCACGCGCGCCGGCAGCCGCCGCCCGATGCGCCACATGAGCTGCGCGAGCGGGGTGTCCTCGATGTAGTGGATGCGGTTTTCATCCGGGAACAGCGAGCGCAGCTCGTCGCGGGTGCGCGCATGCGTGACCAGCCACACCGGCACGCCCCGCGCCCGCAGCACGCGGAAGTAATGCAGGGGCAGCGCGGCCTCGCCGCCAAAGCGCGCGGAAGCGTGCTCGCACACGATGAGCACGCGGGGCGCGATGTCGCGAGGCCGGCCTTGCATCAGCGCACCACCCTGGCCGGTATGCCGACCACCGTGGCGCCGGCAGGCACGTCATCCAAAACGACGGCATTGGCGCCGATGCAGGCGTGATCGCCCACGTGGATGGGGCCGAGCAGCTTGGCACCGGCACCGATGTCCACATGCCCACCGATGCGCGGCACGCCGCCATGCGCCGAGCCGATGGTCACCTGCTGGAAGAGCAGGCAGTTGGGGCCGATCTGCGCATCCGGATGGATGACGACGCCCGTGGGATGCGGCAGCAGCAGGCCACCGCCCAGGCGGCAGTTGAGCGGAATGTCGGCGGCGGTGACGACGCTCCAGAACACGTGGCGCAGGGCCGCCCACTTGCGCAGCAGCGGCGCCCACGGCGCACGCGACTCGCGTGCGCGCTGCCAGTCGCGGATGCTGCCGAGCAGGGAGCGCGAGGGATGCCAGGCGAACTGCCCCCTGGCCTCACGGGACCAGTCGGGCTCGATGGCGGAGATCGTGGTCTCGCGCCGGGGAGTGAACCTGCGCGTGTCAAGCATGGCGATCCCCGTTGATCAGGAAATCGGCCCCATGCAGGCGCAGGCAACGCGCCGCCATGGGGGACGGATCCAGCAGGCGCAGCCCGCGGGGAAAGGCACGCGGCGCCACCATGAGCAGGCCGATGGCGGCGCTGTCCAGCCAGCCGCATTCGCGCAAGGAGATCGACACCGACGTGGCCTGGCCCGCGGCGCGATGCAGTTCGTCACGCAGGGGCTGGAGGTTTTCAACAGTCCACGAGCCATGCAGCCCGATGCGGCAGGCGCGGCCCGACCAGCGCGTGTGCAGCCCGGCCTCGCGCCCGCCCGAGCTGGATGCGGCCACCCGGGCGAGCATCAGCGGCAACACGCGCGTGGCCAGCAGCCGCGCGTAGGCCACGGCATCGCCCGCATAGCGCCGCCACAACGCGGGCTCCTCGACGATGCGCCAAAGCCATTCCAGCCCCAGCCGCTGCAGCGGCCGTGGCGCGCGCCGCACGCGGCCGGCGGCGAAGTTCACCACGGCCCCCAGATGGCACAGCACCGGCGCCGCAAGCCGCGCGCGGTTGTGCAGGAGCCAGGCCTGGCCCTTGCGCGCGCCCAGCGCCGCAATCACGAAGTGCGCCCCGCTTGCATTGATGCGCGCGATGCGCTCGGCGCCGCTCATGTCTTCCACCGTGCCGTAGCCGGCTTCATCGAAGCCCACGCAGCGCAGCCCGCGAGCGCTGGCGTTGACGCGCTCGCATGCGGCCTGCGCCGCGCCTTCGGGGCCGCCGAAGAAGTACACGTGGAGCGGCGGACCTGCGTGCTTCGCCAAGGCCTCGTACAGGTCCGCGCCAGCCACGCGCTTGCGCAGCGGCACGCCCAGCAGACGCGCCGTCCAGACCACCGGCATGCCATCGGGCAGGCTGAGCTCGCTGGCGAGCACCGAGTCGCGAAACGCCGCATCGCTCTGCGCCTGCACGAGGAAGTTGAGGTTGGGCGTGGACACCATGCAGGGCCGGTCCTCGAAGGCCGCCTGGCGCACGGCATCCACCGCGCCGGCGAGGTCGCACGCATCGACGACCAAGCCCAGCAGCGCGTGGACGGGGCGCTGGAAATCGACGGCCGGGGCATGCGCGGCCACCCGCTCAGGGGGTCTCATCATCACGGCGGGTACGCACCCATAGGAGAGATCGGCCCCGGCACCAGCCCATGTACACCGGCAACTTCGCGAGCGCGTACAGCGGCGCGCCGAGCAGTTCGGACAGGCCCACGACGTGACGGCCATGCCCGGCCCAGGCGAGCAGCACGGCCACGGCCAGCAGCGCCAGCGAGGCGCAGACGCTGCCGAGCGGCCCCGCGCTCGCGCCCATGGCGGCCGCGAGCCCCGACAGCAGCAGCCACGCCAGCAGCATCAGCACCAGCGAGGCGAGCGGCGGCACCGCCAGATCCAGCACCATCGTGGCCAGCGCGGGCTTCCCCCGGCTGAGCGCGCGCCACAGCAGCTTCGGCACCTGCCCGGCGATGACGCCCAGGTGGCCGTGCTCCCAGCGCGCGCGCTGCGTCGCCAGGGCCTGGGCATCGGCCGGAAAGCGACTCGTCACCCGCGCCTCGGGGCAGAAGCGCGGCGGCGCGCCGGCAGCGGCGAGATCCAGGCCCAGCTGCAGGTCTTCCACGAGGTGGGGCGAGGCCAGCGGCGCCTGGCGGATCAAGGGCCAGGGGAACGCCATGCCCGTGCCCATGAGCTGGCATGGCAGGCCGGCGCGATGCCAGCCCAGCGGCCGCGCGAGGTTCCTCACGAGCCAGGCGAACTCGCCGAGGCGGGCCTTCAGGCCCGCGCCGAGCGGGGACTGCATGAGGTACAGCGCCTGCACTGGCCGGCCGCTAGCCGCGCACTCGCGCACGAGGCGGTCCAGGGCGCCGGGCTGCACGGCGCAATCGGCATCGACGATCACCAGCACCTGGGGCGGATCGCCGCTCAGGTGGCGCACGCCGAAGTCGAGGGCATAGCCCTTGCCGCGGCGCGTGGCGTCCGCGCGCTCCACGACCTCGGCCCCTTCGGCGGCGGCGATGCGGGCGGTGTCGTCCCGGCAGTTGTCGGCCACGACGAGCAGGCGGTCGCCGGATTCGAGTTGAGGCCTCACCGTGGCGAGCGAGGCGGCGATGCCGGCCGCCTCGTCATGCGCGGGCATGAGGACGGCGACGCACGGGCGCGCCACCTCCGGGGTCGGTTCGGAAGAGCGCCGCGCGGGCAGCGAGAGCACAACCTGGAACAGCAGCACGAGCACGGGCACCGCCAGCAACCCGGCCCCGAGCCACAGCAGCACGGCCACCGCGAGGGAAAGCAGCTCGACGATGCTCATGCCGCCATTGCCGTGACGGCCGCGCGGCCGGGATGCCCGAACAGCGCTGCCAGCTTCGCCGCCTCGACATCGGCGTCGTGCCGTTCCAGCACGCGGCGGCGGGCTGCCTCGCCCATGCGGCCCAGCGCTTCGGGTTCGAGCCGCAGGCAGGCCTGCATCGCGGCGGCCAGCGCCTCCACGTCGCCCGCCGGCACCAGCCAGCCGTGCTCGCCATCTCGCACGAGCTCCGGAATGCCGGCCACCGCCGTGGCGATCACCGGCCGGCGCAGCGCCATCGCTTCCATGATCGCCACCGGCAGTCCTTCCGCGAAGCTCGCCAGCACGAGCGCCCGCGAGGCGAGGAGGTGCTCGCGCACGTCGGCACTGGAGATCCACCCCGTGATGCGCACGCGCTGCCCGAGGCCCAGGGCATCGACGAGCGCCTGCACCTCGCCGCGCATCTCGCCGTCGCCGGCCAGCACGAGCTCGAAGTCCACGCCGCGCTGCATCAGCCGGCCGGCCGCCTGCACCAGCAACAGCTGGCCCTTCTGCTCGCACAGCCGGCCCACGCACACGAGCCGCGGCGCGGCCGGCGGCGGCACCGGCGGCGCCGCATGGAATTCGCGCTCCAGGCCGCAATGCACCACGTGCAGCTTGTGCCAGTGGCCGTGCTCCACCCAGCGGTAGAGCTGGCTGCGCCCGTACGAACTCACCGCCACGGCGAAGGCCGCACGGCGCAGCTTCTCGCCCAGGTGCAGCGCGACGGGCCGGTCGAATTCCTCCGGGCCGTGCACGGTGAAGCTCCAGGGCGGCCCGCCCAGCGCGTGCACGAGCATCGCCACCTCAGCCGGGTTGGTGCCGAAATGGGCATGCAGGTGCGTGGCGCCCGACTCGCGCAACCATTCGCGCAGCCGGCAGGCCTGCGCGAGGTAGACCGCGTGCACAGGCAACGGCCGGTCAGCGCGCCAGCCCATGCGGCACGCCAGCGCCAGGGCGCCGCCGAAGCGGCCGGCATCGCCGCGCAGCGCACGGCCCGCGGCCGCCATGAGCGGCCCCAGCCCCTCGCGCATGAGGTAGCGCGTGCGATCCCGCTCATGCCGGTCGGCCTCGTCGACGAGCTCACCGTCCCAGCCGCGCACGGCGATGCGCTGTACCTCGATGCCCTGCCGCTCCAGCGCGAGGATCTCGCGCCGGATGAAGCTGTGGCTCACCTTGGGGTACTGGTTGACGAGATAGGCCACCCGCATCGCACCGCCTACTTGTATTCGATGAGTCCGCGCTCGCCGCCGCGCCGGCGCGCCAGCTCGAAACGCAGCTGGCCGGTCGCCTCGGCGAACTTGCCGAGCACGAGGAAGAACGCCCGGGCCGCGCGCGCCCGCCGCGGCCCGGGCTGGCGCAGGAACAGGCGCAGCACCTGGGCCGGGTAAACCAGCGTCAGCCACAGCGCCTGCGTCCCGAAGGCCCACGTCAACAGCAGGATGCCGGCGGGCAGCGCCAGCCCCCACAACCAGGCGCTGCGCGACTCGCGGACCCAGTGCCGCTCGGGTGGGCGGCCGTGCAGGTGCGCGCCCTGCGCGAAGGCGAAGCCCGAACGCACCGTGCGCCGCCACCACTGCGAAAAGCGCGTCATGGCCGCGTCGTGCCAGGCCATGTCGATGGGCAGGCGCCACAGCCGCCAGCCGGAGGCGCGCAGGCGCACGCACAGCTCGGGCTCCTCGCCCGCGATGAGGTCATCGCGAAAACCGCCCACCGCCGCCAGCGCGGCGATGCGCATCATCGCGATGCCGCCCACCGCGCGCGTTTCGCCGACGGGCGTGTTCCATTCCATGTCGCACAGCAGGTTGTAGACCGAACGCTCGGGATGGCGCTCGCGCAGCCGGCCCGCCACCGCCGCCACGCCGGGGTGGGTGTGCAGGTGGCGCGGCGCGATGTCGAGCCAGTTGGGCAGCATCTCGCAGTCGCCATCGACGAACTGCACGAAGGCTGCTTCAGGCGCAATCTCCTGGGCGCGGCGCCACCCCGCATTGCGCGCGCGGGCCGCGGTGTAGGGCCGGCTCATGTCGAGCTCGATCGCCTCCACGCCCATGCTGCGCGCGAGCGCCACCGAGCCGTCCGTGGAGCCGGAATCCACGTAGACCACCCTCGTGGCGGGCGACACCACCGAGTCCAGGCAGCGCGCGAGGCGCTCGCCTTCGTTGCGGCCGATTACCACCACGGCCAGGACGGCAGGCAAGGGATTCATGGTGTCCACCTCATGAACCTGTGCATCGATGCTTTTCACCGCGTGGGGCGCGTGCCCCACGCGGTCTGACGAAACAGTGACCACGTCGTGCCCGCATGGCGCCAGTACGGCCGCGTGCCGGCCACCTCGTGCCGCTTCACGACCCACTTGAGCGCCAGGTAGGCATCCGCGAGCGCCGCCAGCACGACGGCCGCGGCCATGCCGGTCACGCCATGGTGCTTGCGGAAGAAGAGCAGCTCGCTCTCGATCTGCAGGGCCGAGACCTGCCGGCCGGCCTCGGTGAGCTCGCCCGCGGTCTTGGCGCTCTCGCCGCCCAGGTGCACCACGCTCGTGCCGGCGTAGTAGTGGACTTCCCAGCCGGCGCGCTTCACGCGCCGGCAATGGTCGACCTCCTCGAAGTAGAGGAAGAAGCGCGGGTCGAACAGGCCGACCTCCTCCACCACCTTGCGCGGCATGAGGTAGTAGCAGCCGGGCACCCAGTCGCACCGGGTGCTGGCGCTCGGATCCCAGCGCGGCGGATCGATGCCGCGCACCCACGGGACGAAGCGCGCCAGCCCGGTACGCAGCAGGAACATGTTGAGCGGCGTGGGGAAGTAGCGACACGAGGGCTGCTGCGTGCCGTCGTCCCCTCGCAGCCTCACGCCCAGCACGCCGCAGAGCGGATGGGCACGCATCCAGGCCAGCGTGAGGGCGAGCGTGTCGGGGGCGACGAAGGCATCGGTGTTGAGCAGCAGTACGTGCCCGCCGCGCAGGCGCGGCAGCGCCTGGTTGTTGGCGCGGCCGAAGCCGACGTTGCTGGCGTTGGCGATCAGCTCCACCTCGGGATGGTGCTCGCGCAGCCACGCCACGGAGCCATCGCGAGAAGCGTTGTCCACCACGATGACCTGCAGCGCCAGCCCCTGGCTCGCGGCGCTCAGCGTCTCGAACAGGCGCGGCAGCAGGTGCGCCGTGTTGTAGCTCACGATCACCACGCTCAGGTCCGTGCGGCTCACGGGCACATCCTCCGCTTCATGCGTTTCATGGTCCCGCCTCCTCGTGTTCAAGCAGCGGGGCAGGCTGGGCCGTCGCGTCGCCCAAGTGCAAGGCGATGGCCCGCCGGTACACCGCCAGCGCCTGCGCAGTGACGGCCGGCAGCGCATGCCGCTGGAGCACGAACTCGCGTGCAGCGCGGCCCATGCCTGCGCCGGCCGGCAGGTCGTCGAGCGCGGCGCGCAGCTGCGCGCACAGGTCGTCGAGGTCGCCGGCACGCGCGAGCCGGCCCGACACACCCTGCGTGATGAGTTCGCCCACCCCGCCCGCGTCCACCGCGACGACCGGAGCGGCCTGCATCATGGCTTCGAGCACGGTGTTGGGCTGGTTGTCGAAACGCGAGGTGACGACCGACACCGCGGCCTGCATGCGCAGCCTGTAGATCTCCTCGCGAGGCAGCGCGCCCCGGTAGTCGATGTGTACACGCTCGGCCGCGGTGAGGTGCGCCGCGCAGTAACCGTGGAAGTCCATGCGCGTGCCATCCGGGCCGGGCACGCCGCGGTCCGGCCCCACGAACACCAGCCGCAACGTGGAGTCGTGGGCGAGCAGCCGGGCGTAGGCATGCAGCATCACGTCGCCGCCCTTGAGCGCGTCGAAGCGGCCGACGAAGAGCAGCGTGCGCGGGTCGCAGCGCGAGGGATCCCACAGCGGCAGATCGGGCGGCACGCCGATGGGATTGGGCACCACCTCCGCAATGGCCGGCGCGATGCCGTGATGGGACAGCGTGGCCTGCAGCGTGTGCCGCGCGGGCGACACGATGACGGGCAGCCGCCGCAGTGCCGCGCTTTCCGCGGCCAACCGGCTCCGCGCCTCGGGGCGCTCGCGGTCCTCGCCGAGCAGCGACAGGCACGCCGGGCCGTGCAGCTTCACGACCAGCGGCACCGGCTGGCGCTTCAGCACATCGGCACACCAGCCGAAGGTCTCTTCCATCTCGATCACGTCGATGGGGTCCGCGGCATGCAGGCGGGCGATGCACTGGGCGATCAGGCGCCCCCAGCCCAGCGCGCCCGGCCCCCCGCCCCCGGCCAGGGAGGCGAGGCGTCGCTGCATGCGAAAGCCCAGCGTGGGGCTCACGCGGTACACGCCGGGCTCGTCGGAGCCGCTCGCCAGTCGCGCGGTGAAGACGGACACCCGATGGCCCTGCCGCAGCAGCTCGCCGCGCAGCTGGTGCACATAGGCCGCGATGCCGTTGGGATGCCGTTCAGCCGGCCACGCGGGGGAGTACAGCGCCACGTGCATCACACACCTCCACCCCGGTGGTGCGCCAGCAGGCGGACCAGCTCGCTGGAGACGCCCCAGCTCACCAAAAACACGATGCCCACGTACGCGAGCTTGAGCGCCTCGTAACGCAGGATGAGCAAACCGCGCCGATGCTGCAGCCACAGGAAATAGGCGAGCGCGGGCACGCCGGTCAACGCCGCCATCCACAGGAAGCCGGGGAAGCCCGCGAACCAGTAGCCGGCGAGGCTGCCGCACGCCAGCCAGCTCAGCCGCAGGACGTTGCCCACCAGGGCCGGCCGCGGCGTGCCGGTCGCCACCAGCAGGTTCTCGGCCGGCCCGGCGAAGGCGGCGATGGTCCCGCGCAAGGCGAAGGCATGCACGATCACCGCCGCATACGCATAGCGCGGGTCATAGAGCAGCTGCACCACCAGCGTGGCCGCGCCGGCCAGCGTGGCGGGCAGCGCGAGCAGCAGCAGCATCAGCTTGACGTTGTCGCGGTAGTAGCGCTGGCCCACCGTCGCGGGCTCGCGCCGGAAGTTGTCGGCGCAGCGCGGAAACAGCACCGAGCGGGAGATGCGCATCACCAGGCTGTCGACCGGCCCGACGATGCCCGCGGCCAGCCCGTACAAGCCGAGCAGCTGCATGTCGAAGAGCCGTAGGAACACGACCTTGTCGAACTGCGCGCTGACGAGCGACACGAGGCTCGACGGCATGGCATAGCGGGCAAAGCCCATGCTCGCGGCGATCGCCTCGCGCTCGAACCGCGGGCGCGGCCGGTCCTCGCGATAGAAGAACCAGCTGGCCGCCGCCATGAAGGCCCGGTTGAAGACCATGCCGTACACCATGCCGTGCCAGTCGCGCTCGAAGTAGGACCAGCCGATCACGAAAACGGTGGATGCTGCCGCTGCCGCGAGTTCGCAGTAGCTCATGAGCCGTGCCCGCCGCCGCCGCACGGCCAGCAGGAAGGCCATGGACTCCAGCCCGTGCACGACGAAGAAGGCCGAGAAGATGCGCAACGCCTCGGTGAGCTCGGGCGAGCCGTACAGCCGGGCGAGCAGCGGCGACAGCGCGTACAGCAGCACCGCATTCACCAGGCCACGCACGAGGCGCAGCGTCCACACGGTGTCGATGAAGGTTCGCTCGTCACCGCGCTCGTGGCGCACCATGAGGCCGGCGGTGCCCACGTCGGACAGCATCTCCACCATGAAGGCGATGGTCGCCACCAGCGTGACCACGCCGTACGCCTCGGGATAGAGCAACCGGGTGAGCACCACCGTGCTCACGAGCTTGATCGCCAGTTGCCCGGCAAAGGACATCGCCGTGGCGAAGAGATCGCCGCGCACGTTCACCATGCCCGACAACCGCAGCCGGGAGCCGGGGGTGTAGGGACCGAACAGGCGCAAGGACGACATCCGCAGCATGGGCGTCACACCATGATCGCGCGGTGATGCGTGTGCGCGAGCCGCAGGCCTTGGGGAACGCCATCGGCGTGCCGGTCGAACACGGCCAGCAGCGTGTGGCCCGCGATCGTGGCGGCGTTCTCGTCGAGGTAGCGCCTGAAGAGGCGCGCGCCGCCCAGCCGCCAGTACAGCCAGCGCTGCCAGCGGCCGCGCAGGTAGCGCCGCTCCATGACGGCCTGGTACCAGTCGACTTCGGCCAGGGGCTCCACCTCGACGGCACGCAGCTCCAAAGGGAAGAGCTGCGCGAGCGCGGCGAGGCTGCGCCGGTTCCACAGGCCCATGTGATGCGGCGGGCCGTTGAGCGGTGCGTCGGCGTAACGCAGAAAGCCGTCGTTGTTGGGCACGCCGAGGATCAGCCGGCCGCCAGGCTTGAGCACCCGCAGGCAGTCATGCACGAAGGCGACGGGCTCCGGCACGTGCTCGATCACCTGGAACGAGGCCACGAGGTCGTAGTACGCCGGCCGTGCGCGAGCGTGCGCCTGCAGGAGGCCCTCGACGACCTCGATGCCGCGCGACCGGGCCACCTCGGCCGCCGAGCGGTTGAGCTCGATGCCGGTGGCGGTGGCGCCACGCGACTGCGCCTTGCACAGGAAGCTGCCGCGCCCGCAGCCCACGTCCAGCACGCGCGCACCCGGGCGCACGTGCTCGAGCGCCGCGTCGTGCTCCCACTTGTCTTCCTTGTAGTTCCAGTCGTTCTTTTCGAGCGTGCGGTACAGCGATTCGTCGCCCGTCATCGAGAACGGGAAGTAGAAGCGGTAGCCGGTGTCGGCGCACTCGTACAGCCCGGCCTCGGGCACGCTGGCGAAGCTGTGCGAGGCGTCGTAGCCGAACTCCTCGCGATAACGCCGCACGATGTCGCCCGATGGGAGCGACATCACGAGCGTGGCCGCATCGGGCCGGCCGGTGAGCGGTGAAGGAAGCGTGGAAGGCAAGGACATCGATTCCCCTGATGCACGAAAAATGGCGCGCCGCGGAGCGCTATGGACGCAACCGCGTGATGGCCCCGTTCCAGCCCATCGACACAGGCCGGGCATCCCATCCGGGCGCGGTCTCGGCCACTGGCTGCGTGACCTGCCAGGGCATGGCGGCGTACGAGAGCATGAGCCCCGTGAGGATCCACACCATGAGCGCGAGGATGGTGCCGAAACTGCCGGCGGCCATCATCACCAGCGTGGCCAGCATGGCGGCCACGAGACAGGCGCCCAGCACGGCCACCTCCGGCTCCACGCCGCGCCAGGCACGCGAAGCCACAAAGGCCGAACCCATGGCGGCCACGATCATGCTCAGGAGCAAAGCCAATCCGACCAGGCCGTACAGCAAGGCGGTCGATGCATAGCTGTTGACCAGGTCGATGATGCCCTGCCCTTGCCGCAGCTCCTCCATCTCCGTGAGCACGAAAGGGTTGCCGAACCAGGGGTTCTGCTTGATGAGCCGCCACGACACCTCCGCCAGGCGCTGCCGGTACTCGACGGTGGCCGCATCCACCGTGCCGACGAATGGCAGGTTGTCGATCACGCGGTCGCCGATCGGTGACACCAGCACCGCAGCCGACAGCACCACCGCCACGGCCGCGTACTTGGTGGCACGCGTGAGCCCATCGGGCTGCAGGGCCGCATAGCAGAAGAACGCCGCCACGGCCACGACCCAGGGCGAGCGCGAATACGAGGCCAGCAGGCCCACCCACATCCATGCGCCCATCGCCACCGCCATCTGCGGCGCGCGCAGCAGCCGGCCCAGGTACAGAGTGAAGGTGAAGCCCATCGCGAGGGCGTAGCCCAATGCCAGCGCATGACCCACCGAGGCCTGCGCGCGCAGCGTCTCGCCGCGCATGAGGTAGGCCCACATCAGCGGCCGGCCCCACACGTCGCCCAGGTTCTGGTAGAGCAGCCAGCCCTTGATCGACTCGAACAGCGCGATGGCCGCGAAGATGGTGCAAGCCAGCACGAACGAGGCCATCACGTCGACGATCGCGTGCCAGCGCCGGCAGGCCCGGCTGAACACGTAATACACCAGCCACACATCGACGAAGAGCAGGAAGCCGCGACGCAGCGTGTTCGTGAAGGACTCGTAGGGAAACAGCAGCGCCAGCTGCAACAACAGGAAGGCAGCCATCAGCGCATCGACCCAGCCTTGCGCGCGCGAGCCGCGCTCCTGCCCGGCGAGGAAGAGCTGCACCGCCAGCGGCAGCAACATCGCCAAAGCCAGGATGCGGTAGTTGTTGAGCTGGAACAGCTGGTTGATGCCCAGCATCGGGATGTACAGGCCGATGGGGGGGATCACCTGCAGCAGCATCACGTACAGCGCAGGAGGGTTGGAATCGCGCCGCGCGGCCCAGGCGCTAACCCCCGCCGCCACCAGCGCATACAGCCAGAAGCTCGGGCTGAGGAAGGCCGTCAGCGTGAGTCCGATCCACACGCGGCGCCGTAGCGCGAGGTCCTCCGGGGTCATGAACCTCAGCGCCAGCGGGCGCGTGATGACGAACACCGCGAGCGCGATGCCCATCACCACCACCAGCGGCTTGAGGTTGGCAAACATGTCAGCGTCGCGGCTTCACGGTGGCATCAGCCGTGGTGGGACGCACCAGCCGGCGCCGGATGGCATGCACGTAGCGCAGCAGCGCGGGCGGCGTCCACTGCCGCAGGTGCTGGTCCAGCCGCAGCTGCCAGGCCTCGCGCTGCACCTCGCGGCCGTCGCCGGGGCGCGCGTGGTAGATCGTGGAGGTGTGCGGCACCTCGTCGTAGATGGCACGCGAGGCGGTGTAGTAGTACAGCGCGATCGAGCGGCGCGTCACGCCTTCGGGCGTGGTCAGCGGGTCGGGGTGGCCGTGGAAGGAATCGGCATCCGTGTTGAAGATGACGCAGCGGTTGAACACCGGCTTGACCGCCTCGACCCGGCGCGTCATCTGGCGGTCCCACAGTTCGAGGAAACCGCCGTACTCGTCGCGCCATTCCTCGTTGAGGTAGATGATGACGTTCATGCGCCGGTGCAGGTGCAGCCGGTCGTTGATGCGGAAGTCGGCATGCACGCCCAGCTTGCCGCCGCGCGTCGTCTCGTGATAGCCGCCGCCCATGAAGTAAGGATCGGGAAGCAGCGCGTCGATGGTCGACAGCCCCTCCAGGAACTCGAGCATGGGCCGCGAGTTGAAGAAGTGGAACAGCGCGCGCGCCTCGGCATCGCAGTCCTCGGGGAGGATCTGCCGCTTGTGCAGCCCGGCGTAGCCCATCTCGAAGACCTTGTCCGAGCGCAGCGCCCCGGCCGGGAAATGCTCGAGCGCCCGCCGCGCGACCGCCGCCGGCAGGAAGTCGTCGAGCACGATGTGCGGAAAGGGTTCGGCAAAACAGTAGTCGGCCGAGAGCGATTCACCGATGCGGCGCGCCTCGCGGTAGTCGAGCGCGAGGCCGTTCGCGGCGTCGATCGGCAGGACAGGTTTCACAGGCATCACCTCCACGGCATGGCGAGTCGAGTGCGCACTCATGGCGAGGCGGGCCGGCGCGGCCCTTCCTTCAAGACCAGCCGCAGCAGCCCATCCAGGGCAAAGAAGATGCCGAGCGCCACCAGCATCAGCACGATGCCGGCAGCCCCGTGCAGGAAGCCCTGCCCGGCCTCGTCGCCCAGGTGGTAGGTGACCAGCACCAGGATGATCACGCGCACGATGTTGGCGAGGAACGCGATGGGCAGGATGGAAGCCAGCATCGCCATGTTGTGCGCGCGGCTCTTGCGGCCCATGACATACATGAACAGCGTGCCCAGCGCGGTGAGGCTGAACATGGAATTCAGCCCAGAGCACGCGTCGGCCACCAGCAGCTGGTACTGGCCGATCTGCAGGATGACGCCGGCACGCGCGATGGGGTAGCCCACGGCATACAGGAGCGTCTCGACGATGTCCGAGATCCACTGCTTGAGCGGGCCCGTGATCGCATCGACCAGCGTGGCCGGCAGCGGCACCATGAACACGAGATAGAGCACGGGAAACCATGCCGCCCGCAGCGCATGCGGCCCCTTGAGCAGCAGCAGCATGGCAGCGACGACCGGCAGCTGCGAGAAGAACTCGACGCTGGACATGTTGAACGTGCGCCCGAACACGTACAGCAGCAGGCCCAGCGCGAAGAGCGCCCAGCCCGGCGCCGGCGCGGGCCGCTCAGGCGCTTCGGCGATGGCGCGGCGCCGGCTCCAGAAGAGCCACGCCAGCACGGCGAGGATGACGGGCCCGTGCCCGTTCTCGTCGGTCTTCCACAGCCCGTGCGCGGCGTTCCAGTACACCGGCGCATACATCACCGCATAGCCGCCTAGCGCCACCAGCCACGGCAGCGACGCCCGCGGCCAGGCCGTCGTGGCACCAGGCAGCCGGGGCGACACGGCGCTCACGAGGCGGCCTTCGCCTTCCTGTGGCGGGGCACGTCGTTGAGCACCGAGCCGACCACCGTCACGCCCGCGCCCGCGAGGCCCTGCACCATGTCGTTGAAGGTGTGCACCCGGGTCTGCGCGGTGCGCGCCACCGCGAGCACGGCGCCGGTGCGCACGGCGATCATTGCGGCATCCTCGCCCAGCGAGAGAGCCGATGTGTCGATGATCACCACGTCGAAGGTGGCGCGCACGTGGATCAGGAACTCGTCGAAGTTGAGCCGCGACAGCAGCTCCAGCGGGTTGGGCGGGATGGGGCCGGCCGGCAGCACGTACAGCCCCGCGAGGTCGGCGATGCGCACGATCGCCTCATCGCGCGAACGCCCGGAGAGCACCGTGGACAGGCCCACCTTGTTCTGCAGCATGAAGAGCTCGTGCTGGCGCGGCGTGCGCATGTCGGCATCGATGAGCAGGGTGCGCTCGCCCAGCTGCGAGAACACCACCGCGAGGTTGGCCGCGAGGTGACTGCGGCCCTCGCCGCGCTCGGTGCCCACGATGGTGAGCACCTGCCGCTGCTCGGTCTTGTCGTACCAGCGCAGCATGAGCTGGCTGCGAATGGCACGCAGCTCCTCCACCCGCGCGGAGAACGGCTGGTAAGCGGCGATCAGCTCCTCCGACAAGGGACGCTCGTCACCCACCGTGCGCAGGTAGGCATACGAGAACTGGCGCGACAGCGCGTACTGGATGTCGGCCTCGGTGAGCAGGCCCAGGCGGATCGCCGCTTCTCCGAAGCGCAGGCCCTGTTCCTTCTGCAACGTCAGCACGCGCTCGGCGTCCTCGGGCGTCAGCGCGCCGCTGTCCATCAGGATGGCGCCGATGGAACGGTTGGCCCGGGGCGCGCCCGTGGCCATCGAGACGGTCATCTTCATGGGCGTCCTCCTGGAGCGACGAGCAGGGGCCGGACGGGCGCGAGCGCGGGCCGTCCGGAGGACAGGCGCCGGAACACGGGCCGCTTGGAATCCATGGGCTGCAGCACGCCGATGACCGGCACGCCCGCCGTCGCCAGGAGGTCGTCCGGGCTGCGCACGCGGCGGTTCAGCAGCTCCAGGCCGATGGCCGCCACCGCACCCAGCAGCAGGCCGCCGAAGATCGAACCGAGGATGTTGAGCCCCACGCGCGGCCGGGCCGGCATGTACGGTTCGACGGCGGGGCTGAGGATGCGCGTGTTGGCCTGCATGTTCTGCCCCTCCAGGCTCAGCGCCGTGACGCGCTGGCTGGCGCCCTCATAGGCGCGCTGCGCGGTCTCCACGTCGCGTTGCAGCACCGCCATCTGGTCGCGCTGCGCGCGCAGGGCCAGCACCTGCTTCTTCTGCTGGTCGGCCAGCGACTGCAGCTCGGCCACCTTCTGCGCGCTGCTGCGGCTGGCCACGCCGCTGCCGCCCGACACGCGGCGGATCTCGGCGGCCAGCTGTCCGCGCAGCCCGCGGATCTGCGCGTCCAGCGCCTGCCGCTGCGGGTGGTTGGGGCCCACGACGGCGCTGATCTCGCTCATCTTGGCCTCTGCCATCACGAGCTGCCCCTTGAGCGTCTGCACCGAGGGCGCGTTCT
The DNA here is from genome assembly GCA_966248995.1 of uncultured Burkholderiales bacterium. Lineage (GTDB taxonomy): Bacteria > Pseudomonadota > Gammaproteobacteria > Burkholderiales > Burkholderiaceae_C > Albitalea. Next base: position 5,702 of record CBINBY010000064.1, on the reverse strand, counting down.
GCACGTCGGGCGAGAGTTCGCTGCCGGTGTTGCGCTGGCGCATGGCGAGGTCCACCTGCTCGGCCTGCGCGGTGGCAAGCTGGGCCAGCAGCACGTTCAACCGCTGCGTCTCCTGGTCCATGCGCTCGTCGGTGATGACGATGCCGTTCTCCTGCTGGAACTTCGACAGCCGGCTTTGCGCCGACTCCAGCGTGGCGCGCAGCGTCTTCGTCTGCTGGTCGAGCCAACCGGCCGACTGGCGCGCCGGCTCCACGCGCAGCTCCACCGACACATCCATGTAGGCCTGCGCGAACGCGTTGGCCGCCGCAGCGGCGAAGGCCGGGTCGGGATTCGTGAACGTGATGTTGATGACGTTGCTGCCTCGCGAGGGCTCGACGGACAGGCCGTTCTGCAGAAGCTGCGCGAAGTACCGGTCCAGCGGAATCCTGGCGTTCGTGGAGTCGCGCCATTGCTGCACGGCCGCCGGCGAGCGCTCCACGCCCAGCATCTTCACCACGCGGCCGGCCACGCGGTCGCTCTTGAGGATCTCCACCTGGGTAGCCAGGTAGGCGGGCGACGCCATGCCGGGCGCGATGGCGCCCAGGACCGGGTCGTTGCGCACATCGACCACCAGCGAGGCCTCGGCCATGTACTGCTTGGGCAGCACGAACAGTGTGACAAGGCTGCCGGCGAGCGCCGTGAGCAGGAGCAGCGCAAGCACAAGCCACTTGCGGGCCCACATGATGCGCAGGTACTGGGCGATGGACATGGCGCTTTCCTCTCTCGGAAGACACTCCCGAGGCCTCCCTCGGGGCACAGGGGACCGTTCTTCAGAACAGCGATTCGCGCACGTAGATCACGTCGTCGCGCTCGACCGGGTCGTTCATGCCGGGGTGGATCACCCGGACCTCGCCCGAGGCGTCGCGCCGGTGGATGCGCAGGCCGCGCTCGGTGCCGCGCTGCGTGATGCCGCCGCTTTGCGCGATCGCCTGCATCACGGTCATACCCCGCTCCAGGCGAGAGACGCCCGGCCTTTGCACCTCGCCGTACACGTAGATCTGCGGCGCGCGGTCGATGTGCAGGATGTCGCCGCTTTGCACTACCGGATCGAGCTCGCTCTTGCCCGATTGCAGGATCTGCGGCAGGTCGATCTCCAGCTTGACCGGCTTGCCGTTGCGCGTGCCGGTGAGCGTGACGAAGTCCGAGGCGCCGGGCACCGCGCCGCCGGCCGCCGCGATCATCTGCGATACCGTGCTGCCGGCTTGGTCGATGGGGTAGCGGCCGGGCTTGTTCACCTGACCCAGGATGGAGACCTGCGCGCTGCGGATCTGCATCACCAGGATGTTGACTTGCGGGTTGAGCACGAACTTGCCCTCGCGCAGCGCACGTGCAATACGCTGCTCGGCCGCCGGCACGGCCAGGCCGCCCAGAGCCACCTGGCCCACCAGCGGGTAGGTGATCGAGCCCTGCTCGGAGATGCGGGTCTCCAGCGTGAGGTCGGGGTTCTGGAACACGCTGATGCGGATCACGTCGCCCGCGCCGAGCACGTGCTCCTCGGCTTGCGGCGCCGCGGGCTGCTGCACGTTCTGCGTGCCCTGCACGGCCGGGGCGGGCCGCGCGCTCTGGGTGTTGGCGCGCTGTGTCTGCGCGCCGGCGATGCTCGCCATTGCCCATGCAAGCAGGAAGCCGAGCAGCAGGTGTCGGATCGGGATGCGGATCATGGTCTACGCCTTTCGCTTACTTCAGTCCCTTCAGCCCCTTGTCCAGCACACCGCTGGCAGGCGCCGAAGCCGCTCGCACGGGCAGGACGGGCTCGGCCGGGGTCGCCGGCGTGCCCGTGAGCGGCGACACGCCGGGCTTGACCTCCAGCGCCTTCGCCCGCTCGGCCTCGCGCTCGGCATCGCTCTTCGCGTACTCGCCCAGGTATTCGATCTTGGCGCTCGCACGCAGCGCCTTGAGGTCGTCCTCGACGACCTTGCGCTTGCGCTCGTTGAGGAGGTATTGCTCGATGGCCGGACGCGCATGCGCCTCGTCCACCGGCTGGCTCACCGAGCGCGCCAGGATCACGATGCGGGCGCCCTCGGGCGTCTTGCCGAACACCGTCTGCCCGTCCTTCATGCGCGAGATCACGGGCAGCAGGCCCATGGGCAGCTGCTCGGCTGGACGCACCCCCTGGTGGCCGGTGAACTTGATCTCGCTGGCCCGAAGGTAGTTGACGAACTCGCCCAGGTCTTTCGCCGCTTCCAGCTTGGTGCGCACCTGGTCGAGCTGCTCGGGCGGCGCTTCGACCAGGATTTCCTGCAGCGAGTAGACGCGCCGCTGGCTGAACAGCGCCGGATGCTCGTCGTAGTACTTCTTGATTTCCTGGGGCGTGGGCCGCGGCGCACCCGAGCCCACCTTCTCGACGTAGGCGCGCGCGATGACCTCGCGCCGTGCGGCTTCGATCTGCTGGGCCACGCGGGGGTCGCGGTCGATCTTCTTCTCGACCGCCTGCTGCAACGTGAGCTCCTGGTCGATCAGCCGCTCCAGCGCCGCCTTGCCCGCCGAAGCGGCCTGCGCGGGAGGAATCGCGCGCTGCTGCTGCAAGAGGAAGTTGATCTGATGGACGGTGATCTCCTCGCGGTTGACGCGCGCGGCGGTCTGCGTGGCCGGCTTGTCCTTCCTGTCGCCGCAGCCGGCAAGCAGCGCAGCCGCGATGGCTGCGCTCATGGCAAGCACGAGGCTTCGGGACGCGAGGGAGCGGGAAAGCAAGGGGATGCGAGTCATAGTCGAAAGCTCCAACGTTTGACTGCCTGCGGCTGAAAAACACAACCGTGAGCACCGCCGACGCGGGCCGCATGCCGGCCAGCGGTGCAAGTCATTGCAAGGCGACTTGATGCGTCGCGGCGCGCGTCGTGAGCGGTGCTCAGGTGCCGCCGGCGCGGGGGGCAGTTGGAACGGAGCGCCCTGTGCGAGTTCGCGCCCACCGTCCCCCAAACTCAGGGGGAGGCTCGGGCATGCCCCACGCAAGACTGCCGCGCTTCAGCATTTGATGCCCACATGCAGCGCCACCACGCCGGCGCTCAGGTTGTGCACGTCCACATGGCCGAAACCGGCCGCCTTCATCATCGATTTCAGTTCCGCCTGCCCCGGGTGCATGCGGATGGATTCAGCGAGGTAGCGGTAGCTCTGCGCATCGCCCGCGACCCATTGCCCCAGGCGCGGCAGCACCTGGAACGAATACCAGTCGTAGGCCTTGGCCAGCGGCGGCGCCACCTTCGAGAACTCGAGCACCAGCAGGCGCCCGCCCGCGCGCAGCACGCGGTTCATCTCCGCCAGGGCGAGGTCCTTGTGCGTCATGTTGCGCAGTCCGAAGCCGACGGTCACGAGGTCGAAGCTGCCGCTGTCGAACGGCAGGTGCTCGGCATCGCACAGCGCGGTGGGCAGGATCACGCCATCGTCAAGCAGACGATCGCGGCCGCGCTGGAGCATGGCCTCATTGATGTCGGTGTGGACCACGGTGCCCCGAGGGCCGACCTTCTTGGCAAGCGCGCGCGCGAGATCGCCGGTGCCGCCCGCGACGTCGAGCACGCGGTCACCGGGGCGAGCGTCGGCCACCGCGATGGCATAGGCCTTCCACGCGCGGTGCAGACCCATGGACATGAGGTCGTTCATCACGTCGTAGCGGCTCGCCACGGAATCGAACACACCGCGCACCCGGCGCGCCTTCTGCGTCTCGTCGACCTGCTGGAATCCGAAATGGGTCTGGCTCATGTTGTCGATGTCTTGGTTCGGCTCGACTCTCAGTGGTGGTGACCACAAGCCGACGCGGCGGGCCCGGGCATGGGGGCATCGCGCTCGATGCCTGCAGCCTGCAGGCGCTCTTCGTAGCGCCGCCACAGGTCGTCCTGCTGCGAGCCGAGGAAATAGAGGTAGTCCCAGGAGTAGATGCCCGAGGAATGGCCGTCGGAGAAGGTGGGCTGCACGGCGTAGTGACCGACCTGCTCCAGCGACACGATCTCCACCGCGCGCTTGCCTGTCTGCAGCACTTCCTGCCCCGGCCCATGCCCCTGCACCTCGGCCGACGGCGAATAGACCCTCATCAGCTCAAAGGGAATACGAAATTGCCGCCCATCGGAAAAACCTACCTCCAGCACCCGGGTGTGCTGATGCACGGTGATCGCCGTAGGTTGGGGGGTTTCTCGACTCAGTCCGGCCATGGTTGTACCTGTGAAATACGAGGGGCCAAGGCAGTTTAGCGAAGCACTTCCTACGCTTCGCCGCAGCCTGACCCTCGTGGTTCAGGCAAGCACGACAGCCTGGGCGACCCGTTCGTCCAGATCGCTTAAGCACATCCCAAGCCAGCTTTCGGCGGGGGCTGCCAGGGTGCGCTGGAGAGTGCCCCAGATGGGCTGCGGGAAGTGGCTGTCCCACTCGAAGCGCGCGATCACGTGCCAATGCAGGTGCGGCACTACGTTGCCCAGCGCCGCGAGATTGACCTTGGTCGGTCGCACGTGATCGATCAGCGCGCGCTCGACTGCGCACAGGAGGTCCGTGCAGCGCCGCCGCTCGGCCAGAGCGAGGTCCGAGAACTCGGCGACGTGGCGGTTGCTGATGACGCGGTAGAACGCCGGGAAGGCCGCGTCTTCGACCCTCACGACACGCCAGACGTTGTCGCTCCACACGAGCCTGCCGCCTGGGCGCTCGCACAGCTCGCAGCCTGCGACCGCAGACACGGGGGTGAAGGCCGGCGTGACAGGCATGCGGCCCCCTACACCAGCACCCGCTCGATCCCGCCGTCGTTCGCACGCGCCACGTACTGCGGCATCCAATCGGCCCCGAGCAGCTGGTGGGCCATCTCGACCACGATGTAGTCCGCCTCCAGCAGCCCGTTGTTCAGGTCACCGCCGTAGCGCGACAACCCCTGCAGGCAGCTCGGGCACGAGGTCAGGATCTTCACCGGCCCCTTCGGAGGCAGCGCACCCGAGGCGCGCAGGGCCGCCTCGTCGCGCCGGAGTTCCTCTTCCTTGCGGAAGCGGATCTGGGTGGAGATGTCGGGGCGCGTCACGCCCAGCGTGCCGCTTTCGCCGCAGCAGCGCTCGCTCTTCCTCACGTTCTCACCCACCAGCGCCTTCACCGTCTTCATCGGCTCGCGCTGCTTCATCGGGCTGTGGCAGGGGTCGTGGTAGAGGTAGGCGCCTGACCCCGCGCCATCGAGCGTGATGCCCTTTTCCAGCAGGTACTCGTGGATGTCCACGATGCGGCAGCCGGGGAAGATCTTGTCGAACTGGTAGCCCTGCAGCTGGTCGTAGCAGGTGCCGCAGCTCACCACCACGGTCTTGATGTCCAGGTAGTTCAGCGTGTTGGCCACGCGGTGGAACAGCACCCGGTTGTCGGTGATGATCTTGTCGGCCTTGTCGAACTGGCCCGAGCCGCGCTGCGGATAGCCGCAGCATAGGTACCCCGGCGGCAGCACCGTCTGCACGCCCGCATGCCACAGCATGGCCTGCGTGGCCAGGCCCACCTGCGAGAAGAGCCGCTCCGAGCCGCAGCCCGGGAAGTAGAACACCGCAGCATAGGTACCCCGGCGGCAGCACCGTCTGCACGCCCGCATGCCACAGCATGGCCTGCGTGGCCAGGCCCACCTGCGAGAAGAGCCGCTCCGAGCCGCAGCCCGGGAAGTAGAACACCGCAGCATAGGTACCCCGGCGGCAGCACCGTCTGCACGCCCGCATGCCACAGCA
>CBINBY010000063.1:0-30160 GCA_966248995.1 uncultured Burkholderiales bacterium | reverse complement strand
CACACCCGTCTGACTCAAGCCAACATGCCTCCTCGATAGCCGGTGTGGTTCAGGCTCACGCCCGCGCCGGTCAGTTGCGCCGTGGTGCCGAACAGAGCGGCGCCCTCGACAACACTCCTTTGCCGATCCTTGTGCGCGAACGCCGGTGCCACCGCCTTCTCCATCTCGGCCCAGGGCAGCCGCGTGGCCAGCACCGCCAGCGGGTGCCGCAGGTCGATCATCTGGTTCAGGCGGGCGCGGAAGAAATCGTCGGTGCCATCGGGTCGCAAAACTCCCAGGAACTGATGGCCATTGCAATGAACTCCGGGAGTTCTCGCTGTCGGCGTTCACCCCCTCACGCCAGTGTTCATGCCGGCTCGCGCCTTTTGCAGGGCCGACTACAGAGTGCGTCCCTTGCTTCGGGAAGCCGGTGTCGTGAATCCAGTAGCCCCCGGCGGACAAGTCCATGCGCGGCACCATCGATTGCGCGACCGTCCTTTGAGGTGCCCTTTGATTTTCGCTTTCCAACGGGCCGCTCTCATGCCGCCGTTGGCTGCTGATCGTCATGCTTGCTGATCCAGTCGTGAAGGAACTGAGTCGGCGAGCAGTAGCCCGTGCGTGGAGTGGCGTGGATCGCTTTCATCAAGGCCACGGCCTGCGCGTCACTCAGGGCTCGAGTTTGGGGTGCCGCCGCGGCGCCACGCGCGATAGCCGCTGGCGCTCACGCCCAGTACCTCGCACATGGCCGGCAGCGCGTAGTCGGCGCGCTGTGCGTCGATCCAGGCGTACTTCACAGCGCATCCTTCGCAAAGTACGCCGTCGCTCTTTTTTAAGATCTCCACGTGCATCCTCAGTCGCGCGTTCTCCGCGCGCAGCCGCGACAGCTCCATCTGCTCCGGCGTCACGGGCTTCGTCCCCAGCGCCGTGAGCTGCCCCTTCGGCCGCGTTGACCCAGTTGCGCAAGGTCTGCGCTACGAGTCCCAACTCGCGCGCAGCCACGCCGACGCCCACATCGTGGGCTCGCTTGACGGCCTGCTCCTTGAACTCGGCCGTGTACTCTGCTTCGTCACTTCTTTTCCCTCAGGTCGCGATGCTAACCATCGGCCCTTGGACGACGAAATTCGAGGGGCAGCTCATTCCCCTTGAAGGGCAGTGTTCCAGATCACGGGGCGATGACCGAGACACTCGCTCGCCAACTTGGGGCCCGTTCATCTCGTAGTCTCCAAAAGCAGCTTCACTGTGGCACGCGATGCCGTTCGACTGCGAGGTCCTCCCGACTTGTCGTTGAGGCGCTCGCCTCCCGGTCTATGTAGCCAGCGGCTCGGACCCTGGCCACTCTGACCTCGGCAGCGAACTACTGCTGGGGTGAAGCTGTCGTCCTGGAACGGTCTTCTTCACTGAGGGTGGTGCGTTCACCTTCGGTTCCGCTCACGGACTGACCACTCGGCTGAGCGGTCCAGCCGGCACGGATCTGTTGACGGTGGGCAGCCTCGCGTTCCTTGGCGAACTGCTCCTCCAGTTGTTGCCGGCCCTGTTTGGCCGCCGTAAGCAGCCGGGCTTCATCTTTCCAGTGGGGTGCCATCGCAAGCACTTGTGAGACGTTGTGGCGGCGAAAGCGTAGCGACAGGGTGCGGGCATGATGCGGTTCCCAGCCTAGCTGCTCCAGCACGCTGCGCCCGCTCATGAGGGCCGCGTCCAATGTCTCGCGCTCGATGTGTACCACGCCGACGTCAAGCAGTGCGTAGAGGTGCTGTACGTTGCGGGCGCGTGCCACGATGGTGACGTGCGGAAAGTGCTGTCGCACCATCCTGGCGATGCCCACGCTCTGCGCGACGTCGTCGATGGCCAGCACGAGCACGCGTGCCTTGTCGGCGCCGGCGGTGCGCAACAGGTCGAGCCGTGTTGCGTCGCCATAGTGAACCCGCCAGCCGAACCGGCGCATCGCCTCGATCTGCTCGGCATCATGGTCGAGAACCGTGGGAGTGATCCCGTTGGCGTAGAGCAGCCGGCCCACGATTTGGCCGTAGCGACCGAAGCCGGCGATGATCACCGACTCGCTCTGTGGCTCGTTCAGCTCGGCCATGGCCGGCGCCCGGTTCTCACCGTGCGTGTGCCACCAGCGATCAGCTGCCACGAGAAGCAGCGGTGTGAGCAGCATGCTTAGCGCGACAGCCGCCACGAGCACCGAGCTTGACGTGGTGGTGATGACGCCGGCCTGCGCTGCGCCCTGGAACACCACGAAGCCGAACTCGCCGCCTTGCGCCAGAAGCAGGACGAACATGGGCCTCTCGGCAGGTGGTAGCGGCATGGCCCGCGCCATGGCCCACAGCACTCCGGCCTTGAGCAGCAGGAACCCCGTCACGAGCAGCAACAGCAGACCCGGCTTGCGCATGACCACGTCGAAATCAATGCTCATGCCGACGGCGATGAAGAACAGCCCGAGCAGCAGCCCGCGGAACGGCTCGAGATCGGTCTCCAGTTCGCGCCGGTACTCGCTTTCAGCCAGCAGCACGCCAGCGAGGAAGGCACCCAGGCCCATGGACAGCCCCGCCGTCTGCATCAGCGCGCTGGTCGCCACCACGACGAGCAAAGACGCGGCGGTAAAGATTTCCGGCGTGCGGCTGCGCGCGATCCAGCGCAGGGCAGGTCGCAGCAGCAGGCGCCCACCCAGGACGATGCCCCCAATCACCGCCACGGCCCGCAGCCCGCCCGCCCACGCACTGCCCCCGTCAGTCGTCTGCATGCCGCCTGCGCCGAGCAGGGGCACGAGCGCCAGGATGGGAATGGCGGCCACGTCCTGCAACAACGCCACGCTGAGGATGCTCTGCCCCGAGCTTGTACTCATCAGATTGCGCTCGGCCAGCACGCTCAGGCCAATGGCGGTCGACGACAGGGCGAGCCCGAGTGCCGCCACCGTGGTGAGCCGCCACTCGGCGCCCGCCGCAAGGCCCACTGGGACCATGAGCAACACCGAGCCGAACAGTTGCGCGCTGCCCCAGCCGAAGATGGGTCGGCGCAGTGCCCACAGGCGGCGCGGCTCCAGCTCCAGGCCGACGAGGAAGAGCATTAGCACGACACCGAACTCGGCGAACTGAAGAATCTGGCTCGGATCCGTGACGAGGCCCGCGCCCCATGGGCCGATGACGATGCCTGCGGCGAGGTAGCCCACGATGGCGCTCAACCCGAGCAGCCGAGCCAGTGGCACGGCAACGACGGCAGCGGCCAGGTACACCAGCGCGCCGGCCAGCCAGGAACTGCCGTGCTCCATCAGGCTGCTGCCTCCTGTGGCGTGGGGCGCTCACCGGCAGGCACCTCGCAGCTGGGGCATTGCGGCACGTCGGCCAGTTCAGGCCAGTCAGGATAGGTTGTCAGGCGTTGGGCGTAGACCTGCGCATGCGCCTCCAGCTCTGCGTCGCTCACGCGGTGTGCGCCGTGCAGCATGAGTGGGGGCAGGAAACGCATGCCGCAAAGCGCCGCCGTCTGCTCGTACGGTGGCAGGAAGGCATCGAAGAAGTAGCGGTTGTGTCCGTCCGGGCGGTAGGACTCTTGCGTGCCTCCGGTCGAACTCACGAGCCACAAATCCTTCCCGCGCAGCGCGACGCCAGCCGGTCCGTAGGCCCAGGTGAAGGCCAGCACTTCGTCGATCCACAGCTTCATCAGCGGGGGTGGGCCGTACCAATGCAGCGGGTGCTGCCACACGACAAGGCGTGCTGATGCAAGCGTTGCTTGTTCGGCTGCCACGTCGATCAGGTAGTCAGGATAGAGCCGGTACAGGTTGCGCACTGCCACGCGGCGCCCAGCGCCGAGCGCGGCCTCCAGGAGCCTCCGGTTCACGCGCGACTGCTCCATCGACGGGTGCGCGACGAGTACGACGATGTCCGTGGCCAGCTCCGCAGCAGGGGAATGAGGCATAGGGATGGATCAGATGGTGTTGCCAGGGTGCGGCTTTCGCAAACATAACCCGAAACCCGATGGACAACCTCTCAGGGCCCACCGATGACGCGCGACGTGCACGGGGGGGCATGACGCTGAACGTGTTCCGCTATCGGAGGAGCGTTCCGGTTTTGTGGTCGCAGGCAAGTCACATCGATGAACATCAACGAAACAGCGTGAGGTCGGCGCACCTGCAGCTTCACCAGGCCGCTCAACCGAGGGTCGCAAGCCTCCGAACTAGCCCAGCGCTCAGCCCTGCCTGTGTCGCGCCCTGCTGGAGTGCCCATCCATCTTTGTTGTTCGCATTGCACACGCCTTAAGGGGTTCGAGCGCCGATTGAACCGCTGTTGCGTCAAGGTGCCCGCAACGTGGTGGGCATCTGGTCCGAATTTCGCACAGATGGATTCGCACAGGGCACCAAGACGCGCTCTCGCAAGGCCCCGAGCTGCTCGACCGGTTCGAACGAGTGGAGGTGTGCCATTTCGACTGAAGCCTTGCTCCCCGTCGCCCTCGCACGGCGATGCCGCAAGCTACACCGCGCTGGAACTCTTCGCCGCCTGCCACCTGCGCATCGAACCACGTTTGCGCCCGGCCTCCCTTCGATCGCATCGCAGGTCGATGCGATTGCGCGCTGCATCGGCCAGCAGTTGCTGGCAACGTGGTTTCGCCTTCCTGGCCATCATCATCTGCGTGATCGTCCTGTTCAGGGTCGTCAACACGATGACGATGTGCTTGATGGAGCGGGTCGCCGAAATCGGGACCATGCGGACACTGGGCGCGCAGTGTGTGTCGGTCGGCATGCAGTTCTTCACGCAGGGCGCCCTGCTGGGTTTGGCCGGTGCCACACTGAAGTACGGGCGCAGGGCACGCCAGGCGAGCTTGGAAAACCGGAACGTCATGCCATCTCCCATGGCGCGCATCGCGCCTCTTGGCCGGGCGAAGTTGCCCGCGATGGCGTGGGCGGGGGACTACCAACTCTGGTAGGACCTGGCGTCGCTAGCGCTTCGACACCAGCACGAAGCCCCTCGTCTGGCCGCCGTTGTCGGCATCCGCCGTGTTCATGGCGGCATACAGGTCGGCCGCCTTCACCCACACCGGCGGGTACTTGTAGCGCGCCACGTCGAGGATGAGGAAGCGGTCCGAGCGGGCGTCGTATGCGGCCAGTGGGGAGATGTGGCCGCCGCGCTCCTGGTCGATCTCGCGCCTGAGGTAGTTGACCACCACATGCTGGTCAGCCGCGGCGAGGTGCCGCGTGGCCAACTCCCTGAAGCGCTCCAGCGTGGTCTTCGCGGCGTGGTGCACCTCGGCCTTCAAGCCGAAGGTTTCTGCAATAGCGCCGAACTGGTCCAGCGTCATGCCCTGTTTCGCCAGCACGGGTTGGGGCAGTATCCGTTCGGTGGCCGCGTTCAGCACGTTGTCCTGCGTGTACATCCTGTAGGGCTCCATGCCGGGCTGCGTCGGAGCCGGTACGCCCATGGCGTTCAACACCATCACCATGGTCGCCACGCCGCAATAGCTCTGCGTTGCCTGGGTGACGAAGTGGATGCTGAGCGGCCAGTACGCCTGCTTCGCCGTGCTGTGGACCAGCATGCCGGCGCCTGCGTCCCCGTCGAGCCGGATCAGTCGCGACGACAGGGGCAGCGTCTCGGCCCGGGCCAACGGGGTCCCCACCAGCGAGCAGGCCAGAAGCAGCGCGGCCGCGATCCCTCCGTATGGCCGAGGTCTGTGCAGGCTCATCGACGGGTTCTGCCGACCGCGCTTGATGGCAGGGTCGTTCTGGACTTCGGGAGCCTGTGGAGAGACGTTCGAGTTGCACTTGGCGTGCATGACGTTCCTGACGGCGTTGGCTTTGTGCGGCGCGAAGCCCGCGAGTGCGCGATTCTCGTCGACGGGTCCGGAACCTGCGGCTCAAACGATGTGCTGCTCGCGCAGTGCGGCGAACCGGGCATCGTCGATTCCCAGCCAGTCGCGCAGCACGGCTTGCGTGTGCTCGCCCAGGCTCGGTGGCGCCTGCCGGTAGCTCACCGGCGACTCCGACAGCCGGATCGGATTGGCCACCAGCGGCACGGTGCCGGCCTGTGCGTGCGGCATCTCGACGCGAAGACCGCGTGCGCGCACCTGGGGGTCATCGAACACGCGGTCCAGCGTGTTGATCGGGCCGCATGGCACGTTCGCCGCTTCCATCGCCTGCAGCCACTCGTGAGTCGTGCGCCGTACCGTGGCGGCTCGGATCATCGAGACCAGCCCTTCGCGGTGCTGCACACGCTGCGGGTTGGTGGTGTATCGCTCGTCGGCTGCCCACTCCGGATGGCCGAGGACCCGGCAAAAACTCACGAACTGGGTGTCGTTGCCCACCGTGACGATCATGTGGCCGTCGGCGGTGGGGAAGTCCTGATAGGGCACGATGTTCGGGTGCGCGTTGCCCATGCGCTGCGGCACGTCGCCGCCGACCAGGAAGTTGGTGGCCTGGTTGGCGAGTGCCGCGACCTGCACGTCCAGCAGCGCCAGGTCGATGTGCTGTCCCATGCCGCTGGCGTGACGGCGCTGAATCGCCGCCAGCACGGCCACTGCTGCATACATGCCGGTCATCACATCGGTCAGGGCGACACCGGCCTTCATCGGGCCGCCGCCGGGTTCGTGGTCGGCCCGGCCCGTGACGCTCATCAAGCCGCCCATGCCTTGCACCAGGAAGTCGTAGCCCGGGCGTTCTGCATAGGGGCCGCTCTGGCCGAAGCCGGTGATCGAGCAGTAGATGAGCCGCGGGTTGAGCGCCGAGAGGCTGGCGTAGTCGAGGCCGTACTGGGCGAGGCTGCCGGTCTTGAAGTTCTCCAGCAGCACGTCGGCACGCGCCGCCAGCTCGCGCACCAGCGCCTGGCCCTCGCGCTGCGCGAGGTCGATGGTCACCGAACGCTTGTTGCGGTTGGCCGAGAGGAAGTAGGCCGACTCGCTCGTCGCCCGACCCTCCTCGTCCGTCAGCCATGGCGGGCCCCAGCGCCGCGTGTCGTCGCCGCTCCCGGGGCGCTCGACCTTGATCACGTCGGCGCCCAGATCGGCCAGCAGCTGGCTGCACCAGGGGCCGGCGAGCACGCGCGAAAGATCAAGAACCTTCAGGCCCGCCAGGGCGCCAGGGGAGGGTGTCATCGTGTAGCACGCACAGCAGATGTCCACGAGTTCAGGCTCGGACGGTGGAGATCCGCCAAGCCCGCCGTCGCATCTTCGCGCAGTGCTCTCACCGCGGCACGATGCGCTCGATGAGGCTCGCCCCGAAATCGTTCACATGGTTCGAGCATCAGGTGCCACGGCCGTGCCAAGGTGGTCAAGTCGACGCCACTTCGTGCGCAGCCATCAGCTCCAGTGCCCTTACCAGCGCGGAGTGGTCCAGGTCGGCCATGCCATGCGCCGCGCAGGCCTGCATCAGCTGCGCCGCGCTGGCGGTTTGCGGCAGCGCCATGCCCAGCTCACGGGCGCCTTGCAGCGCCAGGTTCAGGTCCTTCTGGTGCAGGCGGATCCGAAAGCCCGGCTCGAAGGTGCGCTTGATCATGCGCTCGCCGTGAACCTCCAGGATGCGGCTGGCAGCGAAGCCGCCCATCAGCGCCTGGCGTACCTTGGCCGGGTCCGCGCCTGCCTTGCTCGCAAACAGCAGGGCCTCGCCGACGGCCGCGATGTTGAGCGCGACGATGATCTGGTTGGCCACCTTGGTGGTCTGGCCGTCGCCGTTGCCGCCGACCAGCGTGATGTTCTTGCCCATCTTCTCCAGCAAAGGACGCACCTTCTCGAACACGGCCGGTTCGCCGCCACACATGATGGTGAGCGATGCTGCTTTGGCGCCCACCTCCCCGCCGGACACGGGGGCGTCCATGAAGTCGGCGCCCAGCTCGTTGATGCGGCGTGCAAACGTCTTGGTGGCCGTGGGAGAGATGCTGCTCATGTCGACGACGATCTTGCGATCGCCGCCGGCACCCGTTTGCAGCCCGGAGGCCACGCCGTTTGTGCCGAACAGCACCGCCTCGACGTCGGGCGTGTCGGGCACCATGATGAAGACCACTTCGGATTGCCGGGTCACTTCCTGCGCATTCGGGCAGCGCGTGGCCGACGATGCGGCCACGGAGTCAGGTACCTGGCCGGCCGTGTGGACGAACAGTTGATGGCCGGCATGGACGAGGTGCAGGGCCATGGGCGCGCCCATGATGCCCAGGCCGATGAATCCGATCTTCATGTGAGAGTCCTTTCGTGGGTCAGTCGGTACGCTGGCTCGAAGGCGGGGCAGGGTAGGCGCGCATCTGCGAGAGCACCTGCTTGGCACCAACGGCCATCAGCCGCGCATCGGAGCTGACGGTGACGAACTGGAAGCCTTTGGCCGCCCGCGCCAGCGCCGTCTCGGCGTTGCCGTTGTGGATGCCCGCCACGAGTCCGTGCGCGCGGGCGCGTTCGAGGATGTGGTCGATGGCCTGCGCCACCTTCGGGTCCACTTCGTCGAAGGTGGGTGCGCAGCCCAGGGACAGCGAGAGGTCCGAAGGCCCGATGTAGACCGCGTCCAGCCCCTCGACGGACAGGATGTCGTCGAGGTGATCGAGCGCCTGCGCGGTTTCGATCATCGCGAACGTGACGATGGTGTCGTTGGCGTGCTCCGGGTAGTCGCTGCCGCCGTACAGCAAGGCACGCACCGGGCCGAAGCTGCGCGTGCCGCGCGGCGCATAGTGGGTATACGACACCAGCTTCTGCGCGTCCTCTCGCGTGTTGACCATTGGGCAGATCACGCCGTAGGCGCCGGCGTCGAGCGTCTTCATGAGGATGCCGGGCTCGAGCCAGGGAACGCGCACCAGGGGCACGGTGGGTGTGGTGGAGATCGCCTGCAGCATCGTGACCATCGCCGGGTAGTCGATCACGCCGTGCTGAAGATCGATGGTCAGCGTGTCCCAGCCTTGATGGGCCATGGTCTCGGCCGAGAAGCTGTTGGCGATGGCGAGCCAGCCGTTCACGGCCACGCCGCCGGCTCTCCACAAGGTCTTCAATCGGTTCTCTCTCACGCCGTGCTCCTTGGTAAGTGCTTGGACATCGCTCGTTCCATCAGCGGTCGAGTGCGGGACGCTTGGGGTTGAACCTCCAGCCGGGGATCAAGTACTGCATCGCGACGCTGTCGTCGCGTGCACCCAGGCCGTGGGCCTTGTAGAGCTGGTGGGCCTTCTCGACCTCCGCCATGTCGAGTTCCACGCCGAGGCCGGGCCGCCGGGGTACCGCCACGCGGCCGTCCCGGACACGCAGCGGCTCCTTGGTGAGTCGCTGGCCGTCCTGCCAGATCCAGTGAGTGTCGATGGCGGTGACTCGCCCAGGGGCGGCCGCCCCCACCTGGGTGAACATCGCGAGCGAGACATCGAAGTGGTTGTTCGAATGCGAGCCCCAGGTCAGGCCCCAGTCGCGGCAGGTCTGCGCCACGCGCACGGAGCCGGCGAGGGTCCAGAAGTGCGGGTCGGCCAGGGGGATATCGACGGACTGGAGCGCGAGCGCGTGGCTCATCTGGCGCCAGTCGGTGGCGATCATGTTGGTCGCGGTCGGCAACCCCGTGGCGCGGCGGAACTCGGCCATCACTTCGCGAGCCGAGAACCCCTCCTCGGCGCCGCAGGGGTCCTCGGCGTAGGCCACGACGCCGCGCATGTCGCGCATCAGGCGGATGGCGTCCTTCAGCAGCCAGCCGCCGTTGGGGTCGAGCGTGACACGGGCCTGCGGGAATCGCTTGTGCAGTGCCTGCACGGTTTCGACTTCCTGTTCGCCACGCAGCACGCCGCCCTTCAACTTGAAGTCGTTGAAGCCGTAGCGCTCGTGCGCGGCCTCGGCCAGGCGGACCACGGCCTCGGGCGTCATCGCGGGTTCGTGGCGCAGGCGCGACCACGCATCGGTGGCGTGCGGATCGTGGGCGTACGGCAGATCCGTCTTCGTACGGTCGCCGATGAAAAAGAGATAGCCGAGCATCTCGACCGCATCGCGTTGCTGCCCTTCGCCGAGCAGCGCGGTTACCGGCACCTCGAGGTGCTGCCCCAGCAGGTCGAGCAGCGCCGATTCGATGGCCGTCACCGCGTGGATGGTGGTGCGCAGGTCGAAGGTCTGCGGGCCCCGGCCGCTGGCGTCGCGATCTGCGAAGCGCGTGCGCACCTGTTGCAGCACGGACAGATGCGCGCCCACCGGTTGGCCGACCACGAGGGGCCGCGAGTCCTCGAGGGTCTGGCGGATCTTCTCGCCGCCCGGCACCTCGCCGACCCCGGTGCGCCCCGCGCTGTCGGTGAGGATGAGGAGGTTGCGGGTGAAGAACGGTCCGTGCGCGCCGCTCAGGTTCATCAGCATGCTGTCGCGGCCCGCGACGGGGATGGCGCGCAGTTCCGTGATGCGCGGTGAGGAGGAAGGCGTCATGGCGTCTCCGGGGCGGCAGGGCAGGGATTGGCTTCGAAGGCGGTGGTCAGTCGGCGGTGATCTTCCGGGTGTCGATCAGCTCCTTCCAGCGCACGCTTTCCTTGCGTTGGAAGGCGGTGAACTGGTCGGGCGTGTTGCCGACGACTTCGAACCCCACGGAGGTGAACTGCTGCTTGACCGCCGGGTCGTTCAGTGCGCCCACCACGGCATCGTGCATCCGGGTCTTGATCTGCGCGGGCAGGCCCTTCGGTCCCACCACGGCCTGCCAGGAGTAGACGTCCACTCCCTTGACGCCGGCTTCCGCGAGGGTGGGCACTTGAGGCAGTGCGGCGCTGCGCTTGTCGCCCGTCACGGCGAGGGCCTTGAGCTTGCCGGCGGCAATGTGCTGCATCACCGCGTTGACGTTCTGGAACGAGGCATCCACCTGGCCTCCGAGCAGATCCGAGACGGCGGGGGCGCCCCCCTTGTACGGCACATGCACGCCGGAGGTGCCGCTTTGCAGCCAGAACAGCTCCGCGGTGAGGTGGTCCGACGAACCGTTGCCCGAGGATGCGAATGTCATCTTGCCCGGATGGGCCTTGGCGTAGGTCAGCACGTCGGCGACGGTCTGATGTGGCGAGCTGGCGGGCACGACGAGCACGTTGGGCGCCTGGACCGCCACGGTGATGGGGTCGAAGTCCTTCTGCGCGTCGTAGGGAACGCTCTTCAGCAGGTGGGGCGCGATCACCAGCGGCCCCAACGAGGTGACCAGGAAGGTGTAGCCATCAGGTGCCGCACGCTTGACCTGCCCCGCGCCGATGGTGCCCGTGGCGCCGGGCTTGTTGTCCACGACCACCGGCTGGCGCAGCTTCTCCTGCAGCTTGGGCATCAGGGCGCGGGCCAGCGTGTCGGTGGAGCCGCCGGGTGGAAACGGCACGAGCAGGGTGATCGGCTTCGAGGGCCACTCCTGCGCATGGGCTGCGCCGACAGTGATCAGGCCGAGGGCCAAAGCGGAAAGGAACTGCTTCATCGGGATCTCCGCGAGAGGGGGAGGGGAGGTGGGACGCCACCTGTCGCCTCGGGGCACGGTAGCGCTATCAGTGACGGCATGGTAGCGGTACCATTTCTGGCCCGCAAACACAGCTGCGTTTGGGAAGGACCGCGGTAGGGGCTCTGCGAGCGGAGGTGGGGGCGACCCCTCAGGTGCTCTCGCGCTCGACGATGGAAAAGCCGATGTCGACGACGCGCGGCTCGACCTGGCGTCCTTCGGCTCTCTCCACGATGAAGGCGGCGGCCTGTCGCCCGATGGCCGAGGCCTTGACCTGCACAGTGGTCAGCGCGGGATCCGTGTCGGCCGCGAATTCGAGGTCGCCGAATCCCACCACGGCCATTTGCCTGGGGATCGCGATGCCCCTTGCCCGGGCTTCGGTGAGCACGCCCAGCGCCAGAAGATCGGAGCTGCACATGACCGCGTCGATGCGACCTTCCCGAGCCAGCAGGTCACGCAGGGCGGTGCGGCCGCTCTTCAGCGTGGTGGGGGCGGGCACGACGAGCACCTCGACAGGCAGCAATCCTCGGGCCAGTGCCGCATGGCGGAAGGCTTCGGTACGCCGGGCGGCCCGTTCATCGCTGCCCGCGATGACGGCCAGCCGCCTGCGTCCCTTGGCGGCCAGGAACTCGGCGACGGCGCGGCCCACCTCGGCATGGGAAAAGCCGACCAGCATGTCGATGGGGGTGGACGTCAAGTCCCAGGTCTCCACGACCGGGATGCCGCAGGCCAGCAGACGCTTGCGCGCCTGTGCCGAATGCATGATGCCGGTGAGCACGATGCCGTCCGGGCGCCGGGCGATGATCGTTTCGATCAGGGCGTCTTCGCGGCTGCTCACATAGCCCGACTGCCCGAGCATGAGCTGATAGCCGCGTTCACTCAGCGACTCGGTCAACGCCTGCACGGTGGGCAGGAAAACCGGGCCGGAGATGGTGGGCACGACTGCGGCCACCAGGCGGCTGCGCGCCGACGCCAATCCGCCGGCCAGCAGATTCGGCACGTACCCCGTCCGCGCGATCGCGTCGGCCACCTTCTTGCGCACGTCCTCGGAGACGAGGGCCGGCGTCTTGACGGCGCGCGATGCCGTGATGGGCGCGACGCCCGCCAGCTTGGCGACGTCATGCAGCGTCACTGCGCCACTGCCACGGCGCGATCTCCTCAGGGGTAGGGTGTCCGATGCCATCGGCGCATTCTAGTAGGCCGATGGCAGCGCTACCATTTCATCGGAAATCGATGGGACAGCATGGCGACACGATCTGGGTCGCCACGCCGATCTTCTCCGGATAGCGGCATCGATCACGGTCGATGCCGACATGACGCGACGATGCGTCTGAAACGAGCGTGCCGGCAACGTCGATCCCCGAAAATCGGCAGCGCGCCATGACCGGCCCGACGCAGGGCGCCGATGCTGCAACTCGCAGCTGTAACAACGATGGTCACACCCGGAGGAAGGCGCACCGAATGACCGCCCTGCTGCGCTTCTTCGCGATGCCGCTGGTCGCGCTGCGCCGACCCGTCTCGCTGAACCTCGTGCTGCAGCTCATCGCAGCGGCGCTGGGCCTCGGGGGCCAAGTGCTCGTCAACCGGCAGGATCCGCTCGGCTTCGTCTTCTGGATCGGCGCCAACGTGGCCCTGATCTGGCTTCAGCTGCGCTTGCGCATGTTCATCCTGGTGGTGGTCTATGTCACCTACCTCGTGCTGTGCATCGACGGCCTCGTGAGCTGGAGCGCCCGATGAGCTGAGGTTCTCGGCGATCTACATGTCGCCCGGCGTGGTGCTGTCCGTGGCGAGGTCGTCGACCGAACCGAAAACCGTGGAAAGCGTGTCGCGCAGCTTCTCATCGCTCCAGGGCCTTGCGATCAGCTTGTGCACGGCGCCCCGGTTGATGGCGGCGACAGCGGCTTCGAAGTCGCCCTGGTCGCTGAGGATGAGTCGCACTGTTTCGGGGTAGAGCCTGCGTACCGTGCCAAGGAACTCCACACCCGTGCAATCCGGCATGCGCTGGTCGCACAGCACGGCATCGACAGGCTGGCGGGCAAGCAGCTCGAACGCTTCGTCTGCCCTGGTGGCGCGCAGCACGCGATAGCCCTCGCTGTGAAGCATGCGTTCGAGGGCCGCCGCGACCTCCGCATCCTTGCCCAGCACCAGCACCGCCCGCTCATCCCCGACCCCGCGCACAGGCCCGGGCAGCGGGAACAATCCGGTGCCTAGCAGGGCCGAGCACTCGGGTGCAGGCATGGCCCGCGCGAAGAAGTGGCCCTGAACCTCGTCGCAACCCAGCTCCCGCAGCAGCGCCACCTGTCCTTCGGTTTCCGCCATCTCGGCCACGACGCGAATGTCGAGGCGGTGTGCCATCACGATCGTCGCCTCCACGATGGCGCGCTGCCCCGGGTTGCTCGTGACATCCCGTACGAACGATCCGTCGAGCTTGATCCGGTCGATGGGCAGCCGCGTGAGGTATTGCAGGTTCGAGTAGCCGGTACCGAAGTCGTCGATGGCCAGGCTCACACCCAGGTCCTTGATCCGCCGCAGCAGCGGAATGGTCGTCTCCGGGTTGTCCATCGAGGCGCTTTCCGTCAGCTCGAGTTCCAGGTACTCGGGCGCCAGCCCCGATGCTTCCAAGCATCCCTTGAGCATCTCCAGAAGCCCCGGTCTGCCGAGTTGCTTGGCAGACAGGTTGACGGCCACCCGCACGTGCCGCCCACCCTCGGCTTGCCAGGCCTTGTTGCGCAGGCAAGCCTGCAGCAACACCCACTCTCCGATGGGCACGATCACGCCGGTTTCCTCTGCCACCGGAATGAACCGCGCGGGCGAAACCACGCCACGGGTGGGATGCTGCCATCGCAGCAGCGCCTCCACGCCGACGATGGCTCCCGTCGCAAGATCCACCTTCGGCTGGTAGTGCAGGAAGAACTCGTTTCGTTCGAGCGCGTGCCGCAGGTCGGCTTCCAGACAAGCCCGTTGCTCCGCTCGGCCGCGAAGCTCGGCATTGAAGATCTGCAGGTTGTTGCGCCCTGATTGCTTGGCCTGGTACATGGCGGCGTCAGCTGCGCGCAGCAGGTCCTCCGCATCGAGGCCGTCGTCCGGGAAGCTGCTGCAGCCCACGCTGCAGGAGATGTCGATCTCGCGCCCGCCGTCTATCACCACCGGCTCGGACACGCGCGACACCATGCGATTGAGGGCAAGCACCGCCTGCTCCTGATGATCGGAGTCCTGGAACAGGACCACGAACTCGTCTCCGCCTATGCGCGCCAGCGTGTCGCATTGGCGCAAGCAGCCGAGGATGCGCTCCGAGACCACGCGCAGCAGCTTGTCCCCGGCCTCGTGGCCCATGCTGTCGTTCACCCACTTGAAGTGATCGAGATCGATCAGGGCCACCATGAAGCGCTGGTGGTTGCGCCGCGCATAGGCCAGCGCCTGACTCAGCCGATCCATCAGGAGCACCCGATTGGGAAGGCCGGTCAGTGCATCGTGGGTGGCCAGGTGCTTAAGCTGGGTCTGCAGGCGCTTGCTTTCGGAGATGTCGCGTGCGACGACCTGGATAGCCGGCCGCCCTTGGTAATGGAACGGAAGGCGGGTCACGGCGACGTCCACCGTGCTCTTGTCCAGGCGCAATGCCTGTTCCTCGACGAGATGCGGCTCCGTACCCGGCGCCAGGTCATGCATCGCCAGCGCGGCCTGGGCTCGATGGCTGGGCGCCACGAGCGTCAGCAGGGCCTGGCCGAGCAGTGCCTCGGGCCGATCCGCGCGGAACAGGCGCGCAGCCGCGCCGTTCGCAAAGACGATGCGGCCCTCCTGCTCGATCATGATGGCGTCGGGCGACAACTCGACCAGCGTGCGATAGCGTGCCTCGCTGTCGCGCAACGCCGCCTCGGCCTGATGACGAACGTCGATCTCATGCTGCAGTAGTCGGTTCTGCTGAGCGATGGCCTGCTGCATTGCATGCAGGCTCAGGTGCGTCTTGACCCGCGCGAGCACTTCCTGCGCCTCGAAAGGCTTGGTCACATAGTCCACACCGCCTGCGACAAAGCCCTTGACCTTGTCGGCGCTGTCGGTGAGCGCCGTCATGAAAACCACAGGCGTGTCGCGCGTCTGCTCGTCCCGCTTCAGTCGCCTGCAGGTCTCGAAGCCGTCGATGCCCGGAAGCATCACATCGAGCAGGATGAGATCGGGACGGATGCGTTGAGCGCGACGGATCGCCTCTTCACCGTCCTGGGCCACGGCGACCCGAAAGCCCTGTTCCTCCAGCTGGTCCGTGATGACTCCGAGGTTCGCCGGCGTATCGTCCACTACCAGAATGTTCGCCGAGCGGGTGTCGAACGAACCGTTCATCGGACTGTCTCCTGCATGTGTTGTTCGAGCAGATCGACGATGGACTTCGACTGGAATGCCGAGGCCATCTGCTGCAGTTTTTCGGCGAAGGCGCGGTAGCGGTCGTCGAGTTCGGCCAGCCGGCCGGCGTGCCGCTGTACCTCGCGCATCCGGCCGGACAGCGCTGCCTCGTACAGGTCGGCCAGCTCATGCGCCGGGGGCACGGTCAACGGGCCGCGGTGGGCATCGGCCGTGTCGACGGCCGTCTGTTCTTCGATCCAGCCCAGGTTCAGATGCAGGGCGAGTTCGCTCAGCAACCGGTCGAGTTCGATCGGCTTGGGAACGAACCCGCAGGCGCCCACGGCCTGGCTCGCAGCGCGATCCTGAGCCGACGCATTGGCCGACACGATGACGATGCGGCAATGGGCCAGGGCCGGGACCGAACGCAGGCGCCGGGTGGCCTCGAGCCCGTCCATGCCCGGCATCAGCAGGTCCATGAGCACGAGATCCGGCTGGAACGTGGCCGCGCGTTCCAGCGCCTCTGCACCGCCGACCGCTTCGGCCAGCTCGAAGCCCAGCGGTTGCAGCAGGCGCACCAGCAGATCGCGATTGGTCGCAAGGTCGTCGACGATCAACAACCGGCGGCGTGGTCCGCGATAGCCCGTGATCGTCTGCGCGCGAGCCTGGTCCTCGGGCTCGCCCTCCAGCAGCGGCAGCGACAGCTCGAAGCTGAACCGGCTGCCATGCTCGGGCTGACTCACGACGGCGATGTCACCGCCCATCAAGCGGACCAGCTCGCGACTGATGGCCAGCCCGAGACCCGTGCCGGCGCTGCGCGACTGCGCGTCGCCAACTTGCTGGAAGGGCCTGAACAGCGCGTTCACTTGCTCGGGCCGCATGCCCACGCCGGTGTCGTGCACTTCGAATCCCACCTTCGCCTCGGCCGCGGCTTCGTCCAGGGCGAGGCGACGCACGACCAGCCGCACTTCCCCCCGCCGCGTGAACTTCACCGCGTTGCTCAGCAGGTTCAGCAGGACCTGCCGCAGGCGTTTCTCGTCGGCCTGTACCGCGCGCGGCAGATCCGGGGCCGCGTCGAGCGTGAAGAGCAGATCCTTCTCCTCTGCCTTGACGCGAACGATGTCGGCCACCGACCGCAAGCACATGGACAGGCTCACCGGCGCCGGAAGGATCTCGAACTTGCCTGCCTCGATCTTCGCGAGATCGAGCAGATCATTGATCAAGGTCAGCAGGTGCTCGCCGCTGCGCTGGATGATGCTCAGGTCGGCAACGTGCCGCTCGCTCAGGCCCTGCTCGCGCATGAGGAGCTGCGCGTAGCCCAGCACGGCGTTGAGCGGCGTGCGCAGCTCGTGGCTCATGGTCGATAGGAACTCGCTTTTCGCGCGGCTGGCGGCTTCTGCGGACTGCCGTGCCTGCGCCAGCGACTCGTTGGCGCGCAGCAGGTCGGCGGTGCGTTCGTGGACCGCGACATCGAGCTGGTCGCGCTCGACTGCCAGGGTCCGCAAAGCTTCGTTGCGCTCGTCGGCGTAGCGCCGCAGCCCGTCGTGCATGGTGTGGAAGGCATCGACGACCAGGTCGAGATCGTCCTTCCATGGCCGCTGCTGCCGGGGCAGTTGCAGCGGCGGTGCGGCCGCGTCGGGCGTCAGGCGACGCGCGTAATCCGCGATGAGCCGCAGCGGATTGCTCAACTCGCGGCTGAGGAATCGGATCACGAGCATCGCGGTCAATGTCGCCAGCAGTGCGGTGCTGATGACGGTCTGCAACAGCCCCCGCGCGAGAGCCTCGCGGGCAGGCCGGTGATCGAACGCGATCGTCAGCTTCCCCAGCGCAGTGCCTCCGGGCGTGGGATGCGGCACCTCCAGCACGACCCCCGCGTTCGCCGTAGCGTCGGCATCGCCAGCCACGAAGCGCTGCCCCCCCGTGGTATGTAAGCGCACGCCGGCGACCTGGGGCTGGCGTGCGATCTCATCGGCTTCCTGCTGCACGCGTTTCGTGTCGACGTCCCACAGCGCGGCCGTCAGTCCCGGCAGGCGGCTATGCGTGATCTCTTCCACGGCGCGCCTTTGAGCGCGATCCGCTTCGAGCCATGCCTGGCCGCCCTGCAGCACCATCGCCAGCAGGGCGCAACTCGCGCACACGATCACCACGGCCGCGGCCAGACGGCCGGCCAGCGGACGGAACGGGCGCGGATCCGCTGCGTTCACAAGAGCTGCGAGAAGCTGAAGTCGTAGCGCTTGCGCTTCGGGTTCGTGGCCCTGCTGTGCGGACGGAAGTCGAGCGCCGGCACACCATCGGCGAAACGCTCCATGAAGCGCTTGGCCAGCCGCTGATCGAAGAGCACGAACATCGGCGCATCGAACTCCAGGCCCTGGTCGGCGAAGTCGCGGCCATGGGCGTGGTCGTGAATCATCACCAGGGCCCAGGCGCCGGCGATGAAGTGGCCTCCGGCCAGCGCTTCGAGACGACCGTCGAGCACCGCCTGCATGGCCTCCTGTGACGTATTCACGCCGCTGAACCACCGATCGACGCCGGGTTTGCCCCCGGCATCCTTCAGCGCTTGCATGGCACCGAAGGCCATGGAGTCATTGCCTGCCCAGATCAGCACTGCCTCGGGGTAGCGAGCGTAGAGCTCGCGCGCCATCTGCTGTGCCTTGTCGCGCTGCCAGTCGGCATACACGGTCTGGTCAAGCACGACCTGGGGGTTCTCCCGCACGGCGCGCTCCATGCCCTGGTTGCGCAGCACCGACGATTCGGTGGAGCGATCGCCCGCAATGGCCACCATGTGCAGCTTGCCGTCGCTGCCGAAGCGACGCTCGCGCAGGCCTCGCTCGATCAGGGCCTTGGCCGTCAGGTACCCGGCGTCCTCCGCATGCGGAACGATGGAGCCCAGCCACAGTGGATAGCGTTCACGTGGCGCGCCGAACTCCGGGCGATCCTCCGGCAGCAAGGTGTTGTAGGCGAACAGGCAGCGGATACCGGCGGCCGAGGCGATCTTCAGCATCTCGCCGCCCATCCGGCGCTCGTTGACGAGCACCAGGTATTGCGGCCGCGTGGCAGGCGGGCGCGCGGCGAACTCGCGCACGAGGTCGAGTTGGCGCAGATGGTCGCGCTCGGCGAAACGCACCTCGAATTCCATGCCCAGGCTCTCGGCAGCCCGTTGCATCGCCTGGGCCGCGGTCGCCCAGTACACCTCGTCGTGACGCCCGGGATTGACGAAGCCGACCCGCTGTGCCCACGCGGCTTGTCCCAGGCTGCACCAAGCCAGCACGACCAGGAACAGGCGTAGGCGAGTAAGTACGAAAGAGGACCTCATCGGCTAGCACTCCAGTCACTTGCAACTGGACACCGATTTCGACGTACCGCACTCTTGCCTTAGAAACGGGCTGCGACTTATGTCACCTATCCAGGAGTTTTGCGGTCGGCGATCGCACTTCCCCGTGAGGAGGCCACGGTTGCGGTGGCTGCCGGAAGAGGTCGCTGGCCGCAAGCCTGTGCGGGCTGACGAGGCAGCCGTTGATGGTGCCCCGAAGCGATTCAGCAGGTCATCGAGACCAGGATCTTCCTTGGTCCGACAAATGGGGCACGGCCACGTGCCACCAGCATGTTGTCGACGATCAGCAAGCGAGAACTCGGTGCAGCCAAGGAGCAGCTGTTGCGCGCCTGCCCGTTCTTTCAGTCGCGACGCGACGGTTGCAATGGCGGGGCAAGCCCTCGCGCTGGGGGCATTCCCGGTGGCCTTGATGCCGTATTCGCTGTCGAAGATGGCGGCGGACAGTTCCTCCTGGTCCGATTCCTCCGGGATGAGCACGCGCCCGCCCTCGTGCTTCGATCGCGGCCGCATACAGGCGTGACTTCACTGTTGCCGTGGTGGCAAGAAGGCCCACGGCGCCGCAGTCGTTTCCGCTTTCCCCGAGGTGCGAGACCGTGTTCTCGACCATGTGATCAACGGCAGGGTGGTACGGCTGACAATCTAGTCGAAGTAGATGTGCGCCGTGTTGCAAACGATGACCCCGAAATCCGCCCCGTGCCGACGCAGTTGCTGCAATGCAGCGGCGATGGCGGGCGCAGGGTTTGTTCCTCCCCTCAGATAAGCGTCGACGCGGCTAAGCATGCCGGGGTCCGAGCTCAGAATGAAGGGGGCATGTATCCCGAGCTTTCGATATGTCACTCACCCTCCTTCGCCTCAGGCCAGCAAGAGCGCTTTCATCGCGGGGACTGCCGCGACAGCGAACGCTTCGAAGCATCGGCGCCGTTACTCACTCCCACTAGAAGCCAGGGCGAAATTTCGCATGTGTACCAGTTGCTTGACGCAGGCATCATTAAAGTCGGCGCCCAAGCACTGTAGGAACGATTCAGCCCATCAAGGAGCAGCAACTGAGCATGCTCGAGATCAACTCAGGCAGTTCGCTACCTGCTTATGAGGCGAACGCAAAACTATTGCGCCGGGCAACCCTGCATTGCGGGACTTCAACCGGCAGCCGATCCACTTGCCTAAACCCGAGATCGTTTTGATGACGAGTGGAGGCACCCTCTGTAATCGCGAGTCAACATTGCGCAGCACGCCCACACTTGCCCATGTGCTGCATGAGCTTGCCATCGACCATGGCAGCAGGCTGGCGTTCACCTTCATCGGAGACGACCAGAGCGTCCTGAAGCTCAGCTACGCGAGGCTTTATCAGGATGCCATCGCGGTTGCCTTGCAGTTGTCCGAGCACGTGGATCGAGGCGCGCGAGCGCTGTTGCTGCTCCCGCCCGGCCCCGACTACGTCATCGCTTTCTTCGGGTGCCTGCTGGCATCGGTGGTGGCTGTGCCTTGCTACCCCCCGTTGAATCGGCGCAATTCTGGGCGGGTCGAAGGCGTTGTACGCGATTGCAATGCTTCCCTTGCTCTCGTGGCACGAGGCCACACGGAAAGGCTGAAGGCGCTGGTGGATGGCGTGCCGAGATGGCTCGAGGTCGATGGGGCCGGGTTGCTCGATCGGGTAGGCATCCCTCCTGTCGTGCGCGAGCCTCGCCACGAGGAACTGTGCTTTCTTCAGTACACCTCGGGCTCCACGGGCGCGCCCAAGGGTGTGCGGGTCACGCATCGCAACCTGATGGCCAACCTGGAACAGATACGCCGGGCGTTCCAGCCGGCCCAGGACTACGTGGCCGTGAACTGGCTGCCGCCCTATCACGACATGGGGTTGATCGGCGGCCTGCTGCAACCCGTCTACCTGGGCGGCCATCACGTCGTTTTGTCGCCCGCCTCGTTCCTGCAGCAGCCCCTGCGTTGGCTGCGCTACATCAGCGAGTACCGCGCGTCGCACGCAGGCGGGCCGAACTTCGCTTTCGAGCTGTGCGCGAGGCGGGCCACCGAGGAGCAGAAGGCCGGACTCGATCTCTCTTCTTGGAGTGTCGCGTTCTGCGGCGCCGAACCCCTACGCGCAGACACGCTGGAGCGGTTCGTCGAGGCATTCGGGCCTTGCGGCTTTCGCCGGGAGGCGCTGCTGCCCTGCTATGGTCTGGCCGAGGCCACGCTCATGGTCACGGCCCAGCGTGCAAACACCGGGCCCGTGTACCGAGTGCACGAAGACGGTCGGCGCCATGTGAGCAGCGGCGGGCCTGGCGCAGGCCAGCGGGTGGTGATCGTCGACGCTGTCACGAGCCAGCGAGTGGAGCCCGGTACCGTCGGCGAAATCTGGGTGGCGGGCGACAACGTTGCCGACGGATACTGGGGCAACGAGGAGGCCACGCGCGACACGTTCGGTGCGACGCTGGCGAACGAGCCCGATTCGCCCCGGTTCCTGCGCACCGGCGACCTGGGGTCGTTGCACGACGGGCACCTGTTCGTAGCCGGCCGGCTGAAGGACGTGCTCATCCTGGCCGGCCGCAACGTCTATCCGCAGGACGTGGAGTCGGCGTCCTTCAACAGCCATGCGGGCCTGCGCCGAGATGGCACCGCGGCGTTCTCCGTGACCGGTGATGCGTCGGAGGAGATGGTCGTTGTGCAGGAACTGGAGCCGCGCCGTCCGGTGGACAGCACGATGATCGGCTCCATTGCTGCAGCCGTCTTCGACGAGACCGGTGTGCAGCCCCACGCCATCGTGCTGGTCAAGGCCGGGGGCATTCCACGAACCTCCAGCGGCAAGATCCGTCGCGCCCAGTGCAAGGCCGACTACGAGAGCAATCGCCTACCGGTGCTGGCCGCCAGGATCGGAGTCTCGCAGCCATCGCCGCAGCCTTCTGCCTCCGAGCAGCCGACCTCCACGCAGGAAGCGTTCCCGCCGACTCCTTCGACAGAGGCGATCGAGGCTTGGCTGCGGCAGCGACTGGCGGAGCACCTGGGCGTCGACTCCACGGCGATCGATGCCGATCAGTCCTTCGCCTTCCATGGAGTGAACTCGCTGCTTGCGGTGCAACTGGTCGGGTCGCTCGGCACCTGGCTCGGGCGCCCTTTGTCACCCACCCTGCTGTGGGATCACCCCACTCCCTCACAGCTTGCGAGCCATCTGGCCGCAAAGCCGGCTGGCGACGAGTCGCCCGCAGCACCGGGCTTGGGTGCAGGAGCGCACGCCGGCGCAGTCCCCGAACCCATTGCCGTCGTCGGACTGGCCTGCCGCTTTCCCGGTGCCGATGATGAGCACGAGTTCTGGGATCTCCTGCGAAGCGGCCGCGATGCCGTCGGCCCCGTGCCTGCGCAACGGCTTGAAGCGGGCACCTTCGTCTCCACACCCGATTCGCCGCCGCAAACTCGACTCGGCGGGTTTCTGCGCCAGGTCGACCAGTTCGACGCGCACTTCTTCGGCATTTCCGCCGTTGAAGCCGAGCGGATCGATCCGCAGCAGCGCCTTGTGCTCGAAGTGGCGTGGGAAGCGCTGGAGGATGCCGCGATTGCTGCCTCCTCGCTGGCCGGCAGCCTCACGGGTGTCTACCTCGGCATCTCGGCGCACGACTACGAGCAGCACCAGACTGCCACGCCAGACGCTATGTCAAACCTCTACGCGGCCACCGGTTCCGCGCTGAGTGTCGCGCCCAACCGACTGTCGTACCTGCTCGACCTGCGCGGGCCGAGCGTGGCGATCGACACCGCATGCTCGTCGTCGCTGGTGTCGCTGCATGTGGCCTGTCAGGGGTTGCGCCAAGGCGATGCGGACCTGGCGCTGGCGGGTGGCGTCAACCTCATCCTGTCCGACAAGGCCAGTGCCGCATTCGCGGCGGCCGGCATGCTGTCTCCGGATGGCCGCTGCAAGACCTTCGACGAAGCTGCCAACGGGTACGTGCGCGGGGAGGGGTGCGGCGTGGTCGTGCTCAAGCGCCTGAGCGATGCCCTGCGTGACGGCGATCGGGTCCGCGCGCTGATTGCAGGTTCGGCCGTCCAGCAGGACGGCCGTAGCAACGGCCTGGTCGCACCGAACGGTCTGGCTCAAGCCGAGGTGATCCGCCGGGCGCTGTGGCACGCCGGCGTGTCGCCTGCGCAAATCGACTACATCGAGGCGCACGGCACGGGCACCGCGTTGGGAGATCCGATCGAGTTCAATGCACTCAAGCGGGTATTCGAGGACAGCGACGCGCCCCCCTGCGCGATCGGCTCCGTCAAGTCCGGCATCGGCCATCTCGAGGCTGCGGCCGGCATTGCGGGCGTGATTAAGACCATCCTGTCTTTCGAGCACGAGGCCATTCCGCCTCACCTCCACTTTCGCAGCCTGAATCCGAGCTGCTCCCTGCAAGGGCGTGTGCTCACGGTGCCGAACACGTTGCGGCCCTGGCCGGCCGCGTCCGGCCGGCGCTACGCGGGCGTGAGCTCCTTTGGTTTCGGGGGCACGATTGCGCACGTCGTGCTCGCCGACGCGCCGCCCGGCCGCCGTCCTGGCGGCCCCAACGCTTCGCTGCCGTACCAGGTGCTGCAGCTGTCGGCCAAGTCCACCAGTGCGCTGGAACGCATGACCGACCGGCTCGCGCGGGCCCTGCGCGAGGGCACGACCTCGCTTGCCGACGCGGCCGTCACACTGCACACCGGGCGCGATGCATTCAGCCACCGCCGCCTGCTCGTGTGTTCCGATGCCGTGCAGGCGGCGCACCGACTGGCGCAGCGCGATCCGGCGCATGTCTTCGACCGTCGAAGCTCCAAACAGCCGGCTCCCGTGGCCTTCATGTTTCCGGGGCAGGGCGTGCAGCGCGCGCAGATGGCGTGGCAGCTGTATCGCCACGTGCCAGTCTTGCGCGAGCAGGTCGAGGCCGGCCTACAGGCGCTGGAGCCCCAACTGCGAGAAAAACTGCGCCGCGCGCTCTTTGCCACAGCGGGCTCGGCGGCTGCCGCGGGCGAGCCTGCACCGATTGATCGAACCGAATGGGCCCAGCCTGCGCTGTTCATCGTCGAGCATGCGCTGGCGCGGCTCTGGGTCGAGTGCGGCATCGTCCCCGCGGCGATGATCGGGCACAGTCTGGGGGAGTACGTGGCCGCATGCATGGCCGGCGTCTTCACCCTGGAAGAAGGCGTGGCGCTGGTCGCCGAGCGCGGGCGCCTCATGCAGGCTATGCCGGGCGGCGCCATGTTTGGCGTGGCTCTGGATGAGGCACGGGCGAGCGTCTACTGCCGCGGGGATGTCGCGCTGGCAGCGATCAATGCGCCAGAGCGCTGCGTGCTTGCCGGCAGCCTGGCGTCCATGGAGGCCTTGCAGGCGCAACTGGCTGCGGATGGCGTGCCGCATCAGCGGCTGCGCACCTCGCATGCCTTCCACTCGCCGGCCATGGACCCGATGGCGCAGGCGTTTCGGGAGACGATGAATGCGATCCATCTACGCGCCCCGCGTATCCCGTACATCTCCAATCTCACCGGCACCTGGATCACTCCCGAGCAGGCTACCGATCCCGGCTACTGGGTTCGCCAGCTGCGCGAGCCGGTGCGCTTCTCCCAGGGGTTGTCCACGCTGATCGGCGATGCGCCGCGCACGCTGATCGAGGTGGGCCCCGGCGCGGTTCTGGGCGCACTGGTGCGCCACCACGGCATCGGCCCCTCCGTGACGGTGTTATCCAGCCTCGGGCGCGATGCGGCCAGCGACGACGACTTGCAGACGATGCTGACATCGCTGGGGCGCCTGTGGCTCGAAGGCCACGCTGTGCAATGGCGCGCCTTGCACAAGGGCGGCAACGGGCAGCGTGTCGCGCTGCCCAGCTATCCCTTCGATCGCCAACGATTCTGGCTGGACGCGACCCGGCATCCCCAGCCGACCCCTGCTCCTGAAGCCTCGCCCATGCATACATCGACAGCAGCACAGGCTGCAGGGCCCGACCGTCCCGGCCATCTAAATCATCGTGACCGGGTCCGTGAGCAGTTGGTGGCCATGGTGGCCGAGTTGCTGCGCACGGAGCCTGAGAAGGTGGATCCGGAGGTGCACTTCATACATTTGGGTGCCGATTCGCTGCTCATCGTGCAGGTGGTCGATGAAATCGAGCGGACCTTCGGCGTCACCCTCACCATTGAGCAGATCTTTGACGAACTGACCACCATTTCCCGCATCGCGGCCTATCTCGTCGAGAAGATCCCCGAGGAGACAGGGTCGGTGGACGAAGCCGTCGAGATCGCTGCCGGCTGCGCAGCCGCTGCTGTTCCCGTCGCGCCGGGCGGGGTGGCTGTTCCTGCGGCATCGGACGTGGCGGTCGTCCCTGTCGCCGCGGACGTGGCGCTGCGCGACGCCATCTCCGCGCTGGAAGCCGCTCATGGCCGCTTGGCACGCCCGAACCCGGCAGGCAGCCTGGACTTGCTGCAGCACCTAATCTCCCAGCAACTGCAGTTGATGCAGTTGCAGTTGGCCGCGTTGGCAAACGCCACGCACGCCTCGCTCGTGCAGCGTACTTTCTCTCTCCCGCCGCCCGCGTCCGGTTTACCAGACCGATCAGGTGAGCCGGGTCCGCATTCCGGACCGGCCGGTGACACGTCTGCTCCTTTGGGAGGCGGCGGAGCTGGGCCTCAAGCTGCATTCCAGCTTACGGCGGTTCAGCGGGGCATATGGGTCGAATGCCAACTCGGCGAAGAGGCTGCCCTGGCCTACAACGCACCGGTCGCGCTGCGCCTGAAGGGGCCGCTCCAACGACACGCCCTGCATCGCGCGGTCGCGCAGGTGGTGACCCGCCATGAATCGCTGCGAACGGTCATCGGCGAGGACGGTGACCAACAGTATGTGCTGGCCGCCGTCGAGGTGCCGCTGGCCTACGTCGATCTCAGTGGTACCGAAGACCCGTCTGCTGCAGCGAACGCCTGGTGCCTGGACAACAACCTGCGCCGCTTCGACCTTTCGGTCGGCCCTCTGCTGAGAACCGACCTGCTCAAGCTGGCCGAGCAGGACCATCTGCTCGTCATTTCGCAGCATCATGTGATCACCGACGGCATCTCGCAAGTGCAGATGCTGAACGACATCGCCCAGTGCTACGGCGCCGCGTGCGACGGCGTGTCGCCGGTGCTGCCGCCGGCCCGGCGCTTCGCCGATTACGTGGCCGATTACGAGCGGTACCTGAACGGCCAGCGGTTCGCTGCCGACGAGAGGTACTGGCTCGATCGGTTTCGCAGCGGCGTGCCTGCGACGCTGACCCTGCCTGCAGCGAAGAATCCTGGAGCCCGGCCGGGCAGCCGTGTGCAATGCGTGAAGCTCGTGATCGGTAGCGAGCGCTATGCGCGGCTCGAGGCTGCGAGCCGGGATCGCGGCTGCACCCTTTTCATGATGCTTCTGGGCGCGGTGAGCGTTCTGCTGTATCGGCTGTCCGGGCAGGACGACTTCGTGCTCGGTGTCCCGATGGCCGCCGGTCGTCACGATGCCGGTGCTTCGCTGCTCGGCTGTACGGTCAACCTCGTCCCCATCCGTTGCCAGCTCCACGCCGGCGATCGGTTCTCGGAATACCTTTCCGGCATCAAGAAGGGCCTTCTGGAGGCCGTGCGGCACGCCGACTATCCGTTCGGTTCCTTGGTGAAGGCCCTGCAGTTGGCGCCCGATCCCGGGCGGCGTCCGCTGGCGCCCATCCTCGTCAACCTGAACCGGCCTGCCGATCTTCCTCATTTCAAGGCGCTGGAGTGTCAGCTGGCCAACGTGCCAGTGAGCTTCGGGCAGGACGAGCTGTTCATCGACGCCCTGCAACTGCCCAGCCGACTCGAGGTGAACTTTCAGTACAAGACGGACTTCTTCGACCACGACGGCATGTGTCGCATGGTCGACACGTTCGACACCCTGTTGGACGCCATCCTCGAAGACCTGGACCGACCGGTGCGCGATCTGGCACTCCTCGGCCAGCAACAGCGCGAGCAGCTGCTGTACGGCTTCAACGACGTTTCCCACGCCTACGAGCTGCAATGCGTGCACCACCTGTTCGAGGCGCAGGTGCGACGCACGCCGGATGCGCCTGCGGTGGCCTTCGAGGACAAGTGTCTGAGCTACCGCGAACTGAATGAGCGCGCCAATCGCCTGGCTCATCACCTGATCGCGTTGGGCGTGCGCCCCGATTCCTGCGTAGCCATCGGCATGCGGCGCGGCATCGACCTGCTTGTCGCCCTGCTGGGGACGTGGAAGGCCGGCGGCACCTATGTGCCGCTGGACCCCGACTACCCCGCCGAGCGGCTGGCCTACATGCTGGCCCACAGCGCTCCCCGCGTGCTGCTCACCGACAGGGCGTGCGCCGAACGACTGCCCTGCGATTCGAGCGTGCCTTCCGTGCGGCTGGACGACCCCGATGCACCCTGGATGCACCTGCCGAGCGCCGACCTGCGCGCCGAAGGCCTGGGCCTGCAGCCCCGGCATCTGGCTTACGTGATCTACACGTCGGGGTCGACCGGCGTGCCGAAGGGCGTGATGATCGAGCACGCCTGCGCGGTCAACTACACGCTGGCCGCCGCCGAGCTGTTCGGACTGACGGCGACAGACCGGGTACTGCAGCAGAACTCGATCAATTTCGACCTGTCTCTCGAGGAGATGCTGCCGGCCCTGACCGTCGGTGCGTGCCTGGTGCTGCAAAGCACACCGCTGGTGGCTGGTGGCTCCTGCGCAGCCAGCGTGGTGCATCTGACCTCGGCGCACTGGCATGTGCTGGTGGGGGACTGGCGCCGCACCCCCGCGCAGGCGCGCTCGCAGCTGGCCGGCGTGCGGCTCATCAACGTCACGGGCGACGCGCTTTCACCTCAGGCGCTGGCGCATTGGGTGGCACTGGGCGTTGCCACTCGTTTGGTCAACACCTACGGGCCCAGTGAAACAGCCGTGTCCTGCACGGCGGCGATGCTGCGCGGCGCCGACCCGGTGACCATCGGTCGCCCGCTGGCGAATGTGCAGGTGTATGTCCTCGACAGCTTCGGCCAGCCGGTGCCCGTCGGCGTGGCGGGCGAACTGTGCGTCGGTGGCGTGCAGGTGGGCCGCGGCTACCTTGCCAGCCCGCAAATCACCGCCGAGCGGTTCGTGCCCGACGCCTTCGGCGGCGTACCGGGCTCGCGCCTGTATCGCACGGGCGATCTCGCCCGTTGGCGGCCCGATGGAACGCTCGAGTTCGTCGGCCGCAATGACCACCAAGTCAAAGTCCAGGGCTTTCGCATCGAGCTGGGCGAAATCGAGGGGTGCCTGCTGCAGCAACCCGGCGTGCGCGAAGCGGTGGCGCTGGTCCGGGAAGACACTGCCGGGGACAAGCGCCTGATTGCCTATGTGGCGATGCACGAAGGCCAGCACCTGGAGCCGGCGGCCATGCGGGACGCGTTGCAGCAGAAGCTGCCGCACTACATGGTCCCGGCGCATATCGTGGCGCTCGACCGGCTGCCATTGACGCCCAACGGCAAGCTCGACCGGAAGGCGTTGCCGGCGCCGTCAGGCTCCTTTGCGGAGAGAGGCTTCGTGGCACCGCGCACGCCGACCGAAGAGCAGCTGGCGCGCATCTGGTCCGAAGTGCTGCGTGTGAACGAGGTCGGGGTGCACGACGACTTCTTCGACCTCGGAGGTCACTCGCTGCGCATGATCGAGGTGCTGTCTCGCATCCGCTCGGCGATGGGACTCGATCTCCCGCTGCGCGTGCTGTTCGAGGCGACGACCGTGGAGCGGCAGGCGCGTCACATCGAGACGGCGCAGCGCACGCGCGTGGTGCGCATCGACCGGGTGCCGACGCAGGCCGATTACGAAGTGTCGGCGGCCCAGCGGCGCCTGTGGCTGCTCCAGCAGGTGGATCCGAACACTTCGGCTTATCACGCGGCTGTGCTGCTCAACCTGCCCGAATGGGGAGGGCAAGAGGCGCTGGAACGTGCGTTGACCGAGGTGTTGCGACGCCACGAGGTGCTGCGCACGGTATTCGTGGAGGGCGAAGACGGGACACTGCGCCAGCAGGTGCAGGCAGTCTGGGACGTCAAGCTGGCTGCTCGACAGCTTGAGTCGGAAGCAGCGCTCCAGGAGCACTTCCGCCAGTTCATCCTGGCGCCGTTCGATCTCGAGCGGGGACCCTTGTTCAGGGCCCAGGTATTGCGCGCGCCCGGCCTTGGCGACCGGCTGGCTTGGTGCATGCATGAAATCATTGCCGACGGCACCTCCCAGGCGATCCTGGAGCGGGAGGTCAAGGAACTGCTGCGGGCCGATGCGAGCGGCGAGCCGGCGCGTTTGCCGCTGCTGCCTATCCAGTACAGGGACTATGCAGCCTGGCAGAACAGCCTGTTGCGAGCAGAGGATGCGAGCAGGCAGTACTGGCACGAGCAGCTCGATACCGACATGGCGGTGCTCCAGCTGCCTTACGACTGGCCGCTCACGCCCGATACGCCGTACGGCAGCGCGCGGTATCGCATCGCGATCACAGGGGCCGAGCACCAGGCGCTGACGACGCTGTGCCGGCGCCATCAGGCGACCATGTTCATGCTGCTGCATGCCAGCCTGGCAGTTTTGTTGGCAAGGCTGACCGGGCAGCGCGACATCGTGATCGCCACACCGGCATCTGGGCGTGAAGCCTGTGAGGCGGAAGGCCTGATTGGCTTCTTCCTGAACACTTTGCTGCTGCGCTTGCGTGTGCAGCCCGGGCAGAGCTTCGAACAGGTGCTCGGGCACGCCAAGGAGGTCGTGCTCAACGGCCTGCAGCACCAGTACTACCCCTTCGAGCAGCTGATCGAGGAACTCGACCTGCCGCGGCCGAGGAACCAGTTCCCGGTCACGCCCGTGCTGTTGAACGTGCTGAGCTACCTTGAGCGACAGCCCCTCGGGGACGTGCCTTCCGGCCATGAGCCAGTCGAGGTGAACGCGAAGGTGGAATTCGAAGTGGCCGTGGAGGAGCATGCCGATGGCCTGATGTTTGCGTGCGAGTACCGGACGGGCCTGTTCAAGCCGCAGACCATCGAGTACCTGATCCAGCAGTGGCTGGCCTTGTTGCAAGAGGTGAGTGCAGAGCCGAGCCAATCGATTGAATCTCTGGCGGTGTTTGGTGAAGAGGGCGCGCGCGAGTTGAGATCGCCCTATCTTCAGTTCGCCAACGAGCTGCCTGAGGCCGCCGTGCTGCCTGGGGTGCTGGAGCGCT
>CBINBY010000062.1:0-30284 GCA_966248995.1 uncultured Burkholderiales bacterium | reverse complement strand
AGATCGTCATCGCCACCGTGAAGGGCGACGTGCACGACATCGGCAAGAACATCGTGACCGTCGTGCTCCAGTGCAACAACTTCGAGGTGGTGAACATGGGCGTCATGGTGCCGTGCCAGGACATCCTGGCGCGCGCCAAGGTGGAAGGCGCCGACATCGTGGGCCTGTCGGGCCTCATCACCCCGAGCCTCGAGGAAATGCAGTACGTTGCGGCCGAGATGCAGCGCGACGAGCACTTCCGTGTGAAGAAGATTCCGCTGCTGATCGGCGGGGCCACCACCAGCCGCGTACACACCGCGGTGAAAATTTCTCCGCACTACGAGGGCCCCGTGGTGTACGTGCCCGACGCGAGCCGCAGCGTGAGCGTGTGCAGCGATCTGCTGTCCGACGACAAGGCGGCCAAGTTCATCGATGAGCTCAAGGCCGACTACGAGCGCGTGCGGCACCAGCACGCCGGCAAGAAGGCCACGCCGCTCGTGCCTCTCGCCGAGGCTCGCGCAAACAAGACGCCCGTCGACTGGGCCGATGTGCCCGCCGCGCCGAAGTTCATCGGCCGGCGCTTGTTCCGGAACTACGACCTGGGCGAGCTGGCCCAGTGCATCGATTGGGGTCCGTTCTTCCAGACCTGGGACCTGGCCGGCTCCCACCCGGCCATCCTCACCGACGAGATCGTCGGCGAGTCGGCGCGGCGCGTGCTGAGCGACGGGCAGCGCATGCTCAAGCGTCTCATCGAGGGCCGCTGGCTCACGGCCAACGGGATGATCGGGCTGTATCCGGCCAACACGGTCAACGACGACGACATCGAGGTCTACGCCGACGAGTCCCGCCGCGAGGTGCTCATGACCTGGCGCGGCCTGCGCATGCAGACCGAGCGGCCCGTGGTCGACGGCGTGAGAAGGCCCAACCGCTGCCTGGCCGATTTCGTGGCGCCCAAGGAGAGCGGCATCGCCGACCATGTGGGCCTGTTCGCGGTCACGGCGGGTATCGGTGTGGAGAAGAAGGAAAAGCAGTTCCTCGACGACCACGACGACTACAGCGCCATCATGCTCAAGGCCCTGGCTGACCGGCTGGCCGAAGCCTTCGCCGAGCGCCTGCATCAGCGCGTGCGCACCGAGTTCTGGGGCTATGCGCCCGACGAGGCGCTGAGCAACGCCGAGCTCATCGCCGAGAAGTACCGCGGCATCCGCCCGGCGCCCGGCTATCCGGCCTGCCCGGACCATTCCGTGAAGAGCGAGATGTTCCGCGTGCTGCGTTGCGAGGAAATCGGCATGGGGCTCACCGAGAGCCTGGCGATGACCCCCGCGGCAAGCGTGAGCGGCTTCTACCTCGCCCACCCGGCGGCGACCTACTTCAACGTGGGCCGCATCGGCGACGACCAGTTGGGCGACTGGGCCGCGCGCAGTCACCAGGACGTGGCGCTGGTGCAACGCTCGCTGGCCTCGCTGCTGTAAGGCACGGAGGCGCTCTGAAGCGCGCGCCTGCCGGTTCGCGGTCTGGGTCACGCGGCGTCGGCAGCGAGCGCCTACCCGCCGCACCTCGTTACATCTGAAGCGGGTCCGAGGGCAACGGAGGCAGCGGCTTTCTCGTTCCAATACTGTCGGGCGCCTGCAGCCAGGCGATTCGAACGAGAAAGGACGCACATGACCACCCTGACCCAAGAGCCGATCGTCACCCCACCCGCGCGCAGCGGTTCCATGCGCACCGTCTGGATGGTGGTGGGCGGACTCGCCATCGCGGCTGCCGGCGTGGCCGCTGGCCTGGCGTGGCGGCCCGCTTCCACGGCCGCCGGCGCGCTGGACGCGAGCAAGACCGCCGCACCCACGAGCCAGCTGACCGGCGACCCGTCGGCGGAACAGGGCGGCGCGAGCGAGAAACACCAGGCCAAGCCGTCTTCCGCCGCGCGACACACCTCCTCCTCGCAGAGTCAAGCCGCCACGCCGCTGGCGACGCAGCCCGCCGCGGTGTGCGCCACGTGTGGCGTCGTCGAAGGCGTGCGTGCCGTGAAGGTCAAGGGCGAGGGCAGCGGCATCGGCGCGGTGGCGGGCGGCGTGCTGGGCGCCGCCGTGGGCAACCAGATGGGCAAAGGCGGCGGCCGCAAGGCGATGACGGTCCTGGGCGCCGTCGGTGGTGGCTTCGCCGGGCACGAGATCGAAAAGCAGGTGCGCAGCGAAACCGTCTACGAGGTCCGCGTGCGCATGGACGACGGAAGTGTCCGCACCTTCACTCGCAAAACGGCGCCAGCCGCGGGCGCGCGCGTCACGGTGGAAGGCAACACCTTCCACACCACCCACGCGCCGGCCGGCGAGCCGCAGATGGTGCGCACTTCGGGCGGCGCCTGAGCGCCTGTCACTGCCCCGGCAGCACGCGCCGGTACTGGATCGCCTCCGCGAGCTGCGCCACCGAGAGGGTGGGTGTCACGGCGAGGTCCGCGATGGTGCGTGCGAGCCGCAACACGCGGTGAAAACCGCGTGCCGACCACCCCAGTCGGGCGGCGGCGTTCTGCAGGAACGCCGCGGCGGCCGCATCGAGCGCGCAGTGGCGGTCGATGCCGTCGCCATCGAGCGATGCATTCAGCACCCCTTGACGTTCAAGCTGCTGCCGCCGCGCGGTGGCCACGCGCTCGGCCACCTGGGTGCTGCACTCGCCGTCCGGCGCCGCGGCGAGGACCTGGGGTGCGACGGCCGGCACCTCCACCTGCACGTCGATGCGGTCGAGCAGCGGGCCGCTCAGGCGCCCCTGGTATCGCGCGATGGCCTCCGGCGTGCAGCGGCACGCCCGCAGCGGATTGCCGTGGTGGCCGCAAGGGCAGGGGTTCATGGCCGCGACGAGCTGGAAGCGCGCCGGGAACTCCGCCTGCCGCGCGGCGCGCGAGATCACGATGCGCCCGTTCTCCAGCGGCTCGCGCAGTGCCTCCAGCGCGGCGCGCGGGAACTCGGGCAACTCGTCGAGGAAGAGCACGCCTTCGTGCGCCAGCGAAATCTCGCCCGGGCGCGGCGGGTTGCCCCCGCCCACCAGCGCCACGGATGAGGCGCTGTGGTGAGGGGCGCGCATCACCCGGCGCATCCAGCGCCGGGGGTCGAAGCTGCCGGTGAGGCTGTGCACCGCGGCCGATTCGAGCGCCTGCGGCTCTTCCAGCGGTGGCAACAGGCCGGCGAAGCGCTGGGCCAGCATGGACTTGCCCGTGCCGGGAGGTCCCACCATCAGCACGCTGTGACCGCCGGCCGCGGCAATCTCCAATGCACGCTTGGCGCCGGCTTGCCCCTTCACTTCTCGAAGGTCGGGCAGGTCCGCCGACACCGACACTGGGCACGCGGCGGCAAGCGGCAGCGGCTGGGCTTGCTCGCCCGGCAAGAGCGCTTGCACCACGTCCAGCAGATGGCGGGCCGCGTGGATGGCGAGGCCGGGCGCCAGGGCCGCCTCTTCGGCGCTGGCCTGGGGCAGCACCAGCGCGGGCGGTGAGGGCGCCCGCCGCGCGGCGAGCGCCATGGCGAGGGCGCCACGCACGGGCCTCAGATCGCCCGCCAGCGACAGCTCGCCGGCGAACTCGAAGCCGGCGAGCCGCGCCGCGTCGACCTGCCCGCTCGCGGCCAGGATGCCGACGGCGATAGGCAGATCGAAGCGGCCGGACTCCTTGGGCAGGTCGGCCGGCGCCAGGTTTACCGTGATGCGCTTGTTGTGCGGAAACTCCAGGCCGCTGTGAAGGATGGCGGCACGCACACGTTCGCGGGCTTCCTTCACCTCGGTGTCGGCCAGCCCGACCAGCGTGAAGCTGGGCAGGCCGTTGGCCAGATGGACCTCCACCGTGACGGGTGGCGCGGCCAGTCCATCCAGGGCGCGGCTGTGGAGCACTGCCAACGACATCTCGCTCTTCCTCCCGGGCGACTTGGGCCCTTTGCTGATGTGGCTGGCGATTGTGGAGGCGCCTCCCTGTGTCGTGTCCGCCCGGGGGAGGGCGCTCGCAAGGGGGAAGTCCCTCCCGCACCAACGGTGTGCGGTGCACAAAAAATGCTCTACTTCGGTGCCCGGATGCGTCGGAGGAGGGCAAGGGACCATCGGCCACACGCCAAATCGGTGAGCGGCCCGACTGGCACACAACCTGCAATCCCAGCGCTCGGGTTGGAACCAACCCCATTCATAAAACGGAGAGATCCCATGAAGAAATCGATCGCCCTGATGGCCGTCGTTGCGGCTTGCACTTCAGTGGCGCACGCCGAGGGCATGACGGCCAACGTGGCGTTGACGTCCAACTACAAGTTCCGCGGTCAGGACCAGGGCAACAACAAGCCCGCGTTGCAAGGCGGCTTCGACTTTTCCTCCGGCGGCTTCTACGTCGGCAACTGGAACTCGAGCATCGGCTTCACCAACTCCGGCCTGGAGATGGACTTCTACGCCGGCTACAAGGGCGAAGCCGCGGGCCTGGGCTATGACGTAGGCGTGCTGCAGTACTACTACCCGCAGAAGAGCAAGGCGGTGGACTTCAACACCACGGAGCTCTATGGCGCCCTGACCTTCAGCATCCTCACCGCCAAGTACTCGCATACCGTGTCCAAGGACTACTTCGGCAACGGCGAAGTCATCCAGCTGGTGGCTGGAGGCGTGCGTCCGAAGGGTCGCAACACCGGCTACCTGGACCTGAGCGCCAACTATGAGATCGCCAAGGGGGTCACGCTGAACGGCCACGTCGGCTACACCAACTTCTCCGGCGACCTGGACGACGCTGGTCTGCCGAACTACAGCGACTACAAGGTCGGTGCGACCTACGACATGGGCTCGGGCTTCGCCCTGGCCGGTGCCGTGGTGGGTGCGACGAAGAAGAGCTTCTACGGCGACATCAACAAGGCCCGCTTCATCCTGACGCTCAGCAAGGCCATGTAATTCCGGGGCGGCTCGGTCACCGGGCCGCCGTCATTCATTCTTCGCAGAGAGGTTCGACCATGAAGATGGTGACTGCCATCGTCAAGCCGTTCAAGCTTGATGAAGTGCGCGAGGCTCTGAGCGCCATTGGCGTTCAGGGCGTCACGGTGACCGAGGTCAAGGGTTTTGGCCGCCAGAAGGGCCATACCGAGTTGTACCGGGGCGCGGAGTACGTCGTGGACTTCCTCCCCAAGGTCAAGATCGAGGCCGCGGTCGACGATGCCATCGTCGACCGCGTCATCGAAGCCATCGAGACGGCCGCGCGCACCGGCAAGATCGGCGACGGCAAGATCTTCGTATCGCCGCTGGAGCAGGTCGTCCGTATCCGGACGGGCGAGACCGGCAAGGATGCCCTCTGACCACCCCTCCGGAGAGATCCCCATCATGAAGAAACTGATCGCGACCCTTGCCCTGGGCCTGGCCGCCCTCGGCTTTGCGGGTGCCACGGCGGCGCAGGATGGAGGCGCCAAGACCGGCGCCACGGCGACGCAGGCCGCGCCCGCGGCTGCCGCCGCTTCCGCCGCCACGGCCCCCGCCGCTGCCTCGCCAGCAGCGGCCACTCCCGTGCCGAACAAGGGCGACACCGCCTGGCTGCTGATGAGCACCGTCCTGGTGATCATGATGTCCATCCCTGGCCTCGCGCTCTTCTACGGCGGCCTGGTGCGCAGCAAGAACATGCTGTCGGTGCTGATGCAGGTGTTCGTCACGTTCTCGCTGATCACCGTGCTCTGGATCATGTACGGCTACAGCCTTGCGTTCACCGAGGGCAACGCATTCGTCGGCGGGCTTGACCGGCTCTTCCTGAAAGGCGTGTTCGACCCGGCCGCTGGCACGTTCTCCGTGGGGGCCACCTTCAGCAAGGGCGTGGTGGTACCCGAGATCGCCTTCGTCGTGTTCCAGGCCACCTTCGCGGCGATCACGTGCTGCCTGATCGTTGGAGCCTTTGCCGAGCGCATGAAATTCAGCGCGGTGCTGATGTTCATGGTGCTGTGGTTCACCTTCAGCTATACGCCAATCGCCCACATGGTGTGGTACTGGATGGGCCCGGATGCCTACACCGGCAAGGACGTGGTCGACCAGATGAACGCCAAGGCCGGCCTGATCTGGCAGTGGGGCGCGCTCGACTTTGCAGGCGGGACCGTGGTGCACATCAACGCCGCCGTTGCGGGCCTGGTGGGCGCCTACCTCGTGGGCAAGCGCATCGGCTACGGCAGGGAAGCGTTCACGCCGCACTCGCTGACACTGACGATGGTCGGGGCCTCGCTGCTGTGGGTGGGCTGGTTCGGCTTCAACGCCGGCTCGGCGCTCGAAGCAGGCAACAGCGCCGCACTGGCCTTCCTGAACACCTTCTCGGCGACGGCTGTCGCGGTGCTCGCGTGGTGCATCGGCGAGGCGTTGCTCAAGGGCAAGGCCTCCATGCTGGGCGCGGCTTCCGGCGCCGTGGCGGGCCTCGTGGCGATCACGCCGGCCGCGGGCAACGTGGGCATCGTCGGTGCACTGATCATCGGCGGCGTGGCGGGCTTCCTGTGCCTGTGGGGCGTCAATGGCCTCAAGCGCATGCTGGGTGCGGACGACTCGCTGGACGTGTTCGGTGTGCATGGCGTGGGGGGCATCGTCGGCGCTCTGCTCACCGGCGTGTTCAACAACCAGGCACTGGGCGGCCCAGGGCTGGTGACCGACTGGGTGACCGCCACCGTGGGCTCCAACGGCATCTGGGACCAGTTGCTGATCCAGGCCAAGGGTGTGGCGGTGACGGTGGTCTGGTCAGGCGTGGTGGCGCTGGTGGCCTTCAAGGTGGTCGACCTGGTGGTCGGCCTGCGTGTCACCGAGGAGGAGGAGCGCGAGGGCCTGGACATCACCTCGCACGGCGAGACCGCCTACAGCAAGTAGGGCAGGTTCTCGATGCCGCAGGGAAGGCCGCCACGAGGCGGCCTTTTCCGTTGGTGTGTTGCGGGGGCGCCGATTCCGCCCATGCATGCCGCTTGCGTCGTGGCCCGGGCACCCCAAATGCCTAGAATCTTCCGGCGCGTCGTGCGCGCAGCTTGTGCCCCGGGTGTCCCCCGGGGCCTTTGTCCCTTTCGGGTCCGATTTCCATGGTTCCTCATCTCATCACTGCACTCACCGGCCCGATCAACGAGCTGGAGCAGCGCATCCTCGAGTCGCTGCCCGCCATCGAGCGCTGGTTCCGACTGGAGTGGATGGAACACACGCCTCCCTTTTACACGTCGGTCGACGTGCGCAACGCGGGCTTCAAGCTCGCTCCAGTGGACACCAACCTCTTTCCCGGCGGCTGGAACAACCTCACCCCCGAGATGCTGCCGCTGGCGGTGCAGGGCGCGATGGCGGCCATCGAGAAGATCTGCCCCGAGGCGCGCAACCTCCTGCTCATTCCCGAGAACCACACGCGCAACAGCTTCTATCTCATGAACGTGGAGCGGCTGGTGCAGATCTTTCACCAGGCCGGTCTGCACGTGCGCCTGGGCTCGCTGGACGAGGACGTGAAGTCGCCGACGCCGGTGGAACTGCCGAACGGCGATGCGCTGATCGTCGAGCCGCTATTACGCAGCCGCGGCCGGCTGGGGTTGAAGGACTTCGATCCCTGCACCATCCTGCTCAACAACGACCTGTCCGGGGGTATTCCGCAGGTCCTGGAGGGTCTGCACGAGCAGTACCTGCTGCCGCCGTTGCATGCGGGCTGGGCGGTGCGGCGCAAGTCCAACCATTTCCAGGCCTATGAAGAGGTCGCCAAGAAGTTTGCGAAGCTGCTGGGCATGGACCCCTGGCTGATCAACCCCATGTTCTCGCGCTGCGGGGAGGTCAACTTCTCCGATGGCACAGGCCAGGACTGCCTGATGACGCATGCGGAGGCGCTGCTCGCCAAGGTCCGGCGCAAGTACAAGGAGTACGGCATCCAGGAAAAGCCGTTCCTTATCGTCAAGGCCGATG
The DNA here is from genome assembly GCA_966248995.1 of uncultured Burkholderiales bacterium. Lineage (GTDB taxonomy): Bacteria > Pseudomonadota > Gammaproteobacteria > Burkholderiales > Burkholderiaceae_C > Albitalea. Next base: position 22,424 of record CBINBY010000062.1, on the reverse strand, counting down.
CGGGCACCTACGGCATGGGCATCATGACCGTGCGGGATCCGAAGGACTTGGCCGACCTCAGCCGCCGCACGCGCAACAAGATGAGCATCATCAAGGACGGCCAGGAGGTGAGCGAAGTCATCCTGCAAGAGGGCGTGCCCACGTACGAGCGTGTGCATGACGCGGTGGCCGAGCCCGTGGTCTACATGATCGACCGCTATGTGGTGGGCGGCTTCTACCGGGTCAATGCCGAGCGCGGCGCGGACGAGAACCTGAATTCGCCGGGTGCGAGCTTCGTGCCTCTGGCCTTCGCGGAATCGACGCATTTACCCCGGCCGGGCATGAAGCCGGGGGCCAGCGCGCCCAACCGCTTCTACATGTATGGCGTGATCGCGCGCTTGGCGATGGTGGCGGCCAGCTACGAGCTGGAGGCCACGGACCCTGAAGCCGAGGTGTACGAGTAGGGAGCCCGCCGAGAGGGAGGCGATGCCACCTTTGACATCGGGCCCTTTCGTCGGTCACATCTCGTCGGTCACATCTTGTCCATCTGGGCAAATCTCTATGGCACGACCTTCCGACTCACCGCCCTAGGCACAATCGCGGCTTCACAACAAGGCACCGCGGCCAGCACGCGCCGCGGCGCAACGTGATCCAGCATCGCAAGAGATCCAGCCTGGCGGTCCTGACCCTGGGTGCCCTGGGCGTCGTGTATGGCGACATCGGCACCAGCCCGCTGTATGCGGTCAAGGAGGTGTTCGCGCCCGGCCACGTGCCGCTCACTCCCCAGAACATCCTCGGCGTGCTCTCGCTCGTGTTCTGGAGCCTCACGGTCATTGTGTCCCTGAAGTACGTGGGTCTCATCCTGCGCGCCGACAACAACGGCGAGGGCGGGTTGATCGCCATGCTGGCGCTGGCCTCGCAGGCGGTGAAGCACCGACCGCAACTGCGCGCGCGGCTGCTGGCGCTCGGCATCTTCGGCACGGCCATCTTCTTCGGCGATGGCGTGATCACGCCGGCCGTCTCCGTGCTGGGTGCCGTTGAGGGGCTGGAGGTGGCCGCGCCCGCGCTCAAGCACTACATCGTGCCGCTGTCGCTGGTGGTCATCACGGGCCTGTTCCTGCTGCAGCGGCACGGCACCGGCGGCATCGGCAACTTCTTCGGGCCGATCACCGCGCTGTGGTTCGTCGTGATGACCTTGCTGGGCCTCGTGCACGTGATCCGCACGCCTGAGGTGCTGTGGGGCCTGAGCCCGCACCATGCCTTGCGCTTCGCCTTCGAACAGCCCGGTGTCACCTTCGTCGCGCTGGGCTTCACCGTGCTGTGCATTACCGGGGCCGAGGCGCTGTATGCCGACCTCGGCCACTTCGGCAAGCGGCCGATCCGGCTGGCCTGGTTCGCGCTCGTGATGCCTGCGCTGGTCGTCAACTATTTCGGACAGGGCGCCTTGCTGCTGCGCGAGCCCCACAAGGTGACCAACCCCTTCTTCGAGATGGCGCCCGGCTGGGCGCTGTACCCCCTGATCGCGCTGGCCACCTGCGCTGCGGTCATCGCCTCGCAGGCGCTCATCTCCGCCGCGTTCTCCATCACCAAGCAGGCGATCCAGCTGGGCTATCTGCCGCGGTTGCGCATCTCGCATACGTCGGTGCGCGAGACGGGTCAGATCTACGTGTCCTTCGTCAACTGGGCGCTGTACGCGTGCATCGTGCTCGCCGTCATCGGCTTCGGCTCCAGCGGGCGTCTTGCCTCGGCCTACGGGATCACCGTCACGATCGACATGACGATCACCACCGTGATGACCTTCTTCGTCATCCGCTACGGCTGGCGCCTGCCCTGGGTGGTGTGCATCCTCGCCACCGGCTTCTTCTTCCTGATCGACCTGACGTACCTCAGCGCCAACATCGTGAAGGTGCTCGAAGGCGGCTGGTTCCCGCTGCTGATCGGCGCGGTGATGTTCACGCTGATGATGACCTGGAAGGAGGGTCGCGCGCTCATGGCCGAGCGGCTGCGCACGGATTCGATCGATCTCAAGACCTTCCTGGACACCGTGTTCGTCAGTCCGCCGGCACGTGTGCCGGGCACGGCCGTGTTCCTCGTGAGCGAGCCGGACATCACCCCGAATGCGCTGCTGCACAACCTCAAGCACAACAAGGTGCTGCACGAGAACAACCTCTTCGTCTCGGTCAAGCACCACGAGGTGCCATGGATTCCCTTCGACCGGCGCGCGCAGATGCAGTCCCTGGGGCAGGGCTGCTGGCAGGTCACCCTGCACTTCGGCTTCAAGAACGAGCCCGACGTGCCGCAGGCGCTCAAGCTGCTGTCCCAGCGCAGCTTCCCGCTGGACGACATGCAGACCTCGTACTTCCTCTCGCGCGACATCATCGTGCCCACGCTGGCTTCCGGCATGGCGGGTTGGCGCGAGAAGCTTTTCGCCGGCATGCACCGCAACGCGTCCGCGGCGGCCGACTACCTCAGCCTGCCGACCAATCGGGTGGTGGAACTGGGGTCGAAGCTGGAGTTCTGAGCGTTGCCCGGCTCGGGCTGGTCCAATGGTCGGCCTGCGTTCTCTTGAGTCGACGCAGAGCCGGCCCAAGTCGACTCACCCCCTCACACTTGCGCCATGAAACTACTGTTCATCGCCGATCCGCTCGAAGGCTTCAAGACCTACAAGGACTCCACCTACGCGATGATGCGCGAGGCGGCCGGGCGCGGCCACGCCCTCCTGGTCTGCGAGCCTCGGGAGCTGCAATGGGAGCGCGGCCAGCGCGTCGCCGCACGCGTGCGCCACATCGAGCTCACCGCCGATCCGCACGACTGGTTCCGCGAGCTCGACACCCCGCAGATGGCGCTGTCCGACGTGGATGCGGTGCTGATGCGCAAGGACCCGCCCTTCGACAGCGAGTACTTCTACGCCACGCACCTGCTGCAGCAGGCCGAGCGCGAAGGCGCGCGGGTGTTCAACTCTCCCGCCGCGCTGCGCGACCATCCCGAGAAGCTCGCGATCCTGGAGTTCCCGCAGTTCATCGGGCCCACCCTCGTCACGCGCGACGAGGCCGCGGTGAAGCGTTTCCACGACGAGCACCGCGACATCGTGCTCAAGCCCCTCGACGGCATGGGGGGCATGGGCATCTTCCGCGTCGGTCCCGACGGGCTGAACCTGGGCAGCATCACCGAGACGCTCAACCGCCATGGTGCACAGACCGTGATGGCCCAGCGCTACATCCCGGAAATCAAGCAGGGCGACAAGCGCATCCTCATCATCGGCGGGCAGCCGGTGCCCTACTCGCTGGCGCGCATTCCGCAGGGCAGCGAGATCCGCGGCAACCTTGCCGCCGGCGGCAAGGGCGTGGCGCAGCCGCTCACGGCGCGTGATCGCGAGATCGCCGAGGCCATCGGGCCCGTGCTGGCCGCGCGCGGGCTGCTCCTGATCGGCCTGGATGTCATCGGCGACAGCATGACCGAGATCAACGTGACCAGTCCCACCTGTTTCCAGGAGATCTCGCAGCAGACCGGCTTCCACGTGGCCGGCATGTTCCTCGATGCGCTGGAAGCGGCGCTGTCCGCGCGCTGAAGGGGTCCGCACCGATGGCTGTTCTTTCCCTTTCCAATGCCCACCTCGCCTACGGACATGTCGCGTTGCTCGACGCCGCGTCGTTCTCGCTCGAGACCGGCGAGCGCTTGGGCCTCATAGGCCGCAACGGGGCGGGCAAGTCCTCGTTGCTGAAGATCGTCGCCGGGCTCGAGCGGCCTGACGACGGCCTGCTGCAGATGACGCAAGGTTTGCGCATCCGTTACGTGCCGCAGGAGCCCCAGTTCGACCCATCCGCGAAGGTGTTCGATGTCGTGAGCGTCGGCGTGGACGAGGCCAAGGCCTTGCGCGCGCAGTACGAGGCACATGCCAGCGGCACCGATCTTGACGCCTTGCAGACGCGCATCGAGGCACTCGATGCCTGGAACTGGGAGCAGCGCGTCCACACCACGCTGGCGCGGCTGCACCTCGACGGCGAGCGCGCGGTGGGCGAGCTCTCTGGCGGGCTCGCCAAGCGCGTCGCGCTGGCCCAGGCGCTGGTCGCGGTGCCTGACGTCCTGCTGCTGGACGAGCCCACCAACCACCTCGATCTCGACGCCATCGGCTGGCTGGAGGAGCTCCTGCGCGGCTTCGCGGGCAGTGCCATCGTCGTCACCCACGATCGCGCCTTCCTCGATGCGGTAGCGACGCGCATCATCGAACTCGACCGCGGCACGATCCGTAGCTACCCCGGCAACTTCAGCGCCTACGAGCGGGTCAAGGAGGAGCAACTCGCCGCCGAGGCGCTCGCCAACGCGCGTGCCGACAAACTGCTCGCTCAGGAGGAGGCGTGGATCCGCAAGGGCGTCGAGGCCCGGCGGACTCGCAGCGTGAGCCGCGTGCAGCGGCTGCAGCGCCTGCGTGGCGAGCGCGAGCGGCGGCGCGAGTCGCTGGGCCAGGTGAAGCTGGAGCTCGATGCCGGCGTGCCCAGCGGGCGCATCGTCGCCGAACTGCAAGACGTGACCATGCGCTTCGCGGACAAGCTCGTCGTTGACCGCTTCGGCGCCACCATTCTTCGCGGCGACAAGGTCGGCCTCATCGGCCCCAATGGCGCCGGCAAGACTACGCTTCTCAAGCTCATCCTCGGCGAACTTCAGCCCAGCTCGGGCACGGTGCGGCGGGGCACGCGGCTGGAGGTGGCCTACTTCGACCAGATGCGCAGTGCGTTGAACCCGCAAGCCACGCTGGCCGACACCATCAGCCCCGGCAGCGACTGGGTCGAGATCGGAGGCAGCCGCAAGCACGTGATGAGCTACCTCGGCGACTTCCTGTTCGATCCCGAGCGGGCACGCTCGCCTGTGCGCACGCTATCGGGCGGTGAGCGCAACCGCCTGCTGCTGGCGCGCTTGTTCGCACTGCCGGCGAACGTGCTCGTGCTCGACGAGCCGACCAACGACCTGGACATCGACACGCTCGAACTGCTGGAGGAACTCCTGCAGAACTACGCCGGCACGGTGTTCCTGGTCAGCCACGACCGGCGCTTCCTCGACAACGTGGTCACCAGCACCATCGCGTGGGAAGGCGATGAATCACCGGGGTTCTGGCGTGAGTACGAAGGCGGCTACGAGGACTGGAGGACCCAGTGCGATCGCTCACGCGCCCTGCGCGAGGCCGCGGCGCCCAAGCCTGCCGACAAGCCCCGGCCCGTGGCGGCCTCCGTCCCGGTGGCCAGGCCGCGCAAGCTCAGCTACAAGGAGCAGCGCGAGCTGGACGAGTTGCCGGGCCTCATCGAAGCCCTGGAGGCCGAGCAGCACGAGCTGGGCGATCTGCTCGCGAAGCCCGAGCTCTATGCCACCGACCCGCAGCGCGCGGCCCAGGCCCAGGTGCGCTACGCGCAGATCGACGACGAACTCACCAGCGCACTCGAGCGCTGGGAGGAGCTGGGCGCACGCGCCTCGGGGTGACGCATATCCGGTTGCTGGCGATGGCTGGCCTACCGACGCTTCCAGATCTCGTTGATTGCGTCCGGGTGCGACCGGCTCACCATGAGGCCGGCTTGCAGGTATAGCGCATTGAGCAGGCGTGCCGCGCGCTCGCGGTCCATGCCGGGCCATTGCGCCATGTCGCTCAGTGTGCAGGTCTCGTTGCGCAGTCGCTCGATCGCCGAGCGCAGCGAGCCCGCAACGGCGAGCGCCTCCACGTTCAGCCCCGGTGTCACGCGGTACACGGCGGGCCCGCCGATCTCGGGCAGCGGCTCGCTGCGAGCACCGCGAATGGCCAGCTCCCACAGCAGCGGCCCCAGCGGGAAGTGCAGCCGCTCTTCGCCCACGAGCTCGCGTTGCGCATCGCCCGGCGGGCGCAGCACGGCCGGCTCCACATGCATGACGCGCAGATCGGTGAGCGGCTTGGCGAACAGCTGGTTCATCGTCAATGGGCAGTGCACCAGCCTCTCGTCTGGAAAGACGGTGAGCGGCACGACCCGGTCGTCGCACTGCAGCTGAATGGTCACCCGCTTGGCGTGGCGTACGCAGGCCGCCACCACTTCGAGCACTTCCGAGGTGCCGCCCGCCGCTTCGAAGCGCTGAAGGTCGGCGCGCAGCGACGGACTCAGGGACGAGATGCGCGAGATCGCGCCCTCGCGCGCGGCGTCCTCGTCCAGTTCCCTCAGGTATTCGCGGTACTCGCTCGCCCGCATCAGCTCAGGCTCGCCGAACGGGATGGTGGGCTCGAACATCGTGCGTGCGGGTGACTGTGACGGACTGTAGCGGGTGCCGGGCGTCGGGCCAATCAAAGCCCCTCGCGCGCGTGCGAGAGCGCATGCCAGAAGCGCGCGTCCTGTGTCGTGGCGAAGTTGATGCGCATGAGCGTGGTGGGCCGCGGCGTGGCGTGGAACAGGGCGCCCGGTGCCAGGAGCCAGCCGTCGTCGAGCATGACACGGGCCAGCCGCTCGGTGTCCGCGCCGACGTCGACCCAGCCGAACAGGCCGCGCGGCGGTGCGGCGAATCGGCAGCCGTGCGATTCGGCCAGTCGCACCGAGCGGGCCCGGGCCTCGTCGAGCCGCACATTCACGCGCTCGGCATGGCGGCGCAGCAGCCCGTGCTCGAGGCAGTGCGCCAGGGCCTGTTCCGTGAAGCTGGGGGTGGTGAGCGTACTGAGCAGCTTGGTGTCCACCAGACGGTCGACCAGCGAGGACGGGGCGGCGACGAAGCCCACGCGCCAGCTGGGCGCGAGGATCTTCGAGAAACCCGACACGTAGATCGTGCGCTCCAGGGCGTCGAGTGCCGCCATGCGCGGCAGATGCGCCGGCGCGAGGTGGACATAAGTGTCGTCCTCCACGATGTGGAGGTCGTGCTGCTGCGCCAGGCGCAGCACCCGGTGTGCGGCGCCCAGCGACAGCGATGCGCCGGACGGGTTGTGCAGCACCGACACGGTGATGTACAGCCTCGGCTGGTGCGTTTCGATGAGGCGCTGCATCACCGCGAGGTCGGGCCCGTCCTCGCCGCGCGGAACCGGCAGCGTGCGCAGGCCGAGGGCAGCCAGGCGCGCGTACTCCACGGACCAGCCGGGTTCGTCCACCAGCACGCTGTCGCCGGCACGCAGCAGCGTGCGGGTTACCACGTCGAGCGCGTGCGTGGCGCCCACGGTGGTGATGATCTGCTCGGGCGCGGCTGGCACGCCAACGTCGGCCAGCCGTGCGGCCAAAGCTCGACGCAAGCGCGTGTCCCCGGACGCCTCGCCGTACTGCAGGGCATACGGAGTGTGCGCGGCGCTGCTGCCCACCCGGCGCAGCGCCGCGGTCAGCATGGGCAGGTCCAGCCATTCGACCGGTAGGGTGCCGTGCCCGGGCATGGGGTGGTCGCCGGGCTTTTGCAGCATGCCGCGCATCAGCATGGTGGCGCTCACCGGCAATGGCCCGTGGCGTGGCGGCTTGTCGGGGATCGAACGGCGCGGCTCGGGCGCAGCCTCGCGCACGAAGAAGCCCCGCTGGCGGCGCGCCTCCACGAGGCCTTGTGCCTGAAGCTGATCGTAGGCGGCCACTACCGTGCAGGCGCTCACCCCGTGCCGACGCGCGCACTCGCGCACGGAGGGCAGTCGGCTGCCTGGTGCCAGCAGTCCCTGGCGGATCTGCTCGGTAAAGCGCGCGGCCAGCTGCTCGGTGAGCGTGGTGTCCGCGCCGCGCGAGAGTGCGGCGTGAGTGGGCGGTTGGGGCTTCATGTGCTGACTGTATGGTCAATACAGTACGTACTCATGTGGTGGAAAAGTGTACTGGTACTGTATTGGACACTGTGCCTAGACTGGCCGGATGGCGATCGAGGATCCCGGGCGGCTGATGCCGGCGCCACGAGCGGCGAGCTTCACCCCGGGGTCGCAAGGCCCCTTGTCCACTGCGCTGGCGCCGCACCCCAGGCGCCGCAGTCCCGGTGCTCGCTCGCGCGAAGAAGAAAAAGCAGGAGGACGACATCATGAAGTTCCACACGGCGCGGCGCGCTGCGCGCATGAGCCCTTCGGTAATCCGCGAGATCTTCAGATTGTCGGGACGACCCGACATCGTTTCCTTGGCTGGCGGCTTGCCGTCGCCCGAAAGCTTCCCGGTCGATGCGATGCGCGAGGCCAGCGAGCGTGTGCTGCACGATGCGCCACGCGAGGCGCTGCAGAATGCGTCCAGCGAAGGCTATGGCCCGCTGCGCGAATGGGTGGCGGAGCATCTGGCCGCGCAGAAGCTCGTGGTGCACCCCTCGCAGGTGCTCATCACCACCAGTTCCCAGCAGGGGCTGGACCTCGTCGGCAAGGTGCTGATCGATCCGGGCAGCCGCGTCGCCGTGGAGTCGCCCACTTCCATGAGTGCCTTGCAGGCCTTCTCGCCGTACGAGCCCGAGTACGTCACGCTGACTTGCGACGACGAGGGGCCGCTCCCGCAGGCGCTGGAGGAGGCTGGCGACGCGCGCTTCGTCTATGTGTTGCCCAACTTCCAGAACCCGGGCGGCAGATGCCTGCCGGCGGGGCGTCGCTATGCGTTCATGGCCTGGGCGACGGCGCTGGGCCTTCCGGTGGTCGAGGACAACCCCTATGGGGACCTGTGGTACGACACCCCGCCACCCGCGCCGCTCGCCGCTCGTTGTCCCGAGGGCACGATCTACCTGGGCTCCTTTTCCAAGACCCTCGCGCCGGGGCTGCGGCTCGGCTATGTGGTTGCCCCCAGAACGCTGTTTCCCAAGCTTCTCGAGGCCAAGCAGGCGGCTGGCTTGCGCACGCCCGGCTTCAATCAGCGCGTGGTCCACGAAGTGATCCGCAGCGGTCTGCTCCATACGCACGTGCCGCAGGTACGCAGGCGTTACCTCGCTCAGCGCAATGCGATGGCCGCTGCGCTGAAGCGCCACATGCCGCCCGGCTGTCGCTGGACGGTGCCGGCTGGGGGCATGTTCTTCTGGGTGGAGTTGCCTCGGCATCTGAATGCCGCGGAGCTCCTGCCGCACGCGGCTGCACGCGGCGTCGCGTTCGTGCCCGGGGCGGCATTCCATGCCGGTGCCGCGGAGCACCACAGCATCCGCCTGTCCTTCGTCACGGAAACGCCGGACCGCATCGAGCTGGGCGTGGCCCTGCTGGCTCAGGTCCTGGAGGATGCCGAATGGCTCAGCGCCTGCGCGCCTGTCCTGGGGGCCCGGTCAGCGGCGCCACCGCCAGGCCTGGCGCAAACCCGTCCAGGCCTGCGCGCGGCTCGGATCCGTCTCGTGCAATAGGGTCGTGTAGCGCCGCCAGACGACGTACGCGCTGGCCGCGAGGAAGCCGAGCAGCGTGCCCGCGAGCGTGATGAGTGCGCGCGAAGGCTTGGATTTGTAGTCGGGCGGTAGCGCCTTGTCGATCTGCTGCAGCGCTGGGCCTTCCTTGGCTTCGTCGAGCTTGGCGATCTCGTACTGGCGCACCATGCTTTCGAGCAGCGTCTCCTGCAACTTGACCTCTCGGCGTGCGCGCACGTAGTCGATGGCGGCCTCCGGAAGGCGCCCCACCGGCATGTCCACCGCGCTGCCGGCCTCGCCGCCGCTGCGCGACTCCATGCGGGCCAGTTCGGCCCGCAAAGCACGAAGCTCTGACGAGAGACGCATCACGTCCGGGTTCTGCTCGGTGGCCGACATCCGCAGCACCTTCAGCTGGACCTCGCGCTCGGCAATCAGTGCTCGCAGCTGCGCCGCGCCGCCGATGAGTGCCTCGGCCTGCTTGTCCAGCACGATGACGCCCGACTTCTCCTGCACCTTCCGCAGGGCCTGCTCGGCCTGGATCAAGTGCTCCTTCGTCTCCTTGAGCTGCTGCTCGAAGAACATGCGCCGCTGCTGCGCCTCCGAGACGGCCAGCCGCCCCAGCACCTTGGTAAGCTCATCGGGGTAGGCATTCGCGAGCTGCGCGGCGAAGGTCGCATCCTTGTCGTCGACTTCCAGGGTGATCACGCCGCTCTTCTTGTCTGGCGTGACGCGTACGTATGCCGGAAGCGTCCTGCGCAAGGCCTCGTAGGTCTTCGCCTGGTAGCGCTGCCGGAGCTCGAAACGCTCGTCGAGCGCCCGGACGACGCTGTCGCTCTTGAGCAAGGCCACGTACAGCTCGTCGGGTGTCTTCGGCGTGAGCCCGCCGGTCAGGCCGCCCAGCGACCCCAGGGCCGCCACTGCCGCGGCCGACGCGCTTTGCTGCTGCGAGGCGGGGGGCAGCATCGTGGTTCGCGCGGTGTAGGTGGGCGGCATGGACAAGGCGACCGCGAGCGCGGCGCCACCGGCGATGACGGTGGCGGCGCCGACGAGCCGCTTGCCCTCGCCCAGCCAGGTGAGCAGGTCCACCAGGCTGATCTGCGGACCGTCGTCATCGAGTTCCTCGTCGATGGGCTCGTGCGTGGAGTGCAGGGGTGACGCGCTCATGCCGTCCTCAGTTGTTGCGCAGGGTCTGGATGGCCGCTGCGCCGAGTCCGAACTGGTAGAAGATCTGCGACCAGTCCTTCAGGTTGCGCACCAGCGCGCGGCCCCAGGTCTCGTAGTCAAGCTGGCTGGGCACGACGACGGCGTCGCCCGGGTGCAGCGCCTGCGACTCGATGCCGCCGAAGCCGAAGAAGCCGCGCCGGTCGTTGCCGCTGCTGACGGTGCCGTCGGCCCGCAGGATGAACATCGCCGAGCGGTCGGCCGCCTCGTCCAGCCCGGCCAGACGCACGTAGTCCCCGGCGCTGCGCCCAGGTTTCCACAGGAAGGCGTTGTTGTTCGCCACGGCGCCGGCCACCGTCACGAACCCTGGCCGTGCCGGCACGATGATGCGATCGCCGTGCTCCAGCGGCACGTCGGGCACTCCCTCCAGCGTGCGCGTGTCGGGTTGCAGTTCCAGCGCGATGCGGCCGTTGGGCTGCAGTTGCGCCAACCGGGCCAGCTGCGCCTGTGTGGCCGAGTTGCTGATGGCCGCGCTGCGGTCGGCGGAGGTGTCGTCGCGCCGGTTGGCTGCCTCGCGCGCCGCCTGGGTGGCCGACAGTGCCTGCAACCGGGCCATGGCCGCTTCGAGGTTCTCGCGCTGGCGCTGCTTGGTCTCTTCGCGGGTGAACTCCAGCCCGTACACATACGCCTGCGGCGTGAAGCCGCCGGCGCGCTGGAGCAGGGCGCGCATCGTTTCGCCGGGGAGCAGCTGATACACGCCGGGTGCCGCAACTTCGCCTTCCAGCGAGACCAGCCGCGTCTGTCGTGCGACCGGCACGCGCATGTCCTTCTGGCTGTAGATCGTGACCACATCGCCCGGCAGCAGCTCGATGTTGTGCGCGGGGTCGTTATGCAGGATCGCCTGGCCGAGGTTGAAGGGAATCACCTGCGTGGTCAGATCCTTGCGGTTCAGGCGTTCGATGACCGCATAGTCCCAATTCAGCTCGTCGAACAGCGGCGCAGGTGGCTTGCGAGGCCGCGGTGGGGCCGTGTCCTCCTCGACGCCTGGCATTCGGCCCATGCGGCGAGTCGAGCCGGTTGCCGTGGGGGACGAGTCCTGCATCCAAGGCTGAGGCATGCCGGCCGAAGCCGCGGCGGCATCGCCTGAAGCGGAACCGGGCGCGATACCGTTGGGAGGCTGAATGGCCATGCCGCCCTGGCCGCCGTTGCCGTTCGTCCAGGGCTGCGTCGCGCCCGGCCTTCCCGTGCGGGGTGCCATCGTTCCGGGTGTCCTGCGCTGCGTCGTGGCGTCGAACTCGTCGTCCTCCTCCATCATCTGAACCAGCATGTTCTTGCGGCGATAGAAGTCGCGCGAGATCAGCGCCTCCTTGTCCGGGATCAGATCTCGGATGCGCATGCCGGCCGTGTGGGGGTAGCGCAGCGGCTGGGCTACGTGGCCCCTGAGCGTCACGGCATTGGCGAACTGCGGGGAGATCTCGAGCAGCGTCACCACATCCCCGTCGCGCAGCGGCGTGGCGAGGCCGGCGTCGTCGAGCTTGAACTCCTGCACCAGCCGCGGGGCCTGCGGTTGCGCGGAGTCGATGCGCTCCAGCTGGCCGCGGCTCGGGTTGGCCAGCACAGGCGCGCCGCCGGCATAGCGCAGCACCTCCCGCAGCGGCTCCTGCGCGCTCCTGAGTTCGTAGATCGCCGGCGTTTCGAGAGCGCCGGTGACCGCCACGCGAGGACCGACAGGCTGGAACACCACCACGTCGCCGGGCATGAGCTGGATGTCACGGGACTTGTCGCCTTGCACCAGGAAGTCGTAGACGTCGAGCTCGGACACCACCCGGCCGTCACGCCTGAGCAGCAGGCGCCGCATGGAGCCGTTGGGGCCCGGGCCGCCGGCAGCGACCGCCGCCGAGAGCATGGTGGACTGGCTCGGCAACGTGTACACCCCCGGCCGCAAGGCCGGGCCCACCACGAACACCTTCAGACCACGCAGCTGCCCCAGCGTCACATTCAGCTGGAAGTTCGTGAACACGCGGCCTACCTGGCTGCGCAAATGGCGCTCGATGTCCGAAGCCTTCACGCCGGCCACGTTGAAGCTGCCGACCTTGGGCAGGTGGATCTGCCCGTTGCGATCGACGAGGGCGCGGTAATCCACCTCGATGGCGCCCCACGCCCGAATGATCAGCTCGTCGCCCGGCCCGATCACGTAGTCGGCCGAGACGGGCACGTTATCCAGAGGTCCTTGCGCCGCCGCCGCCTCGATGAAGAAGTTGGCGCCGAACACCTGCAGCCGCCGCCCTGTGGCCGTTTCGACGAACTTCTGGAACTCGCTCGGCCTCGGTGGTGCGAGATCGAGCCGGCGAATGCTCGGCTCCATCGCGCCCTCACGCCGCATCGGCGTGGCGGGGGTCCGCAGGGTGGGCGCCTCCGACGGCCCGGCTGGCGTGGAAAGGCCGCTGCCTGGCAGGGCGGAGGGCCGCTGCGCCGTTCCGGAAGGGCCGTATCCTGGGGTGATGAAACTACCGCTGCCCGTATTCGGGTCGGCTTGGGATTGCGCGGTCGCCGCTGCGCCGCAAAGGCACAAGGCAACGAGAACAAGGAAGTGGCGCATCGAAGGTGAGGGTTCGGGGGTCGGATGGTGGTGCACGCGAGGGGTGCCACCCGGCAGGCCTGAACAAAGCCGCGATCAACCGGCACGACGGTGCCGGTGGTCCCCGATGGTACTGGATGCGCTTGGCCGGCCGTGATGCGCTTCACGCGGCAAGGCCGCGGGTGGTGGCCAAGAGGTGGAGGCGAGGACCGGATCGTTCGGTTTGGTCCTCGCCGCGACGCCCGCTATTCCTTGCGGAAGCTGTCGTGACAGGACTTGCAGGACTGGCCCACCCCGCCGAAAGCGGCCTTGATGGTGCCGGGGTCGCCCGTTTTCGTGGCGGCGCTCAGCCTGGCGATCTCTTCCTGCATCCTGGTTGCGGCGGCCTTGAACTTGTCGCTCTGGCTCCAGACCTCTGGCTTGGCCCGGGTGTCGCCCTTGTCGGTACCTTCGCCGAACGCGGTGAAGGGCAAGGGCGCGAGCAGCGCTGCAAGCTGGGCGTTGTCGGCCGCAACCTTCGCGTCGAAGGGGGCCTTGCCCTGAACCATCGCCCCGATGCGGCTGAAATGCGAGGCCATCACGGTGAACGAGGCCTTGCGGTACTTGATGGCGTCTTCAGCCTTGGCGAATTGAGCCGCGGCGGGCAGCGCGGTGGCGAGACCGGCTGCCGCGGCGGCGGCCCACATCAGTTTCTTCATGAAGCAGTGATCCCGACGTATGAGGTGGATTAGGGGGCATTTGTCCGTGGTTGGGCCGCGGCCAACGCCGCGAAGTTTACGGAGCTGCCTCTTCGCCATGTTCCCGCTCAGGTAAGGACGAGTGGAAAACTGACGGAATGGAGCAGATCCGGCGTACGGGTGGCGTCCGGCCTGTTCCAGACTTCGCTTCATGTCTGCCACGGAGGGTTACGCCCACATGAGTACCGCACCGACCCGTGTCTGGGATCTGCCCACTCGCCTCTTCCACTGGGTGCTCGCCGTCTGCGTCGTCGGCTCCGTCATCACGGCCAAGATCGGCGGCAATGCGCTCGAATGGCACTTCCGGCTCGGCTATGTCGTCTTCACGCTGCTGGCGTTCAGGCTCGTGTGGGGGCTGGTCGGCGGGTATTGGTCGCGCTTCACGCGTTTCATCTACTCACCGGCCGCCGTGCTGCGCTACCTGAGTGGTCGCAGCCGCGCCGGCGAGCACCATGAGGTGGGACACAGTCCCCTCGGCGCGCTGTCGGTGTTTGCGCTGCTGGGCATCCTTGCCGTGCAGGTCGCCACCGGCCTGGTGGCCGATGACGAGATCGCCAGCACGGGGCCGCTCATCCAGTTCGTGTCGAGCGCCATCAGCAGCGCCGCCACTTCCTGGCACAAGTCATGGGGCCAGTGGCTGATCGTCGGGCTCGCCGTGCTGCACGTGGCGGCCATCGTGGTCTATCTGCGCGCGGGTCGCCGCAGCCTGGTGCAGGCGATGGTGTCCGGCGACAAGCTGCTGCCGGCGGGCGTGCCGGCGTCGGCTGACCATTGGGGGGCGCGTGGTGCAGCCGCCGTGCTGTTGACCCTGTGCGCCGCCGGGGTTGCCTGGATCGTCAGTCTCGGGGGCTAAACTCGCCTTCCCGCAGTCGCCGCCATCCCGGATGGACGCCCCAGAGATACGTCTGGTAGACCCGGATAGCCCGGAACTCATCGCCTCCGCGCGCGAGATGTTTCGCGAGTACGCTCAAAGCTTGGGCGTGGACCTGTGTTTCCAGCACTTCGATGATGAGCTGGCATCGCTCCCAGGCGCTTATGAGTCCCCGGCCGGTTGTCTCAAGCTTGCCTTCATCGACGGCGCGCTGGCCGGTTGCGGGGCACTGCGCCCGGCCCCCGAGTGCGACTACGCCAACGCCTGCGAAATGAAGCGGTTGTATGTGCGTCCGGCGTTTCGCCGCTTCGGGCTCGGTCGCGTGCTGGCGCAGGCCCTGCTCGACGAGGCGCAGCGTGTTGGCTACTCCGAAGTGCTGCTCGACACACTCGATGACATGGAAGCCGCACGCGAGCTGTACGCCTCGCTGGGCTTCGAGGAAATCCCGCCCTACTACTACAACCCCATTCCCGGCGCCCACTACCTGAAGGCCACGCTCGGGGTCACGCCATCACAGTACTGACCCGGCTCGTCGCCGGAGGGAGGACATTGCAATGAACGCATTCCGGCAGTTGCTCAAGGCCTCCGGTGCACATCCTCCCGTCGGGACCTGGATCACTTCGGCCAGCCCGCTTGTGGCCGAGGCCATCGGCTGGTGCGGTTTCGACTGGGGGCTCGTCGACATGGAGCACGCGCCGCTGGACGTGCATGGTGTCGTGCAGGTGCTGCAGGCGCTGGCCGGGACCAAGATGCTGCCCGTGGTGCGCGTGCCTTGGAACGAGCCGGTGGTGGTCAAGCGCGTGCTCGATGCCGGCGCGTCGACGCTCATGTTTCCGTTCGTTCAGAACGGTGATGAGGCGCGCCGTGCGGTAGCGGCGACCCGTTATCCGCCCGAGGGCGTGCGCGGCATGGCAGGCGGCTGCCGGGCCGCGCGGTTTGGCACGCTGCCGAACTACTTCCGTGGCGCCAACCAGAACATCGGCGTCATCGCGCAGATCGAGACGCCACTGGCGGTCGAGCGCGTGGACGAGATCGCCGAGGTCGACGGTGTGGATGCGCTCTTCGTGGGTCCTGGCGACCTTTCCGCCGCCCTGGGCCACATTGGCGAGCCGACTCACCCGGCCGTGATGCGGCTCATGTCCCAGGCCGTGCAGCGCTGCAAGTTGCTGGGCCGCCCCATTGGCACGCTGGGTGCAAGTCCGGAAACGGTTGCACAGTACCGCGCCCTGGGATACGACTTTGTGGCCGTCGCGTCGGACATCGGCTTCATGATCCGTGCTGCGCAGGCCGCCATCTCGGCATTGCGCACGCCGGGTTCGGAGCATGTGCATTCGCTGTCCGCCGGAACCGAGCAGCCCGCGTCCTGAGCGCGCGCCTGCGCCAACGCCTTCGCCATGCCATGACGACGAACACCATGTCCGCCACCGTCTACGAATTGCATGCAGGCGCCTTGCGCTTGGCCTTGCGGCCTGACCTTGGTGGCTGCATAGCCGGCTTGTGGCACCGAGACACGCCTGTCCTGAGGTCCACTCTGCCAGGTGAACTCGCCGATGCGCGCCTGTCCGCCTGCTTCCCTCTGGTGCCGTATTCCAACAGGCTGGGCTTGAGACGGTTCCGCTGGAGGGGCCGCGATCACACCACGCTGTCGAACTTTGGCGACCCCCTCCATTCATTGCACGGCCTCGGATGGACGCGCCCGTGGGAAGTGGTCTCGCACAGTGCCGCCGAGATCGAGCTTCGCCTCGTGCACGAGCCCGACGGCCACTGGCCGTTCGCCTTCGAGGCCCGTCAGTTCTACTCGCTCTCGCCCCAGTCGCTCTTTGCTCAGATCAGCATCGCGAACACCGGTGCCACCGCGCAGCCCGCGGGGCTCGGATGGCATCCGTACTTCCCGCGCCGCTTGCGCAGCCGCCTGCATGCCGAGTGTAGCGATCGCTGGGACAGCGACGCCACCGGGCTGCCGGTGCGCAAGGTGGCCCAGCCCGGCATCGACGCCGACGTGGCGCATCTCAATTTCGACCACGTCTTTGAAGGCTGGACCGGGCCCGCGCGGCTGCGCGACGAAGTCTTGTCGCTGCAGCTGCGATCCTCGCTAGGCTACCTCGTGGTTTATACGCCGCGCGATGAGGAATGGTTCTGCGTCGAGCCGGTCAGCCACATCAGCAACGCGATCCACATGGCGGATCCGGCATCGCACGGCTTGCGCACGCTCGAACCTGGGGAGTCTCTGCACGCGACCATGACCCTCGATATTGCGCTGCTGTGATGCTCGATCCCGATCCGGCGGTACAAGTCGCCGTCGCGTTGCCCAGCGCATTGGGTGAATCGCCCTTCTGGCATCCGCGGGAGCAGTGCCTCTACTGGTGCGACATTGCCGGGCGCACGCTCAACCGCACGCACTCGGACGGCACAGATCTCGCGCAATGGCGCTTTGACTGCGAGCCTGGCAGCTGTGCGCCGTGCCTGGATGGCGGGCTCGTCATGGCGATGCGCGACGGACTCTGGCGCTTCGATCCCGCCACGGGCGAGCGCAGGCTTCTGGCGCCCGCGCCGTACGACGCCGCGCGAGAGCGCTTCAACGACGGCAAGTGCGACCCGCAGGGCCGCTTCTGGGTCGGTACGCTTTATGAGCCGCGCGAGCCGCGATGGGCCGCGCTCTACTGCTACGAGCAAGGGCGGCTGCAACGCAGAGCCGGAGGTGTCGCAACCTCCAACGGTTTGGCGTGGAGCCCCGACGGTTGCATCATGTACTGGAGCGACACCCGAGCGCATACCATCTACGCGTTCGACTTCGAGCCTGCCACCGGCGACCTCTCCAACCGCCGTGTCTACGCCCGCTTTCCCGAGAAGCAACTCGGGCAAGATCTGGCGCACTACGGCGGGCGCCCGGATGGTGCCGCGGTCGATGCCGAAGGTTGCTACTGGGTGGCGATGTTTGAAGGCCAGCGCCTGCTGCGCCTCGCGCCCAGCGGCGAGTGCTTGCGTGAGCTGCGCTTGCCGGTGCGTTGCCCCACCATGCCTTGTTTTGGCGGCCCCGATTTGAGGACGGTGTATATCACCACCTCACGTGAGAACCGCCCCCCGGCAGAACTGGCCGAGCAGCCGTGGGCCGGCTGCGTGTTGTCCGTGCGCGTCGACGTGCCCGGGCTTCCGGCGAACCTGGGTCACTGAGCCGTGTCGCGAGATGGGCGCGCGGGATGGGCGCGCGGGATGGGCGCGCGGGATGGGCGCGCGGGATGTCGCGCGTGCCGGGCAGCGTCAAGGGTGTGACAGTGGATGGCATTTGCTCTGGCGCAAACGTGCCGCGGCTCAAGCACTGGCCTGCTCGTCACCACGCGCTGGAACCATCACGGACGATGGGGTTTGTACGTCTATAATCCCGCGGCTTTGCTGACACCGATCGTGAATTTGCCGTGAATCAACACTGGGGTGACTCCCGAGGCCACGGCAGCGGGAACGATTCGGTGGAGGAGCCGCCTTTCAAGTCCCTGACGCCCGATGAGGCGCAGGCCTGGAGGGCCGAGCATCCGCCGACGTCGCCTTGGCGGGTGGTTGCGGCGCAAGCCGCTGCCGGTCTGGTGTGTGCCGCCATTGCGTGGGTCATCACAAGCCGCAGCGGCACGGCATGGTCGGCACTGTATGGTGCGGCTGCCACGGTCCTTCCGAACGCCTTGTTGGCGCGCGGGATGACCCGGCGAACCAGTTCCAATCCGGGCGCAGCCGTGTTCGGGTTCATGTTCTGGGAGATGGTGAAGATTGCTGCGGCGGTTGCCATGCTGGTGGCCGCTCCAAGAGTGGTGCTCGATCTGAGCTGGCTGGCGCTGCTGGTCACCATGATCGTGTGCGTGAAAGTGAACTGGCTGGCGCTGCTGTGGCAGCAGCGTCCGCTGGGTTGAACGACAAACAGACTGACTCCAGAATGGCTGCCGAAGCTCAAGCTGAACACGCGACCCACGGTCCCACCGCTGGCGAGTACATCCAGCACCACCTGACGCACCTGCGCTCCGCAGAGCAGACCGGCATCATCGATTTCTCGGTGTTCAACCTGGACACCCTCTTTTGGTCCCTGCTCGTGGGCGTCCTGGGGCTGTGGGTGCTGCTCCGCGTGGCCAGGCGCGTGACCTCCGGCGTGCCCGGGCGCTTGCAGGCGGCCGTCGAGATCGTGCTCGAGATGGTGGACAACCAGGCCAAGTCCATCGTGCACAACGCCCAGTCGCGCAAGTTCGTCGGCCCGCTCGCGCTCACCGTGTTCATCTGGATCTGGCTGATGAACGCCATGGACTTCCTTCCGGTGGATCTCATTCCGCGCGCCTGGGAGTGGATCTACGGCGCAGCCGGTGGCGATCCGCATCATGCGTATCAACGTGTCGTACCTACAGCCGACCTTTCGGCCACGCTCGGCATGTCCATTGGCGTGCTGCTCGTGTGCCTGTACTACAACGTCAAGATCAAGGGCTTCGGTGGCTGGATGCACGAGATGGTGTCGGCGCCTTTCGGTGCTCACCCGGTTCTGTGGCCGTTCAACTTCGTCTTCCAGATCATCGAGTTCGTCGCCAAGACGGTCTCGCATGGGATGCGTCTGTTCGGCAACATGTACGCTGGCGAGCTCATCTTCATGCTGATCGCGCTCATGGGCGCCGCAGGCTTCTCCTCATTGACCGGCGTGTCCCTGTGGCTGGCCCATGTGATTGCTGGCGCCGGCTGGGCGATTTTCCACATCCTGATCGTCACCCTGCAGGCCTTCATCTTCATGATGCTGACCCTGGTCTACGTCGGCCAGGCGCACGAGACGCACTGACAGGCGCCCCTTTCCTTTCCACCATCACCTTTCTTCCCTACTAGGAGTCATCCATGGAAAACGTTCTTGGTCTTGTCGCTCTCGCCGCTGGTCTGATCATTGGCCTCGGTGCCATCGGTGCCTGTATCGGCATCGGCATCATGGGCAGCAAGTATCTGGAATCGGCGGCCCGCCAGCCCGAACTCATGAACGAGCTGCAGACCAAGATGTTCCTGCTGGCCGGCCTGATCGACGCCGCCTTCCTGATCGGCGTGGGTATCGCGATGATGTTCGCCTTCGCTAACCCCTTCGTGCTCCAGTAATCGCCGCCATACCCTCAAACCTAGCTGCAAGAAAGGTGTTGCCGTGAGCATCAACGCAACCCTGCTGGCCCAGCTCGCGGTGTTCTTCATCCTGGCGTGGTTCACGATGCGCTTCGTGTGGCCGCCCATCACGCGGGCTCTCGATGAGCGCGCTCAGAAGATCGCCGAGGGGCTGTCTGCCGCCGACAAGGCGAAGTCCGATCTGGCTGCCGTTCAAAAGCGCGTCGAGGAGCAGCTGTCGGCCGCCCGCAACGACGCGAGCCAGCGTCTGGCCGATGCTGAGCGCCTCGCGCAGCAGCTGATCGAGGACGCCAAGGCTCGCGCCAGCGAGGAAGGCGCCAAGATCGTTGCTGCTGCAAAGGCCGAGGCTGCACAGGAGATGCTCCGTGCCCGCGAGGCGCTGCGCGACGACGTGGCGGCCCTCGCCATCCGCGCGGCCGAGCAGATCCTGCGCCGGGAAGTCAATCCCGGTGTGCATGCCGAACTGCTAGGTCGGCTGAAGACCGAGCTGTAAGAGTAGGAACATGGCCGAGCTTGCAACCATTGCGCGCCCGTATGCCGAGGCCTTTTTCAAGGCCACGGGCCCGATCTCTCCGCGCGAGCTGGCTGACCAGCTCGACGCCCTGGCCCAGGTGACCAGCTTGCAGGAGCTGCGCCAGTTTGCCGACAACCCGAAAGTCGATCCGGTCACCGTCTACGACGTGGCCGTCGGCGGCCTCAGGTCGGTCGCGCTCTCTTCGCCCGTGCAGAACCTCTTGCGCACGGTCATCGACAACGGCCGGTTGGCTGTCATGCCGGAGATCGCGGTGCAGTACCGGGCGCTGGTCAACGATCAAAGCGGCGTGTCCGACGCAACCGTCTACAGCGCATTCCCCATCGACGGCGCACAGCTTGCCGACGTAGTGGGTTCGCTGGAAAAGCGTTTCAATCGCAAGCTCAACGCCAACGTGGTGGTGGAGCCGCAGCTGATCGGCGGCATTCGCGTGGTGGTCGGGGACGAAGTGCTGGACACCTCGGTCAGGGCCCGTCTCGAGCAAATGAGGGCCGCGCTGACCGCGTGACGCCAGCGTTCCAACGGCGGGGCCGTTTCTGGCCCGCGACTGGAGAAAGCAATGCAACTGAATCCCGCTGAAATTTCCGAACTGATCAAGAGCCGCATCGAGGGCCTGGGTGCCACGGCGGACATTCGAAACCAGGGCACCGTGGTGTCCGTGACCGACGGCATCTGCCGCATCCATGGCCTGTCGGACGTGATGGCGGGCGAAATGCTGGAGTTCCCCGCCACCTCGGAAGGCCAGCCTACCTTCGGCCTGGCGCTCAATCTCGAGCGTGATTCCGTGGGTGCGGTGATTTTGGGCGAGTACGAGCACATTTCCGAAGGCGACACGGTCAAGTGCACTGGCCGCATCCTGGAAGTGCCCGTGGGGCCTGAACTCGTGGGCCGCGTGGTCAATGCGCTGGGTCAGCCTATTGATGGCAAGGGCCAGATCAACGCCAAGCTGACCGATGTGATCGAGAAGGTGGCGCCTGGCGTGATCGCGCGCCAGTCGGTGAGCCAGCCGGTGCAGACCGGCCTGAAGGCCATTGACACGATGGTGCCCATCGGCCGTGGTCAGCGTGAGCTGATCATCGGCGACCGCCAGACCGGCAAGTCTGCGGTAGCGATCGACACGATCATCAACCAGAAGGGTCAGAACATGACCTGCGTGTACGTCGCCATCGGGCAGAAGGCGTCCACGATCAAGAACATTGTCCGCGCGCTGGAGCAGAACGGGGCGATGGAATACACCATCGTCGTGGCCGCCTCGGCGTCCGAGTCAGCGGCTATGCAGTACGTGGCGGCCTACTCCGGCTGCACCATGGGCGAATACTTCCGCGACCGCGGCCAGGACGCGCTCATCATCTATGACGACCTGTCCAAGCAGGCCGTGGCCTACCGCCAGATCTCGCTGCTGCTGCGCCGTCCTCCGGGCCGCGAAGCCTACCCTGGCGACGTGTTCTACCTCCACTCCCGCCTGCTGGAGCGCGCGGCGCGCGTGAATGCCGAGTATGTCGAGAAGTTCACCAAGGGCGAAGTGAAGGGCAAGACGGGTTCGCTGACCGCGCTGCCCATCATCGAGACGCAAGCCGGTGACGTGTCGGCCTTCGTGCCGACCAACGTGATCTCGATCACCGACGGTCAGATCTTCCTCGAGACCTCGCTGTTCAACGCCGGCATCCGACCCGCCATCAACGCCGGTATCTCGGTGTCCCGCGTGGGCGGTGCCGCACAGACCAAGCTGATCAAGGGGCTGTCTGGCGGTATCCGGACCGACCTCGCGCAATACCGCGAGCTGGCCGCCTTCGCGCAGTTCGCCTCCGACCTCGATGCTGCCACCCGCAAGCAACTGGATCGCGGCGCCCGTGTGACCGAACTTCTCAAGCAGCCCCAGTACTCGCCGCTACCCATCAGTCTCATGGCTGCCTCGATCTTCGCGGTCAACAAGGGCTACATGGATGATGTCGACGTGAAGAAGGTCCTCGCCTTCGAACACGGCCTGCATCAGCACCTGAAGTCCAGCCACGCAGCCCTGCTGCAGAAGCTGGAGAAGGACAAGGCCCTGGACAAGGACGCTGAGGGCGAGCTGACGCGCGCGATCGAGGCATTCAAGAAGTCGTTCGCCTGACAAAGGAGCCCCGATCATGGCGGTCGGCAAGGAAATACGCGGCAAGATCAAATCGGTGGAGAACACCAAGAAGATCACCAAGGCCATGGAGA
>CBINBY010000061.1:0-30393 GCA_966248995.1 uncultured Burkholderiales bacterium | reverse complement strand
GCCGCCAGCGACTGAAAACTCGCGTCGCTCGGATCGAGCGTGAAGCTGTGCGTGGCGGCGTCGAAACTCAAGCCGGGAGGCAGTTCACTGGGCAGGTTAACGACGGTCAGCGTGGTGCCGGCATCGATGTCGCTTGCGTGGGACAGAGCATCGAGGGTGAGTGCGGCGCTGTCCTCGTCGGCCGAGCCACTCACGGCACCGCTGACGACCGGCGCATCGTTGGTGCCGGTGACCGTGAAGCTCACGGAGGCCGGCGTGCTCGTCATGCCATCGCTGACCGCATAACTCACCGTCACAGTAGTCGTCTGCCCGGCCGCAAGTGACTGAAAACTCGCATGGCTCGGATCGAGCGTGAAGCTGTGCGTGGCGGCGTCGAAGCTCACCCCGGCCGGCAGCTCTTTAGGTAGGCTGACGACGGTCAGCGTGGTGCCGGCATCGACATCGCTGGCTCGTGCCAAGGCATCGAGCGTGAGTGCAGCGCTGTCCTCATCGACTGCGCCACTCACGGTGCCGGCAACGACCGGCGCATCGTTGGTGCCGAGGATCATGACGGTGACCGTCTGGTCGACGAAGGCGCCGAAGTCATCCATGGCGCGGATCGTGAAGTGCTCTGCGTGGGTCTCTCCCGGTGCCAGGGACTGCACGTCGGCGCGGCTGTTGGCGAGCGCATAGGTCCACCGGCCGGATGCATCGACCGCGATCGTGCCGTAGGCGCCTGTGCCGTCGCCCTGCACGCTCCAGTGCAGGTGGTCGCCGCTGTCGACATCAGTCGCCACAAGTTGCCCGGTGACGATGGGCGTGACATCCTCCTGCGCGGTGGCAGCGAGTGTGGCGGCCGAGGTGGCGGCCACGGGCCCGTCATTCGCCCCCGCGATGCGGATCGTGGCCGTGGCCCAACTCAGCGTGCCGTTGCCGAGCTTGATCGCATAGGTGAAGGTGTCTTCGAAGTACTGGTTGGCCGACAGGCTCTGCAGCTGAGCAGCCAGGGGGCCGGCGTCGTAGGCGACCTTGCCGTCGCCGGTGATCCAGATGCGCGCACCCTTCAGGCTCGTCTCCACCACGCCCACCGCATCCTTCGTCAGCAGATCGGTGCTTCCGGTCAGACCCGTGGTGCCGACCAAACCGTTGTCGACGGAGTACAAGGTCTTCGCCGAGCCGCCAAGGTCGTTGGCCATCACGTTGAGGATGATCGGCTGCCCCCCGAGCACGCTGTCCTCGCTGAGGCGGACACCGTTCTGGTCGACGATGAACCAGTCGCTCGTGGCTTGTGGCGTATTGCTGAAGGAAACGGTGGTTCCGTTGGTGGGGGTGCTGGCCATGAATACTCCTGTGGCGGTAGCGTCGCGATGAAGTGCAACGGAATGTAGGAGTGGGCCTTTGCACGCCTGCCCCCTCAGGCGCGGGGCGCTTTGATCGCGCCACGATCCTTCGTGATTTCCTCTGCATGACGACACCCCCCTCGTGCGATAAGCGCTCCGCTTCGTTTTCGTTCATCTCCAGCCCCGCGCTGTCCCGACACGAATCGATCCGACAGGCGCTTCGAGGTTGCGCTCGCGCTTCGCACAGCCCTGAGAGCACGCAGTGCGGCACGTGACTTCGTTCCGCATGCGCGCAAGGAGGGCGCTCTAGCATCCCGCACCTCGATTGGCGCGCCATGCAGTACCTGCTCCAACTCCTCAAGCGTCCGCTGTTGTATGTGGCGGGCCTGTCGCTCCTGGTCAACGTGCTGCTGCTCGTGCCGGCGATCTTCATGCTGCAGGTCTTCGACCGCGTGTTGAGCAGCCAGAGCTTCGAGACCCTGCTCATGCTGACGATCGGTGTGGGCGTCGCGCTCGCCTTGATGCTGGCTTTCGACTACCTGCGCTCGCGCCTTCAAGGCGTGGCGGGCAACATCGTGGAGGAGACCCTCTCGCCGGTGGTCACGCGGATCGCCGTGGCACAAGGCGCGCGGCGTAGTGGCCGCGGCAGCCCCGAGAGCATGCGTGACGTGGGGTCGCTGCGCGTCCTGTTTTCTGCACAGGGCCTGCTGGCGTTGTTCGACCTGCCGTGGGTCCTGGTTTATTTGGGCGTCATCTGGCTCGCGCATCCCATGCTCGGTGTCGCAGCCGCGTGCGCGGCGGCTCTGATGCTCGCGCTGGCACTGGTCAACGACTGGATCACGCGGCGTGGAATCGAGGCGGTGCAGAGCGCGGCCATGGGCGCCACACGCTATCTCGAAGCGTCGCTGCAGAACGCCGAGGTTGCGCAGGCGCTCGGCATGACGGATGCATTGATCGCGCGCTGGCGCCAGAAGAACACACAGGTCACCGAATTGCAGCGGCCGACTGCCGTGAAGACTGTTGCCATGGCGGCGTTCACCCGCACCGTGCGCCAGGTGGTGCAGGCCTTCATGCTGGCGCTCGGGGCGTATCTCGTCATCCGGGGCGAAGCGAGTTCCGGCGTGATGATCGCGACCACGACCTTGCTGGGCCGGGCGCTTGCCCCCGTGGAGCAGGTGGTGGCGAGCTGGCGCATCCTCGCGGAAGGGCGCGGCGCCTACGCCCGGCTGAGCGAGCTCCTCGCGGCCGGCGATGCAGCGCCTGAACGCATGTCGCTGCCCGCGCCCACGGGTCGCCTCTCGGCCGACCAGCTCGTGTACCGCACACCCGGCAGCGACCAGCTGCTGCTGGCTGGCGTCTCGCTGCAGCTGGACGCGGGCGAGTCGCTCGCCATCATCGGCGCCAGCGGCGCGGGCAAGTCGACCCTGCTGCGCTTGCTCACCGGCGTGTGGGGGCCGACCGCGGGTACCGTGCGCCTGGAGGGTGCGGATCTCGCGCAGTGGCCGCGAGAGAGCCTCGGCCCCTGGCTGGGCTACGTGCCGCAGGACGTGGAACTCTTCAAGGGCACCGTGGCCGAGAACATCGCCCGACTGGGGGCGGTGGATCCCGCGCAGGTGGTGCTGGCGGCCCAGCGCGCGCGGGCTCACCAGATGATCCTCTCGCTGCCGCAGGGTTACGACACGATGATCGACCCGCACAGCGCGGTGGTCTCGCCGGGCCAGCGCCAGCGCATCGCCCTGGCTCGCGCGCTGTACGGTGACCCCAAGCTCGTCATCCTCGATGAGCCCAATTCCAACCTCGACGCCGAGGGCGAGCAGGCCCTGGCCGAGACGCTGGCGGCCCTGCGCGGCCAGGCGACGGTAATCGTGGTCACGCACCGCACGAACCTCATCCAGCACGTGGACAAGATGCTGGTGCTGGAGTCCGGCAAGGTGCAGCGCCAGGGGGACACGGCCGAGGTGATGCGGTCGCTGCAGCCCAAGGGGCAACCGGCTCCGCAGACGGCCGCCGCGCCCATGGTCATGCCGATGCGGCGCTCGTACGCCGATGCGGC
The DNA here is from genome assembly GCA_966248995.1 of uncultured Burkholderiales bacterium. Lineage (GTDB taxonomy): Bacteria > Pseudomonadota > Gammaproteobacteria > Burkholderiales > Burkholderiaceae_C > Albitalea. The sequence goes on along the minus strand of CBINBY010000061.1, from coordinate 27,021 downwards.
GCAAGGTGCTTACATTTTGCGCGAGGGGAGTGCGTCATGAGCGCCCGGCTGCCCAAAGGGGGCGCTCCTGTCCCTCATGACTCGCTCGCCCAGCACGTCGGCGAATCGCGCCGGCTTGCACGCGCGGCGCTGGCCGTGCTGGTGCTGGGGTTCGTGCCCCTGGCGGCGTGGCTGGCGTTCGCGCCGCTGTCGTCGGCGGTGGTCGCGAACTCCTTCGTCAAGGTCGACCTCGATCGCCGGGTCGTGCAGCATGCCGAAGGCGGCACCGTGCGCGAAGTGAAGGTGCGCGATGGCCAGCAGGTGGCCCAGGGCGAGCCGCTGCTGGTGTTGGGCGATGTGTCCGTGGACGCCGACTTGAATCGCCTGAATTACCGCGTGCATGCCGAACGTGCCAGCCTGGCGCGGCTGGAAGCCGAGCAGTTGTTCGCTGCGGAGGTTCGCTTTCCGGCCGATGTGGTCGACGCCTCGCGGCAAGACCCGCGCGTGGCGGCGCAGATGGCCAAGGAGCGCGCCCTGTTCAGCGCCCGGCGCGACGCCATCGTCGGCCAATCGTCGCTGCTGCGGGCTCAGCAGGCCAAGGTGCTGCAGGAGGCCAGGTCGCTGCGCGAGCAGATCGCCCGTGCCACCGAGTCGCTCACCCACCAGGCGCAGGAGCTGGAGGTGCATCGCCGGCTGCAGAACGACGGCTACATCTCCGCCGCCCGCGTCTCGCAGCTCGAGGCTGGGGTGGCGGACTATGGCGTGAAGCTCGAGGAGCGCCGCTCGGAGCTCGCGCGTGCCGAGCAGCGCCTCATCGACGCCGACCTGCGCATCAAGTCGCTGGAAAGCGACTATCGCCAGCAGGCGAGCGATCAGCTCAAGGCCAGCGCTGCGAGGCTGGCCGAGCTGCAGCAGGAGCAGCGCAAGACGGCGGATGCATCGACCCGGCAGGTCATCGTGGCGCCGGTGGCCGGCGAGGTGATCGGTCTGAGGTTCACCACGCCGGGTTCCGTGGTCTCGCCGCGCGAACCCATCGCGGACATCGTGCCCCGCAACCCCCGCCTGGTGGTCGAGGCTCACATCCACACCGAGGATGTGAGCCGCATCGAGCAGGGGCAGCGTGCGGACATCCGCTTCACCGCGTTCAAGCAGCCCATCACGCCGCTCGTCGAAGGCAAGCTGTTCTACGTCGCGCCCGATCGCACGGTGGACCGCGCGACCGACCGCAGCTACTACGTGGCGCTGGTCGAGGCCGATCCGGACGCACTGGCCCGCAGCGGCGTCGTCAAGCTGCAGGCCGGCATGCCGGCCGAGGTGTACATCCGGGGCGAAGAGCGCACGGCCTTGCAGTACCTGGCCGAGCCGGTGATGCAGGTGCTGCGCCGCGCAGGCCGCGAGCGCTGACACCTGCACGCCGCCCGGGGCCTTCAAGGCCCCAGAGCGAGAGCCGCATTTGCTTTGGCGCTAACCTTTTCCGATTCGGCGTTCGCTGGTGACAGGGGGCAGGCATGGCGGCTCGTTCCATTGCATCGCTTTCGCTCAGCTTCGGGCTGGTCTCCATCCCGGTGAAGCTGTACTCGGCTACCGAGAGCTCGGGCAACGTGAGCTTCAACCTCCTGCACAACTGCGGCTCGCGCCTCAAGCAGCAGTACGTGTGCATCAAGGAAGGCGTGGTCGTCGATCGTGCCGACATGGTCAAGGGCTACGAGTTCGAGAAGGATCGCTACGTCACGTTCACTTCCGACGAGCTGAAGGCGCTGGAAGAGGCGGCCAGCCACACCATCGAGATCGTGTCGTTCATTCCGACCGAGGCGGTCGACCCCATCTACTACGACAAGGCCTACTACCTGGCGCCCGACAAGCGCGGCGCCAAGCCCTATCAGCTGCTGCTGCAGGCCATGCGCGAAAGCGGCCGCTGCGCGCTTGCACGCTGGGCGTGGAAGGGCAAGCAGTACGTGGTGCAGGTGCGCCCCGGCGAAGACGGGCTGGTGCTGCAGCAGCTGCTCTATGCCGACGAAGTGCGCACGATGAAGGACCTCGACATCGAGCATGCCGACGTCAAGGCCCCCGAGCTGCAATTGGCACTGCAGCTCATCGACCAGATTTCGGCCGACACCTACGAACCCGGGCAGTTCGCGGACGAGGAGAAGAAGCGCATCCACGCGGCGATCGACGCCAAGATCGAGGGCAAGCAGGTCGTCGTTACCGAGCCGCACGAGGAGCCGGGCGGGCAGATCATCGACCTGACCGAGGCGCTGCGCGCGAGTCTCGCCGGCCGCAAGGGCGGCGCCAAGGCGGCCCCGGCGCCCGCCCCGGTGGCCGAGGCGCCCAAGGAGCGCAAGGGAGCTCGCCGTGCGACACCCGCACCGGCTGCGCAGGAAGCCCCGGCCCGCGCACGTGCACGCAAATAGCCCGCAGCGTCATCCACATTCACTGAATGCAGACCTACAGCGTGCGGGACCTCCAGGCCATGCTGGGGATGTCCCGGGCGGTGATCAGCGGACTGGTCGCCTCCGGCTTCGTCACGCCCAGTCGCGGCAAGCGCAACGAATACCGCTTCAGCTTCCAGGACGTGGTGCTGCTGCGCACCGCGCACGGCCTGCAATGCGCTCACATCCCGCCGCGCAAGATCCTGCGCTCCCTGCGCCGGCTCAAGGCCACCCTGCCCAGCGAACTGCCACTGTCGGGCCTGCGCATCACGGCGGTGGGCAACCAGATCGCAGTGCGCCAGGGGCGCACGCAGTGGCACGCGGATTCCGGGCAACTGCTCATCGATTTCGAGCTCGTGCCTGCGGGCGAGACCGTGGCGTTCGTGGCCAAGGCGTCTGCGGCAGCGGCACCCGGCGAGCCCCCGGCCGCGCAGGTTGAGGCGGATGCTGGCGAGCTGTTCCAGCGCGGCGTCGATCTCGAAACGCGCGACCCCGCCACGGCTGAAGCGGCCTACCGGCGCGCCATCGCCCTGGCGCCGGACTACGTGGATCCCTACCTCAATCTCGGCGTGATGCTGTGCGATGCGGGTCGCTGCGAGGATGCGGTGTCGCTGTACCGCGCCGCCCTGGGCCACCAGCCCGACGAGGCGCTGCTGCACTTCAATCTCGCCATCGCCCTTGAAGACCTGGGCCGCGCCACCGATGCGCTGGCGAGCTATGAGCGCTGCATGCAGCTGGCGCCCGGGTTTGCCGATGCCCACTACAACGCCGCGCGGCTGCATGATGGCCTGGGCCATGCGACCCAGGCCATCCGGCACTACAGTGCATATCGCCGGCTGCAGCGATCGCCCGTGTGATGGGCCCTATGCGCTGGCTTGCATGCATCCTCCGCTCCAACGGAACTGGCTTCGAAAACGTCCGCAATTCAAGGCTTCCTCCAGGTCAAGAAGCACAGACTCGCACCGATATGCGCGCTATCCGCCCGTAGGGGGTATGCGTCGCATACCAGCTCGGCGGGCGTTTCAAGAAGTGGAGTCCGAGGTGGTGAAGTTGACGAACATGCGCGTGGCGGCCAGGCTGGCCGTCGGCTTTGGTGCGCTGGTGATCCTGCTGCTCGCGGTGACGACCATCGCGTGGTGGAAGATGTCCGAGATGCACGACGGTACGGTCGAGATCACGACCAACTGGATGCCGTCCCTGAATCACGTGAACAGGATGAATACCGCGGTGTCCGACTTCCGCGTCCAGGAGTTCAAGCACATCCTCAACACCGACGCGGCCGCGATGAGAACCGTTGAAAGCGCCTTGGCGACCGTGCTCGCTTCCTTCCAGAAGGACAGCAGTGCCTACATGAAGCTGATTACCAGCCCGGAGGAGCGGCGCCTGTACGAAAGCTTTGACGCCGAGTGGAAACGCTACCTCGCGATGCACGAAGACCTGTTGAAGCTGTCGCGCGCCAACGAGAACGAGAAGGCGAAGAACCTGATCGAGAACGAATCGAAGGAGCTGCACACAAGCGTGAGCGCCAAGCTCAACGAGCTGGTGCAGTTCCAGGAGCAAGGCGCCAACCTCGCCAGCGAGGCGGCCGAGAAGGACTACGCCACGGCGCGCAATGTGCTTACGGGCACGTGTGTGATCGCGGTCCTGGCGGCGGCGGTGCTCGGCGTGGCCATCACCCGCGGCCTCACCGGCCAGCTGGGTGGCGAGCCGGGCGATGTGGTGCGCGTGGCCAATGCCATTGCCGAGGGCCAACTCGACGTGGCAATGAATGCCCGCGATGGAGACGAGGCCAGCGTGGTCGCGGCGATGCGGCGCATGCGCGACCGCCTCACCGAGATCGTGGGGCAGGTCCGCCTGGCCAGCGACAGCATCGTGACCGGGTCCACTCAGATTGCCACTGGCAACGCCGACCTGAGCCAGCGCACCGAGGAGCAGGCGAGCAACCTGCAGCAGACCGCGGCGTCGATGGAGCAGCTGAGCAGCACCGTCAGCGCCAACGCGCAGACCGCCGGCGAGGCCAGCCAGCTGGCTGCGAACGCGGCGCAGGCGGCCACCCACGGGGGCGAAGCGGTGGGCCGCGTGGTCCAGACCATGGCCGAGATCGCCGAGGCCTCGCGGCGCATCAGCGACATCATCGGCGTGATCGACGGCATCGCCTTCCAGACCAACATCCTCGCGCTCAATGCGGCGGTCGAGGCGGCGCGGGCGGGCGAGCAGGGCCGGGGCTTTGCCGTGGTGGCGGGGGAAGTGCGCACGCTCGCGCAGCGCTCCGCCGAAGCCGCCAAGGAGATCAAGGGCCTCATCGGCGCCAGCGTCGAGAAGGTGGAGTCGGGCACCCGGCAGGTGGACGAGGCCGGCGCCTCCATGGGCGACATCGTCAAGCAGGTCGAGCACGTGAACCGGATGATCCGGCAGATCTCGGCCGCCACGACGGAGCAGTCGTCCGGCATCGGTCAGGTCGGGCATGCGGTGAGCCAGCTCGACCAGGTGACCCAGCAGAACGCCGCGCTCGTCGAGGAGAGCGCGGCGGCCGCGGACAGCCTGAACCAGCAGGCCCGCCGGCTCGCCGACTGCGTCAGCGTGTTCCGCATCCGCCAGGGTGCCGGCATGCGCGAGGCGATTCCTGGATAAGGTGGTGTCCTGTCCCGCAATGCCGCGTATTTCCAACTCACGACACTAGGGGCCGCGATGAGATACCTGGTACTTGCGTTCTTGCTGTGCTGCGCCGACATGACCCGCGCCGAGCCCATCGGCTCGGTCGACACGGTGTTCAAGCTCATCGGCCCCGACCACAAGATCGTCGTGGAGGCCTACGACGATCCCAAGGTCAGCGGCGTGACCTGCTACGTGTCGCGTGCCAAGACCGGCGGCATCAAGGGCGCGCTGGGCGTGGCCGAAGACCGCTCCGAGGCGTCCATAGCCTGCCGGCAGGTGGGGCCCATCTCGGTGCCTCGCGCGCTGCAGCAGCAGGAAGAGGTGTTCAACGAGCGCATCAGCCTCGTGTTCAAGCGGCTGCGCATCGTGCGCATGGTCGACACGAAGCGCAACACGCTCGTGTACCTGACCTACGCCGATCGGCTGATCGAAGGCTCGCCGCAGAACTCGGTCACCGCGGTGCCGGTGGATCGCGCCACGCCGATTCCCGTGAGGTAGCCGCCGCCAGCAGCGGCGCATGGCGGTCCCCCATCCACGGGGCCACCTGCGCCACCCGGCCGAAAGTCACCAATACCGGTGTTTTTCAACTGACACACCGCGTTACTAGGGCGACAGTGAGGCTCAGGGAGACGCAGCTTGCCGCCTGCCGTGAGCAGGCGCGGGCGTTCGTGAAAACGTTGTCAACATGAGCCCGAACACCAAAGAAGCGTCGGTGAACAAGGAAGCGCCGGTTCCGAAATCCGTGACACCGCTGCTTTCCGGCGATGCGTCCTTGCTCCAGCACGTGCGGCGCTTCGTGGCCGTGGGCTCGCTGGCGGACAGCGCCGAGTCGCTCGCCAACGCGCTCCTGGCCAGGTTCGCATGTGCTCATGTCGTCGTCGGGTTGTCGCAACCGGCGGCGCCGAAGATCATCGGCTGGTCGGGCGGCACGCAGCCCGATGCCGCCCTCGGCACGGCGCGCGCCATGCGGGACGCCATGGACGAGGCGCTCCAGCAGCACGCGGTGCTGCGCTTTCCGGCGGCGAGCGGCGACCGGCCCTACATCCTGCTGCGCCACGCCGAGCTGGCGCGCCAGGGGTTGGGGGGAGCCCTGTGCACGGTGCCCATGCCCTGGGCGAAAGGCGTATGCGGCGCGATCACGCTGGTGCGCGATGCCGCAGCGCCGTGGAGCGACCGCGAGCGCGGCGAGTTGATGCAGTTGGCCCAGGCGCTGGGGCCGCTCCTGCGCCTGAAGGCACTGGCCGAGGATTCGGCCCTCGCCCGCATGCGCCGCGACCTGCGCTCCTTCGGTACCCGGTTGCGCTCTCCCGGCGAAACCCGGCTGAAGGTGACCACGGCCGTGTTGGCGCTCGCCGCGGCCTGGGTCTTCATGGCGCCCTTGCCGGCGCACGTCACGGCCTCGGCCCGACTGGAAGGCGTGATGCAGCAAAGCCTGTCCGCACCCTTCGACGGCTTCATCGAGAACGTGGCCGTGCGGCCGGGCGACACGGTCAAGCAGGGCCAGGTGCTGGCCACGCTGGCCACTGCGGACCTGCTCAACGAGCAGCGCCGGCTGATGGCGGAAGTGGCGCGCTACAACGCCGAGACGGGCGACGCCTTCGCCCGCGAGGACCGGGGCAGCCTCGTGGTCGCCCAGGCTCGCGCGGCCGAGGCGGCCGCCCAGCTGCGCCTGGTGGAGCAGCAGCTCGAGCGCGCCAAGCTCATCGCGCCCTTCGACGGCGTGGTCATCCGGGGCGATCTCTACCAGCAGACCGGCGCGCCCACGCGGCGTGGCGACACCTTGTTCGTCATCGCGCCGTCGTCGTCCTATCGCATCGTGCTCGATGTCGACGACGAGGACGTCGCGCGGCTGCGGCAGGGCATGGATGGCCGGCTGTCGCTGTCGGCGCGGCCGGACGACACGCTGTCCATCCGCCTCGAACGGCTTACGCCGCTGGCCAGCGTGGTCGACGGACGCAACGTCTTCGAGGGACATGCGCAGCTGCTGTCCGACGCCAGCGGGCTGCGGCCGGGGCTGCAGGGCTACGCGAAGTTCGCGCTGGCCGATCGGCCGCTCGCGATGCTGGTCGGCGAACGCGTGGCCACCTGGCTGCGCTTCGTGGTCTGGCGCCACGTGGGCTGAGCGGCAAGAGAACCTTCGCATCCACGATGAACGAAGCGCTCCTCAGCCCCTACTGGCATCGCGCGGCGTCGCTGCATCCGCGGTTGGCGAGCAGCGTGACCATCACCGCCCATCAGGTGCGGCAGGAGCGCTGGTACGTGATCTCCGATCGCGTGAGCGGCCGGCAGCTGCGCGTCAATGCGCTGGCGCACGAGCTGGTGGGACGGCTCGACGGCCACCTGTCGCTGCAACAGATCTGGGACGCGCTGGTGTGGCGGCTGGGCGAGGACACGCTCAGCCAGCACGAGATCCTGCGCATCGTCTCGGCCCTGTCCGAGGCGGGCATGCTGATCAGCGAGAACACGCCCTATCTCGGCAAGCCGAGGCAGGCGGGTGGGCGCCAGCGCGGCTCGGGGCTGGGCCTGCTGTCGATCAAGGTCCCGGTGCTCGACCCGACCCCGCTCCTCGCGCGGCTGGCGTGGCTGTCGCGCATCCTCTTCCGGCGTGCGAGCCTGGTCGCCTGGGTGCTGATGATGCTGGCGGCCGTGGTCCTGGGCGGGCTGCAATGGAAATCGCTGCAGGACTATGCCGCGGTGCACCTGCTGGGAACCTCGAACCTGATGTGGGCCTGGTTGCTGTACCCGCTCGTCAAGCTCTGCCATGAGCTGGCGCATGGCCTGGCGGTGCGCCGCTGGGGCGGCGAGGTGCGCGAGATGGGCGTGTCGCTGTTCCTCGTCGTGCCGGTGCCCTATGTCGATGCCTCGGCGGCGTCGGCCTTTCCCGAGAAGCATCGCCGCATGCTCGTCAGCGCTGCGGGCATCCTGGTGGAGACCACGCTGGCCTTTCTCGCCCTGCTGCTTTGGATGGCCGCGCAGGACGGCCCGGTGCGCGAAGCGGCCTTTGCCGTGATGACCATCGGGGGCCTGTCCACCGTGCTCGTCAACGCGAACCCGCTGATGCGTTACGACGGCTACCACTTGCTGGCCGACGCGCTGGAGCTGCCCAACCTCGCTCCGCGCAGCACCACATGGCTGCGCTATGCGGGCGAGCGCTACATCCTCGGCAACAAGCGCCTGCGCGAGCCGCAGGTGCGGCCAGGGGAGCGGCCCTGGCTCGTGGGCTACGGCATCGCGGCCGCGGTGTACCGGCTCGCGTTCTTCCTCGGCCTCATCACCTGGGTCGGCGGCAAGTACCTGCTCGCGGGTGCGGTGGTGGCGGTCTTCGCGCTCGTGCATGTCGTCCTCGTGCCCGGCGGGCGCCTCATCCAGCACGCGCTGTTCGGCAACCGCCTGCGGGCGGTGCGGGGGAGGGCAACGCTCGCCGTCGCGTGCCTGCTCACGGTCGGTGTCTACGTCTTGTTTGCGCTGCCGGTGCCCGTCATCGCCCGTACCGAGGGGGTGGTCTGGATCCCCGAGGACGCGCATGTGCGCAATGCCGCCGAGGGAACCATAGATCGCGTGCTGGCGCACGACGGCGAGACGGTCGCCGTGGGCCAGCCACTGCTCGAGCTGAGCAACCCCGAGCTGCGCTCGCGCCGCGACCAGCTGCAGGCGCGGCTGCAAGGCCGCCAGCGGGCCCACTCGGCGATGCTGCTCGCGCAGCCTGCGGCCGCAGCTGCCATGGCCCAGGAAATCGGCAAGCTGGTGGCGGAAATCGAGGAGGTCGATCGCCTGCTGGCTGCGCTCGTCGTGCGCAGCCCCTACGACGGCTTGCTCGCCTGGTCGCGTGGCGACGATCTCGCCGGCCGGTTCGTCGCGCGGGGCACCACGCTGGGCAAGGTGTTGCCGCGGCGGGCCGTGGCCGTGCGGGCGCTGATACCGCAGAACGATGCCGATCTGCTGGTGCAGCCGCCCCGGCGCATCGAGGTCCGCCTTGCGCAGGACAAGACGCGCTCGTACGGCGCCGTTCTGCAGTCGCAGACGCCTGCGCCGTCGTTCGACCTGCCGAGCCCGGCGCTCGGCGACCGCGCGGGCGGGCCGTTCGCGGTCGATCCCGCCGTGGCGGACGGTTCGAAATCCCTAGGGTCGAACTACGTGATCGACCTGGAAGTGCCCGCCGTTCCCTTGACCTGGGCCGGCGCCCGGGCCTGGGTGCACATCGAGTACCGGGCGGCACCCCTCGCGGCACAGCTCGCTCGGCGCGTCAAGCAGGTGTTCGTCAGCCGGCTGGGCAGCGCCGACGCCACGCCGGCGGGCGCGGACCCCTTCTGAGCGATGGACATGGACGGCACCGCCTCGCGTCTCCTGCCGGTCCCCGGCCTGGTCCTCGGCAGCTATCCGCAGAAGGATGAGGTCGATGGCACCCACCCGTGGTGGGCCGCTGCCGTGTGTGCCGTCGAGCAGTTGCCCCCCGTGGCGGCGGCCAGACTGCGGCGCATCGAAAGGCAGGTGCGGCAGGTGCGCGGGGCGCTCGATGCGACGCCGGCACCCGACAGCGCCGACTTCCATGCACGGCTGCACGAGGTGCGCGCCCGCATGTCGGCGCTGGGCCTGCGCTCGGCTGCCGTGCAGGAGTGCATGGGGCTGGTCCTCGCCGTCATCCGGCGCATCACGGGCCGCACGCTGCGAGATGCGCAGATCATGGCGGCGCTGGTGGCCATCCGCGGCGAGCTGGCCGAGCTTCCCACCGGCGAAGGCAAGACGCTCGCCCTCGCACTTGCCTCGGCCGTGGCGGCGCTCGCGGGCGTGCCCGTGCATGCGATCACGTCGAACGACTACCTCGCCCGGCGCGACGCCGACGAGCTGCGCCCCGTGTACGAGGCGCTGGGGTTGCGGGTCGCGGCCGTCGAGGGCGGAACCGACCGGGCGGACCGCGAGCGCGCCTACGCGTGCGACGTGGTGTACGTGCCGGCGCGCGAGCTGGCCTTCGACTACCTGCGCGACGCTCTGCCCGCGCCGGATGGCACGCCCGCGCCGCGCCTGCTGCCCGGGCTGTGCATGGCGCTCATCGACGAAGCCGACAGCGTGCTGCTGGACGAGGCCCTCACGCCACTGGTGCTCAGCGCACCGGCGGCCACGGCGGACCGGCATGCACCGCATCGCGCGGCGCTGCGCCTTGCGGCAGGCATGCGTGCCGGCGACGACTTCCTCCCCGGCCTGCGTGGCGCACCGGCCAGTCTCACGACTGCGGGTCGGGAGAAGGCCGCGCAATGTGCACTGGCCAGCGGCGACGGCTTGTGGCGCCTGGCGCGCTACCGGGAGGAACTCGTGGAGCTGGCGCTGCACGCCCTGCACGTGCTGCAGCGGGATACGCACTACATCGTCGACGCGGGCCGCGTGCGCCTGATCGATGCCAACACCGGCCGCATCGCGCACGGCCGCACCTTCTCGCATGGGCTGCACCAGCTGGTCGAGATCAAGGAAGGCTGCGACCTCTCCGCAGGAACCGAGACGCTGCGGCAGACCACGTTCCAGCGGCTGTTCGGCCGCTACCTGCACCTGGGCGGCATGAGCGGCACGCTGTTCGAAACGCGCGCCGAGCTGCTGCGCTGCTACGGCCTGCGCGTGGTGCGCGTGCCGCCGGCGCAGCCGAGCCGACTCGTGTCGCTGCCACCGCGGGTGTACGCGAGCGCCGAGGCGCGCTGGAAGGCCGTGGTCGATGACGTTGCTGCCCGGCATGCGCGCGGGCAGCCCGTGCTCGTGGGCACCGAATCCGTGATGCAGTCGGAGCGGCTCGCCGCGATGCTCGCCCACCAGGGGCTGGCGCACGTCGTGCTCAATGCCCGCCACGACCAGCACGAAGCCGCGCGCGTGGGCGCCGCCGGGCAGCGCGGGGCCATCACCGTGTCCACCAACATGGCGGGCCGGGGCACCGACATCGCGGTCAGCGACGAGGCGGCCTCGCTCGGCGGGCTGCACGTCATTTCGTGCCAGTGCAACGGCTCCGCCCGCATCGATCGCCAGCTCATCGGTCGCTGCGCGCGCCACGGCCAGCCCGGGAGCGCCCAGATTCTGCTTTCCCTGGAAGAAGGCCTGCTCGGCCGCTGCGTGGGCGAACGCTGGCGCCGCCTTGCTTCGCGCTGCACCGGCCCCGACGGCGCGCTGCCGACGTGGATGGGCGTGCTCGCCATCCACCTGGTTCGCGCCGTGGAGGAGCGGCGCAGCCGGCAGGTCCGGCGCGAGATCGAGCTGGCCGAGCAGCAACAACCTTTCCTCGTTCGTGCCGAGGTCCACTGACATGCATTTCCTTGCCCGACGTCGTTTCCATCTCCTGGGTGTGCCTGCACTTGCGCTGGCTGCCTGTACCGCGCACGCCGCTTCCGGCCCCGCCCCGGTCACCGCTCCCGTGGACGCGCCCCCGCGCGATGCGGTCATCGGGTGCCTGCTCGCGCCGCATGCCGAGGCCCGGGTCGGCAGCCCCGTGGTCGGCGTGCTGTCCGAGGTGCTCGTCGACCGGGGCAGCGTCGTCAAGAAGGGGCAGGCCGTGGCGCGGCTGGTGAACAGCGTCGAAGCGGCGAACGTCGGCGCGGCCACCCAGCGCTATGCCAACGCGGCGGATGTCGAGGCGGCGCGCATGGCCGCGGACCTGGCGAAGAAGAAGGCCGTCCGGGCGCGCGAACTTCATCAGCTGAACTTCATCTCCGCGCAGGCGCTGGACCAGGCCGTGGCCGAGGCCGATGTGGCCGCCATGCAGTACGCGCGTGCGCAGGAACAGCGCAAGACGGTGGCGAAGGAGCTGTCCGTGGCCACGGCCCAGCTGGCCATGCGCAGCATCGCCTCGCCCCTGGATGGCGTGGTCGCGGAGCGCTTCCTGTCCGCCGGGGAGCGCGTGGAAGACAAGCCGATCGTGAAGGTCGTGCAGATCGATCCCCTGAAGATCGAGGTGGTCCTGTCCGCCGATCGCTTCGGCACGATCGCAGTGAACCAGAACGCGACCGTCCTTCCGGAGATGAAAGGCGCCATCCCCATGCAGGCGCAGGTGACGCAGATCGACTCGGTCGTCGACGTGGCGAGCAACACCTTCCGCGTCCGCCTGCAGGTGCCCAACCCCGGCAACCGCGTGCCGCCGGGGTTGCGTTGCAGGGTGTCCTTCCCGGACTGAGAGGGTGAGAGTGAGGTTTCGATGAGCGCGCGCGGATTGTTCTCTCGGCTCGGCCGCCTGTGGGGCCGCGGCGAGCCCGGTACTTCCGAATCCAGGCGGCGGGCCGTGCTCGAAGGCGTGGAGGCCCGGCTGCTGTATTCCGCCGACCTCGCGCCCGGACTCACGGACGATGCGTCAGCCGCGTGGCAGCCGCAGGCGATCGAACCCGAGGTGCAGCTCGAAGCGCAGCACACCGCCACCGCGCTCCTGGCCTTCGAGCAGAACGTGGGGCAGGCGCAGGCGGGCGTCGACTTCCTCGCGCGCGGCAGCGGCTACGCCGCGCTGCTCGGCGCCGGCAACGCCACGCTGGCGTTCGAGAGGGCCGGGCAGTGGACCACCCTGCGTCTTGCGCTGGAGGGCGGACAGACACCGTCCGCCGCCACGGCAGAGGACATGCTCGCCAGTCGCAGCAACTACCTGGTGGGCGCGCAGGAGAACTGGCACACCGACATCGCGAACTACGGGGCCGTGCGCTACGACGGTGTCTACGACGGCGTGGCCTTGCGTTACTACGGTCAGCAGCAGGGACTCCTGGAGTACGACTTCGTGCTCGACCCGGGTGCCGATGCCGACCGCATCGCATGGCGCTTCGAGGGCGCGGGCAGCCTGGCCATCGCCGACAACGGCGACCTCGTCATCGGGCTGGGCGACACGGGCGAGAGCGTGCGCTTCCATGCGCCCGTGAGCTATCAGATGGGCCCCAATGGCCGCGAGGCGGTCGACAGCCACTACGTCATCCGCGAAGACGGCAGCGTGGGCTTCGCGCTGGGCGCCTACGACCACGGCCGCACGCTGGTCATCGACCCCACGCTGGACTACGGGACCTACCTCGGAGGCACGGGTACGGAGGCGATCCGCGACCTCGTGCAGGACAGCGCCGGCAACATGTACGCCACCGGCAGCACCACTTCGTCCGCTTCGTTCGCGACGGTGGGCGACGTGACCTACAACGGTTCCACCGACGCATTCGTCGCGCGTTACGCGAGCAGCGGCGCGCTGTCGTGGATCACCTACTACGGCGGCAACAGCAGCGATATCGGCTACGGCATCGATGTGGATTCGAGCGGCAACGCCTACATCGCGGGCCAGACCGACTCGACCGACCTCCCCACGCCCAACGGCGCGGCTACCGCGCTGGGTGCCGGATCGTCTGGCTTCCTGGCACGTTTCAACGCCAGCGGCACGGCGGTTACGTACGGCACCTACGGCAGGGATGGCGGCTACCGCGACGTGTATTACGACGTGGTGGTCAACGACTTCGGCCGGGCGTATGTCACAGGAAGTGTTGGCTTGTTGTTCTCTGCGGCCCCCGAGGACACGCAGATTCTCAACGTCGTGAGGTACGAGACTTCGGTGAGCGGTTCTGCTTCGTTGATCGGGTCGCTCACCAACATTCGCAGCTGGGGCGACACCTGGGGTCGATCCATCGAGATGGACTCGGACGGGAGTCTCCATGTGGTGGGAACGACCACCGGAGGCCTGACCTCGACCTTGCCCTCGGGCACGTGGCAGTCCTTTTACGGAGGTGGCAACACCGACGGTTTCCTGGCCCGCTTCGGCGCCAACCTGAGCTGGAACTACTTCACCTACATCGGCGGCTCGGGCGATGAGCAGATGAACGGCTTAGCCGTCGATTCGGCTGGCCGCACCGTCGTGGTCGGCACGACCACCTCCAGCGGAATGTCGTCGCCGGGCGCCTATGACTCCGTCTTGAGTGGCAACTCCGAAGCCTACGTGGCGAAGTTCGACATGAACGTCAGCGGCGCGTCCTCGCGGCTGTTCGGCTCGTACTACAGCGGTGGTTTCGGCACCAACACGACCGCCTATGCGGTGGCCGTCATGAGCAACGGCAACATCGCCGTGACCGGCAGCACCACCTCCACCACCATGCAGACCACGGCCGATGCCGTGGATGCCACGGCGGGTGGCGGTACCGATGCCTTCCTGGCGGTGTTCAATGCCTCCGGCTCGTCATTGGTGTACGGCTCCTACGTGGGCGGCACGGGTGCCGACGTCGGCTACGCTCTGGTGACCAGCGGCAAGAGCGTGGTGATTGCCGGCCAGACGGCCTCCGACGGGCTCAGCACGGCCGGGGGCGCCGACACCTCGCGTTCCGGCACGGACGGTTTCCTTCAACGCTACGGCTTCAATGCCGTGCCCACGGTGGTCGCCGAAGCGGTCACCACGATCTCCGGCGAGACGGCGCTCTACGCGTTCGAGCCGGGCGGCGGATCGAATGCATCCCTCGTGGCGGGTGCGCCGGCGATGAGCGTGCAGTCGCCGGTGACCTATTCCTCCAGCGCCGGCCGCGCGACGGGCTCCTACGGCCTGCTGTTCACCTCCAATGCCGACAGCAGTACGAACCCGGTGTCACTGTCCAGCATCCCCAACGTGGCGAGCACGCAGGCGATCACGTTCTCGGCATGGGTGCGGTTCGACCAGCTCGACACCACCGAAGGCTGGGAGCGGATCTTCGACTTCGGGGCTGGCAGTGCCAACAACAACGTCTACCTGACGCGCCAGGACACGACCAACAACATACAAGTGGGTGTGTTCAGCGGCAACTCCTTCGCTGACGCCCTCGTTGCGCCCAATTTCCTGAGCGGGCGCGTCGGCCAGTGGTTCCATGCGGCGGTCACGCTGGACAGCGATGGAGAGCTTTTCCTTTACCTGAACGGCGCGGCCATCGGCAGCGTGGTGCTTCCGGCCACGCCGAACATGTCCACCTGGACGAGGAACTACATCGGCAGTTCCAACTGGACGGAGAATCGCCAGTTCCGTGGCGCGATGGACGACATCGCGATCTTCGACCGCGCGCTGACTGCCGCCGAGGTGCTCGCGCTGTCGCAGACCCCGGCCGCATCGGCATCTCTGCCGGAAAACTCGACGGCGGGCACCACGGTGTTCCGGGCCATCGCGAACGATGCCGACGCAGGCGACACGCTCACATACTCGCTGACCAACAACGCTGGCGGCCGCTTCGCGATCAATGCCTCCACGGGCGTCGTGACAGTGGCCAGCGGAGCCGTCCTCGACCGCGAAGCGACACCCAGCCTGTCGGTCGTCGTGCGAGCCACAGACAGCAGTGGTGGATTCGACGAGCAGACGTTCACCATCTCGCTCACCGATGTCAACGAATTCAACGTCGGCGTTCTTTCTGACATCGATCCCACGGCCAACGCAGTCACCGAGAACGCGGCCAATGGCACGACGGTCGGGATCACCGCCAATGCAACCGATGCTGACAGCACGAACAACGCCATCAGCTATTCGCTGTCCAATTCCGCGGGCGGCCGTTTTGCCATCGGCACCTTCTCCGGTGTGGTGAGTGTGGCCAATGGCTCGCTCATCGACCGCGAGAGCGCCGCCAGTCATACGATCACCGTCGTGGCGACCAGCCAGGACGGATCGTCCAGCAGCCAGAGCTACACGATCAACGTGGCGGGTGCCAATGAGTTCGCCCCGGTCATCACGAGCAACGGCGGCGGCGCTTCCGCGGCCGTCAGCGTGGTGGAGAACTCGACCGCGGTGACCACGGTTGTCGCCACCGACGCCGACGTGCCCGGGCAGACGCTTGTTTACAGCATTGCCGGCGGTGCTGATGCGGCTCGGTTCAGCATCGATGCGGCCACCGGGGCGCTCCGCTTCGTCGCCGCGCCCAACTACGAAGCGCCCACCGACGCGAATACCGACAACGTCTACGCCGTCACCGTGCAGGCGAGTGACGGCAGCTTCACCGATACCCAGGCCATCGCCGTCACCGTCACCCCCGTGAACGACGCGGCACCCGTCATCACGAGCAATGGCGGCGGGGCGACAGCGTCGGTGAACGTGGCCGAGAACACCACGGCAGTGACCACGGTCACCGCCACCGATGGTGACCAGCCCGCGCAGGTGCTGACCTACAGCATCGCTGGCGGCGCTGATGCGGCGCTGTTCAGCATCGATGCAGCCACGGGCGCGCTGAGCTTCCTCGTGGCCCCCGACCGCGAGGCGCCGGGCGATGCGAATGCCGACGACGTCTATGAAGTCACGGTCCGCGCCAGCGATGGCAGCCTGACGGACACCCAGGCCATCGCCGTGACGGTGACGGCGGTCAACGAGCATGCGCCGGCAATCACGAGCGACGGGGGCGGCGCCACAGCGTCCGTGGCCGTGGCCGACGGCGCCACGGCCGTCACGTGGGTAACCGCCAGCGACGCCGACGTGCCAGGCCAGACCCTCAGCTATGCCATCGTGGGCGGCGCCGATGCGGCGCTGTTCGGCATCGATGCAGCCACCGGGGCGCTGTCGTTCAACACGCCGCCCGACTTCTTCGCGCCTGCCGATGCGGGAGCCGACAACACCTACGACGTGATCGTGCAGGCGAGCGACGGCAGCCTCACCGACACCCAGGCGATCGCCGTGACGGTGACGGTCAACAACCTGCCGCCGGTGATCACCAGCGACGGCGGCGGCGCTACCGCGTCAGTGAGCGTGGCCGAGAGCGGCGTCGCCGTGACGACCGTGATCGCCACCGATGCCGATGTCCCGGCGCAAACGGTGACGTACAGCATCGTCGGCGGCGCGGATGCGGCGCTGTTTGTCATCGACGCGGGCTCCGGCGTGCTGCGCTTCGCGTCCGCGCCAGACTTCGAGGCGCCGGGTGACGCGGACACCGACAACGTGTACGACGTGACCGTGCAGGCCAGCGACGGCGTCCTCGCCGACACGCAATCCATCGCCGTGACCGTGACCGCCGTGAACGACCAGGCCCCGGTCATCACGAGCGACGGAGGCGGCGCTACGGCTTCGCTGAACATCGCGGAGAACGCCACGGCCGTGACCAGCGTGGCCGCTGGCGACACCGACCTGCCGGCGCAGGCGCTGACCTACAGCATCGTGGGCGGTGCGGATGCGGCGCTCTTCAGCATCGACGCTGTGACCGGCGTGTTGTCGTTCAACGCCGCACCCGACCGCGAAACGCCCCTCGACGCGGGCGCCGACAACGTCTACGACGTGACGGTGCAGGCGAGCGACGGCAGTTTGGTCGACACCCAGGCCATCGCCGTGACGGTGACCGCCGTCAACGAGCATGCGCCGGCCATCACGAGCGACGGCGGCGGCGCGACCGCGTCGGTGGGCGTGGCCGAGAACGCCACGGCCGTCACCACCGTGAGCGCGACCGACGCCGATCTGCCTGCCCAGGCACTGACCTACAGCATCGTGGGTGGCGCCGACGCGGCGCTGTTCAGCATCGATGGGGCCACAGGAGCGCTCGGCTTCGTGGCCGCGCCCGACTACGAAGCGCCGGCCGACGCGAACGCCGACAACGTGTACGACGTGATCGTGCAGGTGAGCGACGGCACTCACACGGACTCGCAGGCCATCGCCGTGACCGTGACCTCCGTCGACGAGCAGGCGCCCGTGATCACGAGCGACGGGGGTGGTGGCACCGCATCGCTCAGCGTGAGCGAGAACCTCACCGCCGTGACGACCGTGACCGCCACCGACGCCGACTTGCCCGCGCAGGCGCTGACCTACAGCATCGTGGGCGGCGCCGACGCGGCGCGCTTCAGCATCGACGCGGTCACGGGCGTGCTCCGCTTCGTGGCGGCGCCCGATTACGAAGCACCGGCCGACGCGAACGCCGACAACGTGTACGACGTGACCGTGCAGGTGAGCGACGGCACCCTCACCGACACGCAGGCCATGGCCGTGACGGTGACGGCCGTGAACGAGCAGGCACCTGCCATCACCAGCGACGGGGGCGGCGCCACGGCATCGGTGAGCGTCGCGGAGAACGACACGGCCGTCACCACCGTGAGTGCGACGGACGGCGACCTGCCCGCGCAGACGCTGACCTACAGCATCGTGGGCGGCGCCGACGCGGTGCTGTTCAGCATCGATGCGGCCACTGGCGCACTCCGCTTCGTGGCCCCGCCCGATTACGAAGCACCTGCCGATGCGAACGCCGACAACGTCTACGACCTGACCGTGCAGGTGAGCGATGGCACCCTCGCCGACACGCAGGCCATCGCCGTGACAGTGACCGCGGTGAACGAGCAGCCGCCGGTGATCACGAGCGACGGAGGCGGCACCACGGCCTCGGTCAGCGTGGCCGAGAACGTGACGGCGGTGACCACGGTGGTCGCCACCGATGGCGACCTGCCTGCCCAGGCGCTGACCTACAGCATCGTGGGTGGTGCCGATGCCGCGCTCTTCAGCATCGACGCGGCCTCTGGAGCGCTGAGCTTCGTGGCCGCGCCCGACTACGAAGCACCGGCCGACGCGGACGCCGACAACGTCTATGACGTCACCGTGCAGGTGAGCGACGGCGGGTACACGCAGACCCAGGCCATCGCCGTGGCGGTCACGGCGGTGAACGACCTGGTGCCGGTGATCACGAGCAACGGTGCCGGCGCCACGGCTTCGGTGAACGTGGCCGAGAACGCCACGGCCGTGACCACAGTGACCGCCACCGACGCCGATGTGCCCGCGCAGACGCTCACCTACAGCATCGTGGGCGGCGCGGATGCGGCGCACTTCAGCATCGACGCGGTTACCGGCGCACTCAGCTTCGTGGCCGCGCCCGATTACGAAGCACCGGCCGACGCGAACACCGACAACGTGTATGACGTGACCGTGCAGGCGAGCGACGGCAGCTTCGCCGATACCCAGGCCATCGCCGTGACGGTGACCCCGGTGAACGAGCACCCGCCGGCGATCACGAGTGACGGAGGCGGCGCTACGGCCTCCGTGTCCGTGGCCGAGAACGCGACGGCCGTCACCACGGTGGCCGCCACCGACGGCGACCTGCCCGCGCAAACGATGACCTACAGCATCGTGGGTGGTGCCGATGCCGCGCTCTTCACCATCAATGCGGCCTCGGGCGCGCTGAGCTTCGTGGCCGCGCCCGACTACGAAGCGCCGGCCGACGCGAATGCCGACAACATCTACGACGTGACCGTGCAGGCGAGCGACGGCACCCTGAGCGACACCCAGGCCATCGCCGTGGCGATCACCCCGGTGAACGACCTGGTGCCGGTGATCACGAGCAACGGCGCCGGCGCCACGGCCTCGGTGAATGTGGCCGAGAACACCACGGCCGTGACCACGGTGACCTCCACCGACGCCGATGTGCCCGCGCAGACGCTCACCTACAGCATCGTGGGCGGCGCGGATGCGGCGCGCTTCAGCATTGACGCGGCCACCGGCGCACTCCGCTTCGTGGCCGCACCCGATTACGAAGCACCGGCCGATGCGAACGCCGACAACGTGTACGACGTGACCGTGCAGGCGAGCGACGGCAACTTTGCCGATACCCAGGCCATCGCCGTCACCGTGACCCCGGTGAACGACCTGATGCCCCTCATCATGAGCGATGGCGGCGGTGCGACGGCCTCCGTGAACCTGGCCGAGAACGCAACCGCCGTGACCACGGTGGCCGCCACCGACGGCGACCTGCCCGCGCAGACGCTGACCTACAGCATCGTGGGCGGCGCGGATGCGGCGCGCTTCAGCATCGACGCCGCCACGGGCGCGCTGAGCTTCGTGGTCGCGCCCGACTACGAAGCGCCGGCCGACGCGAATGCCGACAACGTGTACGACGTGACCGTGCAGGCGACCGACGGCACCCTGAGCGACACCCAGGCCATTGCCGTGGCGATCACCCCGGTGAACGACCTGGTGCCGGTGATCACGAGCAACGGCGCCGGCGCCACGGCTTCGGTGAACGTGGCCGAGAACGCCACGGCCGTGACCACGATGACTGCCACCGACGCGGATGTGCCCGCGCAGACGCTGACCTACAGCATCGTGGGCGGCGCGGATGCGGCGCGGTTCAGCATCGACGCGGCCACCGGCGCGCTTCGCTTCGTGGCGGCGCCCGACTACGAAGCACCTGCCGACGCGAACGCCGACAACGTGTACGACGTGACCGTGCAGGCGAGTGACGGCAACTTCGCCGATACCCAGGCCATCGCCGTCACCGTCACCCCGGTGAACGACATCGCGCCCGTCATCGCGAGCGATGGCGGCGGTGCGACGGCTTCCGTGTCCGTGGCCGAGAACGCAACCGCCGTCACCACGGTGGCTGCCATCGACGGCGACCTGCCCGCGCAGACGCTGACCTACAGCATCGTGGGTGGCGCGGATGCGGCGCGGTTCAGCATCGATGCCGCCACGGGCGTGCTCCGCTTCGTGGCCGCACCCGACTACGAAGCGCCGGCCGACGCAAATGCCGACAACGTCTACGACGTGACCGTGCGGGCGGGCGACGGCACCCTGAACGACACCCAGGCTATCGCGGTCACGGTGACGGCGGTGAACGAGGCTGCACCGGTCATCACGAGCAATGGCGGCGGCGCCACGGCCTCGGTGAGCCTGGCCGAGAACACCGCCGCCGTGACCACGGTGACCGCCACCGACATGGACCTGCCCGCACAGGCGCTGACCTACAGCATCGTGGGCGGCGCGGATGCGGCGCGGTTCAGCATCGACGCGACCACCGGAGCGCTTCGCTTCGTAGCCGCGCCCGACTACGAATCGCCGGCCGACGCGAACACCGACAACGTGTACGACGTCACCGTGCAGGCGAGCGACGGCAACTTCGCCGATACCCAGGCCATCGCCGTCACCATCACCCCCGTGAACGACCAGGCGCCTGTCATCACGAGCGACGGCGGCGGTGCCGACGCCTCCGTCAACGTGGCGGAGAACGCGACGGCCGTCACCAAGGTGGTCGCCATTGATGGCGACCGGCCCGCGCCGATGCTTGGCTACAGCATCATCGGGGGAGCCGATGCAGGGCTGTTCAGCATCGACCCGTCGACTGGCGTCTTGAGATTCAACCGCGCGCCCGACTTCGAATCCCCCCGGGATGCCGATGCCGACAACGTCTACGACGTGACCGTCCAGGCCACCGACGGCACCTTCGTCACCAGCCAGAACCTGTCGGTCACGGTCACCGATGTGAAGGAGGTTTCGCTCGACATCCCGGCGGCCTCAGGGGACGACGGCAAGTTGCACGGCGAAGTGGTGATTCCCCTGCCAGACGGAACTGCCGCGCAAGACCGCTCGGCGGCCGACATCGCGCCCCGTGCGATCAGCGTCACGGCGGAAGCCGCGCTACCCTCATCCGCCACCGAGAGCACGACTGCCGGTACTTTCTCGTTGCGTTCCGAACGCGCGCCAGCGTCCGTCCAGAACGCAACCGACGAGGTGCTCCGCTCCTCGCGCGCCAGCCTCCTCGCCGAGGAGATCGCGATCAAGGCCTGGTGGGTCGCGACGCAGGCAACGGTGCACAACCATGTCGAGGACGATGGCGAGTGGCGTGTCGCCTCGGTCTCGGCGCTGCACCCCCCTGGCGAGGACGACCAAGGCAACTCGTTCGACGAGTGGGTGGTCCACGCGGGCATCGCGGGCTTGTCCGCAAGCCTGACGTGGTGGACCAGCCGGTCGACCAGCTTGCTGGCGACCATGCTGGCTTCCGTGCGGGCATGGCAAAGCTTCGATCTGCTGCCCGTGCTCAAGGGCGACGATGACAAGAAGGAACGCCAGCTCGTCGACGACCCGCGCCGTCGAGAGGAGCAGGAGGAGGACGCCCGCAACCGGCGGGCCAGGCGGCCGAAGACTGCGGCCATGCAGCTGGAGGTAGACGAGTGAGATTCGTGCGATGCCCGTCCTTGCGCATGTCGCTTGGATTGTTGTCCCTGACACTGACGCTGCTGCTCGCGGCCGACCTCATGTTCCGCGTGTTTCCGCTCGACGGCGAGGAGGAGTGGCATCGCCGCGAGCATCTCGCGAACCAGCTGGCATCTCGCGTGATGTCCCAGTACTCCCTCGATGCTTCGCTCGTTCCCGCGCTGCTGCCCGAGCTGTTGCGCACGGATCCCGCGCTGCGTTCCATCGGCGTGCGGCTCGACAGCGGCGAACTCGTGGTCGGCTCCCGTGAGCACGAGACCCTCTGGCGGCGCTCCGACCGTGCCGCCGAAGGTCGCACGCAGTTCGCCGTGTCGGTGTCCAGGCCCCGGCAGACCATGCCATGGGGCCAGGTGGAGGTGGCCTTCCAGCCCATGAGCTGGAACGCCTGGTGGTCGCCGCCGGTGCGCATGCTGGTCTTCTTCAGCACGGCAGCGGCGCTCGTCTTCGCGCTGTACTTGCGCCGGGCGTTCCAGTACCTGGACCCCGGCAAGGTGGTTCCTCAGCGCGTGCAGATGGCCTTCGACGCGCTCAGCGAAGGCGTGATCGTGCTCGACCAGGACGGCCGCATCGTCATGTCGAACAAGGCCTTCAACGGCCTCAGCCCGGATGGCGCCGCCACGCCCTTGGGCCGCCGGCCACAGGAGCTGAAATGGCTCCATCCTTGCGCTCCGGAGAAGGTGCCGCCCTGGATCACATCCATGGAGCAGGGTGCGGTGAATCTCGGCATCGAGTACGAGGCGGCATCGCTGGCTCGCCCGCTGCGCAAGCTCGTCGTCAACTGTTCCGCAGTCGTCGATGACAAGGGCGGCGCGCGGGGTTGCGTCGTGTCATTCACCGATGTGACGGCGCTGGATGAAGCTCATCGCAAGCTGGTGCACGTGATGGACGAACTGCGCGGCTCCAAGGAGCAGCTGGAACGGCAGAACGCGGATCTGCGGCGCATGGCGACCGAGGACCCGATGACGGGCACCATGAACCGGCGGGCGTTCTTCCCCCTGCTCGAATCTCTGTTCGAGCAGGCGCGGCGGCACGGAACGCCCCTCACCGTGCTCATGGCCGACATCGACCGGTTCAAGTCCATCAATGACATCTACGGGCATGCCGCAGGCGACCGCGTCATCCAGGGCTTTGCCTCCATCCTGAAGCGTTGCGTGCGGCAGAACGACATCATCTGCCGCTACGGCGGCGAGGAGTTCTGCATTGCGCTGCCTGGGGCTGATGCGGACCTGGCCGCCGCCATCGCCGAAAGGCTGCGCGCCGCCGCAGCCGCCGAGCTGGGCGGCTGCATCGCGCTGGGGGATGCGCCCATGGTCACGGCGAGCTTCGGCATTGCCCAGATGACCGAATCGGCGCCCCACGCGCCGCACCTCGTGGACCAGGCGGACCAGGGGCTGTACCGCGCCAAGCGAACCGGTCGCAATCGCGTGGTCGACTTCACCGCGGAAAACGCGGTCGCCAGCGAGAGCGCCTGACACGCCGGCGCGTCGTTCCTCGCCGGTCAGCGGCAGTTTGGGTCCACCCTAGGGGAAACCGAGGGTGCGAACCAGCCATGCTGGGCCAAATACCATGCAGGCACGGCCATAGCCCGCGGTGCAGCGGCGCGCTGCGAGTACGTGGGCGGCCTCGATCTCGTGGCGGGTAGACATCCATGCCGGTGGTTCGTCACCGATGCTTTCGGTTGTCGTCCCCCGGTGGCTTGCACTACTTCGACAACTACAACCGGCTTCGCATCGCATGTCTGTCCATCCGGTGGCTCTGCCCCTGAGCAGGAAGAAGGCGGACTTGGCTCAGCTCCGAGTGGCGCTGGTCTGCATGCCGTGGCGCCTGCCCAGGTTGCCTGCGATCGGCTTGGCATCCATCAAGGCTGCGGCCCTCGAGGCAGGCGTGGGCCGATGCGATGTGCTCTATCTCAACGACCGCTGGTTCCGCTTCCTGCTGGAACACGGCCGCTACTCGCAGGAACTGCGAGGCACGCGCTACAGCGAGTTCAGCCGCATCGTCAGCGAGCTGGCAAGGGTCATCCTCGCTGCCGAGTGGATGTTCAGCTCGGCCGTCTTCGGGGACTACGCATGCGGGCCGCAGGAGTACGCCACCCTCTTTGCCAAAGAGGCAGCGGATCACCCCTATGCCCGCTTTTCTGAAGACCTGATGGGCAACGTTCATCTCGCCGATGCCTTCGTCGACGAGTGCGTGCGCCAGACGGACTGGAGCCGCTACGACCTAATCGGATTCAGCTGCGTCTTCGACCAGCTCATGCCCTCGCTGGCCCTGGCAAGGAAGCTGCGAACTGCAGGCTTTGCCGGGAAGCTGGTTCTGGGCGGGCCGCTGTGCGAAGGCAGCGTGGGCAAGCGCATCCTCGAGCTGTTCGATTTCGTGGATGCGGTGTTCGACGGCGAGAGCGAGCTGTCCTTTCCGGCGTACCTGACTCAGCTTGTGCGCCCGGCCGGTGTCAAGGCACCGGGTGTCTGGCAGCGCGCCTCCGATGGCGCCGTGTTCAAGGCGCAGGGTAGCTCCGCGGTCCGAGAAATGGACGCGCTGCCCGTGCCCGCTTATGCCGACTACTTCGAGGAAGTAGACGGTCACGGGCTGATGACGCGCGACGAGGTGCCTTTCCCCATGGAAGCTTCGCGTGGATGCTGGTGGGGCGAGCACCATCACTGCGTCTTCTGCGGCCTCAATGGCTCCGACATGGCCTACCGGAGCAAGTCGCCCGAGCGGATTCACGAGGAAATCAAGGCGCAGCAAGCGGCTTACGGGCTCAAGTTCATCTCCTTCACCGACAACATCGTCAGCCCGAAGTTCATGCGCCCGCTCATTGGGCACCTCGAGAAGGAGCCGCTGCCCGTCAAGTTCTTCATCGAGACCAAGTCCAACCTTTCGCGCCGGCAAGTCAAGGAGTACAAGCGCGCGGGAATCGAGTTCGTCCAGCCTGGAATCGAATCGCTGAGCAGCCATGTTTTGGAACTCATGGACAAAGGTGTCAATGCATTGGGCAACGTGGCCTGCCTGAAATACTGCAAGGAGGCTGGTGTCAGGCCTTACTGGAACCTGCTGCACGGTTTTCCAGGAGAAACCCGAGACGATTACGAGCAGATCCTGGTCTTTCTTCGGGCCATGGTGCACCTGGACCCGCCGGAAGGAATCGGCGCCATGAAGCTCACCCGTTTCAGCCCTTCGTTCACCAATTCCGTGGCACTGGGCTTTCACGACAGGCGACCGGCGAGCTATCACCGCCTGATTTATCCCTACCCAGACGACGTCATTGCTGATCTGGTGAATACATTCGACTTTTCATTTCAAGACGATCTGGACCGCGATGCGCTGGTGCGGCCCATCGACGAATTCGTCGCGGAGTGGAAGAGCCACAAGAAGGCGGGAAGCCTGGTGCTGAGCCAGGATCGCTCGGGTACTTTCGTGCTTTACGACAGCCGCTTCAACCGACTGCGAGACAGCAGGCCATTGACGCCGCTGGAATTGCTCGTCTATCAGTTCTGCGACGTGCCGCGAGACTTTGGCGATATCGCCTGCGCGATCGCGAAGCACGACCCCAAGGTGACGCAGACGGAGATGCGTGCCGTGCTCGACAGTTTCGTCGCCGAGCGTTTCATGGTCACGGAAGGCGACGCCTGGCTCAGCCTGGCGCTCCACGACCCTGAATTCATACCCTGGTACGACGTGGCGTTGGCCGAGCGGTGGAGACTTTTCGAAGAGGGAAAAGCTCCGCGCCCGGCGTGGTGACCTGATCCCGCCAGTCGGCCCGGTTTCTGCGGTGACCGGTCAGGCTTGCTGGCCGTCTTCGTCGATTCGCGGCGCCCGGCTGTGTCTTGAACAGGCTCAAGCCGTCGCTCGCATTCGCCACACATCACAGACTCATGGTGTGCGCAAAGTTCATGCTGCGGAAACGGCTCTGCCAGCCCTGACAGGCTGGCAGAGCTTTGCCCTGCTTCAGCAGCAGCGGCGCAGCTTCTGATCTGAGCGTCGGGGCACCGTCAAGATGACAGTGCCCTCGATCGCTCTAGATCGGAACGAACGGGTTCGGTGGCGTGTTGCTCCTCCTTTCGTCTTCTTCCTTGGCCCACTTCGCGTGCTCAGTGAGCTTCTTCACCAACACGCTGAAGTTGCCGTTATCACCAGTGATGTTGCCGACCTTGTTCGTTATCCAGTTGATCACATCCGGTGCGGTCTTGTTAATGCCCATTTGTTCGATCTTGTCGAAGTAGTTGTAGGTGTTCATGGCAACAGATGCCAGATCCACCACGTCACCTCCGTTTGTTCCAACGTCCCACCATTTCCTGGCGGTCGTCATCTTGCTGACGTCGCGATACACCAAGTAGACGGCACCTGCGCCACCGATTCCTACTCCGGTGAGGATGTCGACAACGCTAAAGATTGAGCTCCAGATCAAATCCTTCTTCGCGTTGTCTTTCACCTTCTCCCATCCATCCAGAAACTCCTTGGATTTGGCATCGATACTCTGGACATATCCGACCTGGGCGTTCAACAGGGTTGCTTGGCTTTTCCCGGTGGCCTCGAGGTATTCATCCAGCTGAGCCAGCTGAGGGCCTCCATACTGCTCCTGGTAGTCCTTGAGAGAGACCTTGTATTTGTCGGCGAAAGCTTGGTCGATGGAACGAAAGGCTTTTATTTCCGACTCCAACGTATTGATCTCGGAGAGGTAGACATCAAACTTCTCGCGGTCCTTTTTCACCTCCAAAGCGAAATTGCTGGCGTGATTCACGAACTCAGTCACATTCGTTCCGCTGGAATAAACCTCCGGGAAATCCTGCGCGTCATACGCTGAAGCCAGGAAGGTATAGAGCTGGGAGATGCGGCGCTGCTTGCCTGCCAATGTGGCCAGGCGGTCGTCGATCGTGTCCCTCCACGTTACGAAGGTTCGTGCGTCTTGCGGCGAGACGCTCGGAGGTAAGCCCGGTGGTGCACCTGGAGCTGTTCCGGGAGCTGTTCCTGGCGCGGATCCTGGCGCGGATCCTGGAGGTGCGGCCGGAGGCGTACTCGGAGCGGTACCAGGAGCGGTGCCTGGAGCAGTGCCTGGAGCGGTGCCTGGAGCCGTGCCTGGAGCCGTGCCTGGAGCCG
>CBINBY010000060.1:0-30943 GCA_966248995.1 uncultured Burkholderiales bacterium | reverse complement strand
CCTCAGAAGGTGTGAATGAATCCGGCGTGTCCGAGCAGACCGTCCAAACGTGCCCAATCAAGGCGCAAAGCGCAGCCGTAGCTCGGGCTACGGCGAGCATTTGCAACGCCGAGTGGGCGCGTTTGGGCGGGATGAGCGGGCATGTCGGATTCGTTCACACCTTCTCAGGTCTGCAGTCTGAAGCGCGACACGCCGGTGAGCAGCCCGTGGGCGACCGCATTCAAGCTGTCGATGGCAGTGCTCGATTGCTGGAGGGACTCCACGGTCTGGCGCGCGGCTTCGTTCAACTGAACGAGCGCCTGGCTGATCTGCTCCGCCCCATCCGCCTGGGCGCGCATGCCTTCGTTCACGGCCTCGAAACGAGGAGCGAGCGCCTGGACCTTCTGGATGATCTCCGCCAGCTGGCCGCTCACGCGCTGCACCTCCTGCATGCCGCGGCGGACTTCCTCGGTGAACTTGTCCATGCCCATCACGCTGGCCGACACCGACGACTCGATCTCGCGCACCATCTGCTCGATGTCATAGCTCGCCACGGCGGTCTGGTCGGCGAGGCGCCGGATCTCGCTGGCCACCACGGCGAAGCCCCGTCCGAACTCCCCTGCCTTCTCGGCCTCGATTGCGGCATTGAGCGACAGGAGGTTGGTTTGGTCGGCCACCTTTGTGATGGTCGTCACCACCTGGCCGATATTGGCCGCGCGTTCGTTCAGCACGGTGAGCTTGGCGTTGATCGATGCCGAGGCATCCATCACCGCGCGCATGGTCTCTTCCATCTGGGCCAGGCTGGACTGGCCGCTGCCCGCGAGCGCCGCCGTCTGGTCGGCAACGACCGACACTTCGCCCACGGTGCGCTGCAGCTCACGGGCGGTCGCCGAGATTTCCTTCGAAGTGGCGCTGATCTGCGTCGTCGTCGCGGCGATCTCGCTGGCCGTGGCCTGCTGCTCGCGCGCTGTGGCGGCAATCTGCGTCACGGACGTGTTGACATCGATGCCTGATTTCTTCACCTGGCCCACCAGGCCGATGAGCTCCGACGTCATGCGGTTGTAGCCGCTTCCCAGCGCGCCGAATTCGTCCTCCCGCTTGAGTTGCAGGCGCTGCGTGAAGTCTCCCTGGCGGATGTTGTCCAGCATGCCCATCAACTGCCGCATCGGGTGACTGATGGAGCGAAACAGCAACACGCCAACAAGCACGGCCACCAGGGCGGCGATGCCGATGGTCAGCAGCATGCCCTGATTCGTGGCTGAAATCTGCTCGCGCATCGTCCGCATGCCGGACGTGGCGTTCACGTGGTCATAGTCGGCCAATGCCCTGAGCTGACCGAGGACGGCGTCGTTCAGCGGCGGCGCTTCACGGGCAAGGAGGGCCGCCGCCTCCTGCCTGCCCTGCTCTTGCGCAACTCGCGCGACGTCGGCCAGCACACGCTGGTAGCGCTCTGTCGAGGCCCGAAACTCGTTGTACTTGCTGTGCCCGGCGCTGGAGAACACGGTGGTTTCGTAGCGCTCCACCAGTTCCTTGAGGCGCTGCCGCTGCGCATGCAGTTCCTGAAGGGCCTGGGCCTCACCGCTGGTTCCCAGGGTGTCGAGGTACCGGCGTACCTGGACCTGGGTGCCAAACCACACATCGTGCAGGTGGGCATCGAGATACAGGCCCGCGATCCAGTCGCGATCGGCTTCTTCCGTCAGCGAATGGATCCGCGAAAGCCTGGCGCTTGCATAGAGGCCCGCTCCCAGCATCAGCAGCAGCAACAGCAAGAAGCCGGCGACGATGCGGGCGCGGATAGTCCAGCTTCTCATGAGCTGCTCCCTGAGCTATCTGCTTGCGGTCGATGTTGCCGGAAGACGGCCGCCCCAATGCGGACGCGGGAATAGCTATGCGCACCGCCGCGCAACTGTGATGGTCACCTTGGAGTGAGGCTTTCGCAGGTCGCAGGGCCGGCATCCTGCAGGAGGCCGGCTCATCGACCCTCAGGCACAGGGCGGGTTACCGCGCCGGCTTGATCACGCCGAACGATGCGGTGGCCTTGTTGTTCGTCTCGCTTTCCTCCACGTTGAAGTTGCCGACGTCCGACAGCAACTTCGCGACGAAAGCCACGTTGTCGAGAGCACTGATGGCCACGGTGTGCTCGAAGGTCACGACCTGCTTGGGCTGCAGCTTCAGCTGGGTGGCCGGCAACGGATGGGGTTGGATGTTGATGCCGTCCTTGGCCAGCGTACCGACGACGGTGAACGTGCCGGTGGGCGTGTTGCTGTCATTGACGACCACGTAGCGGACGATGACCGCCTCGTGGTTGGGAGCCACCGCGGCGCCGTCCACGATGGCTTGGCCGGTGGAAGCGCTGATCAGCTTGATGTAGGCGTAGGTGTCGGTGAGTTGCGTCATTTGAGAATCTCCCTTGCGTAGGGTTGAAGGTTCGGCGCTCGCCAGGCTTCGCGCCCCGTTGTTCGACCGCTGGTGCTGTCGACGGAATCCAGTGTCTGGCCGGGGTGTATCAAGCGCGCTTCACTCACCGCGCGCTTGTGATTCATTTGTTTCGCGGCGCGGGTGGCCACGAGCAACGTCGCCTTGGTGGAGGCAGGGTGCCAGCCGTGCTGAAGACGGAGCAGCGAAAGGAAGATTCCTAGGAGAAGCTGGCGTACCACGTGACATACGCGGTACAGAGCACGGTGGCGATGCCCCAAGCCGATTCAGCAAAGAGTTGCCGCAGGCGCTCGGTCCACTGCCGTCGAGTGACGACAGCCGAAGGGCGCGCTTGGCAGGTTGCATTCATCGCGAGGCTGACGGGAGCGAGGCCCTCACCGGCTGGCGCCCGCCCAATCGATTCATTCGAATCGATTCCGCGGCAGGCGCATGCACGGAGCTCGCGCGCGAGCCTTGCCGCTTCGTCCGGCGGGAGGGCCCGAATCGAATCCAGCAGAGCCGATTCGACGACGTGATGCTTTGCCAGCACCGCGCGAACCTCCCGGGCAACCGGGGCCTCAGTCACATTCCAGGCAGAGGTGTACGACATCATGCAGGCGATCATGAGTCGGACATGCGGACGAAGGAATCCTCCTCAGGCATGCCCCCATCCGGGGGGCAACGGGCGAGGCAGTCGCAGAGAGGCGGCGCGCTCCTCAGCCGCGCCGCTCGACCCTGCCGTTCACGTGACGCGCGAATCGCGTCGGCTCCGCCCCGTGCACCGGCCCCGGATCGGGCCAGGGCCACCCGCCGAACTGCGTGCGCCGATAGTCGTCGAAAGCCTGGCGCACCTCCTGCTCGCTGTTCATGACGAAGGGCCCTTGCTGCACGACCCGCTCGCCGATCGGGCGTCCCTGCAACAGCAGGAACTCGGCCACATCAGCGCCATTCACCAACGCCACCGGTTGATCCCCGCGCAGTTCGATCGCGGCGTGACGGTCTATCAGCTGCCCGGCAACCTGCACGCTGCGGCCGGCGAAAAAATACAGGGTGCGGCGAGTGGTGGCACCACCGCGCGCCACCGGCAAGGTCCAGCTTGCGCCGGGCTCCATCTTCACGGTCCAGATGGCAAGGTCGCTGTCTTCCGCCGCGGCCCATGAATCAGGCGGCGGCACCAGGGGCTCGACACTCGTCATGCTCTCCAGCCGCCCCGCCACGCACAGCACCTCGGTGCCAGCACCGCCCGGATCCCGAGCGATGTAACGCGGAATGTCCTCCGACCAGAACATTGTGAAGTGCGGATCCGCGAACTTGCTGCGGGCAGGCAGGTTCAGCCAGATCTGGAACAACTCCAGCGGATTGGGCGCATCGCTGTCGAGCAACGGGAACATTTCCGCATGCACGATGCCGCGCCCCGCGGTCAGCCATTGGACGTCGCCGCGACCGAAGCGCGCCGCAGCACCCAGCGAATCCGAGTGATCGATGAGACCTCGCCGCACGAGAGTGACTGTTTCGAACCCGCGATGCGGATGTGCCGGGAAGCCGGGCACCTCGGTGCCGTGGTACATGCGCCAGCCGTCGGAGTTGACGAAGTCCTGGCCGATCTGATGCCCGGCGAGCGAGGCGGCCGGCCCGAAACGGCCGTTGCCCTTCGGATACCGGTCGTCGTGGTGGACGCAGAAAAGGAACGGATCCGTGGTTGCCCAGGGAAAGCCGAGCGGCGTGACATTAAGGATCGGGTTCATGGGCAAGCATCCCTTCCGTCGAGGAGCGACAGTGGAGCTCGAATTGTGGTGCCGCAATGAAGACCGTGTTGCAGCCGTCACGGTGCGCACTGTCTAAGGATTGACTGGGCAATCAGCTCCTTGCAGCAACCGGGTTTCCTGAACAATGGGCGAAAAACAGCCTTCGCTTCTGGTCACCCCCATGCTCTCCGGCCTGCACCTGATCGCCGCGTCAAGACCACGGCCATGTCCTCGGTGTCCCACGGCTCCGGGGGTGGCTAGTTCCTACGCAGGCGCCGACGCGGTGAGTGGGGTTTGTGCCGGAGAAGGTGCGCTCAGCGAATGAGATGCACGACCCGGTACTCGGTCACTTCTCGTTCGACGGCTGCAGCACGAGGACCAGGCCGAAAGCACCTACCGAGAGCGTCTTCCCGTCCACCGTGGTGTATGAGGCAACCCCCAAGGGATGGTAGATCGAGGCGAACGCGGCCAGCGCGCCGATGCCGAGCGCACCTGCGATGGGGCTGCGTTCTGCAATGGCGTCTTTGATTCGCGCGCGATGCTTGTCGGCCGATGGGTTGAGCACGAAAGCCAGAGCGATGATGGCTTTGGCGACGATGGCAATGCGGACAAAACCTTTCAGCATGGTCGCGATTGTGCCCTTGCAGCATCGGCCGGCAGGCGGCCGATGCGACTGCTGCCGGGGGCCCACGCCCTAATGAACACCCGACATGGCGGCGCGATCTGACCGATGCTCGTCGCATCGCCTGCAACCTCGCCGCCCGAAGCGTCACTGATCGGGGATCTCGGGATCCACCAGCTTCGCGAGCTGCTCGAGCGACTCTTGCCAGCCGAGATAGCACATCTCGACCGGAATCACCTCGGGCACGCCCTCCTGCACGATGCTGACCTCGGTGCCGCAGGAGACCGATTTCAGCGAAACCGTGACGTGCATGGTTCCCGGCAGATTCGGATCGTCAAACCGGTCCGCATATCGGATGCGCTCGGAGGGAACCAGCTCCAGGTACTCCCCACCGAACGAATGGCTGCTGCCGGTGCTGAAGTTGGTGAACGACATCTTGTACGTGCCGCCGACCCTCGGATCCATATGGTGCACGCGACAGGTGAACCCGTATGGCGGGAGCCACTTTGCCTTTGCGTCGGGATCGAGGAAAGCGCGATAGACGCGCTCGGCCTTCGCGCGCAGCACGCGGTGAAGTCGGACAGTGCCAGTAGCCATGAGGGTTCACCTTTCAAATGAGGGGCGGAGGATGCCGCTGCCTCATGACGGACGAACACCATCGGGATCGACACGGCCGAGGTCAGGGCAAACCCGAGTATCGAACGACACGCACTGCGGCCCGCTACACGGCCGCTTGAGCCGCCGTACGCCTGAACCGCTCGGCCGCCTGAGCTATGGCCTCCGCATACTCCGGCCCGCGTTCGATGATGCCGTTGTGCCCGGCCGTGATCTCCACGAAGTCGGCGTTGCGCAAGATGCTGCTCAGCTCCCTCGCCGAAGCGGGGAGCGTCAACCTGTCCTCATCACCGACGATGACCCGTGCCGGCACCACCACCTGAGCCGGCGTCGCGGTTTCGTCCCATCGCATGACGGCAAGCAGCCCCTTGGCGACGACCGATGGCTTGTCGATGGCATTGAAGCGGGCCGCAAAATCAAGTTGCTCCCGCGTGACCCTGCCGCTCAGGGAAGTCAGGCGATTCACGAGATGGCTGGTGCCGTTGAGGTAGCTCATCCAGTTCATGGCCCAGAAGAGTGGCCACAACCAGATCGTGAGATGCAACAGGGGCTCGATGAGAGGCCAGCGCAGGATGCGCAGCAGTCTGCCGGCAGTGACGGTCAACAGCGGCCACCGGTGCGTCGTGTCTATCAGCACGAGGCCGGTCACCTGGCGGCCCAGCAGTTCCGGAAAGCGACGGCACAAGGTGAGCATCATCATGCCGCCGATGCTGTGGCCCACGAGAGTTACGGGACGGTCTGGCGCCTGCGTGCCGAGTACGGCCCGCAGGTCTTCGGCCAGTCGCTCGACCGTATAGCGACCATCCGCGGGTTGCGTCGAGCGACCGAGGCCGGGCAGATCCCACAACACCACCCTGTGCCTCTTCGCGAGCGCCTGACGAACGGATCGCCACGCGCGGCTGTCGAGCGCCCAACCGTGAGTCAGGAGGATGGCCGGCCCGTCCTCCACACCCTCGGTCTCGATGTGCAACCTGCTGCCATCAGGTGCGGCCAAGCTTTCGTGCGCCCCGCCGTGCTCGAAGGGTCTGTCGTCCGTGCGGCCGCGCGGATAGAACGCCAGCACGACCGACCGGCCGAACAGCGACCATGCAAGCGCTACAACCCCGCTCACGAGCCACCACATGCTTTGCAGGGCACCGGTCCACCAACTCCAGATCACCCAGACGCCGGCGCCGAACACGGCCAGCGATACCAGACCGGCAACGAAACCGAGGATAAACGGCAAGGGCATCAGCACGACAAGTCCTCCAGGTAGACGCAGCGACTGGCAATGCGTGTTCCCGCGCAAAGGCGCCGGTGCGCATGCCTCGGTCTTCATGCCTTCGATGCAGGCGGCCTGCGTGCTTGTCGCGCATGGCGCTCGCCTTTCCGCCTTTCTTCAGCGGGGGATGCCGATACCGGTCAGCGTCCGCATCATGGGACGGCGGCGCCTGATAGCTGCCGATCCCAAGGCGCGACCTCGTCACCGAACCGTTCTGCAAGGAAGTCCACCAACAGCCGCAGTGCCAGCGGCTGGTGCCGCCGCGAGAGGTACACCGCGTGGATGCCCAATGACGCCGGCTCGTGATCCGGCAGCAGGCGAACAAGCGCTCCACTGCGGATGTCTTCCTCGACGTAGTACGTGGGCAGCATGCCGATGCCGGCGCCGGTCAGCACGGCGCGACGCAGGATCGAGGTTTCGTCGCTGAACAGCACTCCGCTCACCGGCACCTCGATCGTGCGGCCGGCATGGTGTAGGCGGAAGAGAGCACCGGGGCCGAAGGAGTGGGTAATGCAGCGGTGAGCCTTGAGTTCATCGGCGGTGGACGGATGGCCGTGCTCGGCTAGGTAAGCCGGCGATGCGCAGATGACCGAGCGGCAGCGGCCCAGCGGCCGCGCCACCAGGCTCGCATCCAGGGAGTTCGTGATCCGCACGGCGAGGTCGATGCGCTCCTCGACCAGGTCCACGGTCCGGTCGGCAACGAGCAACTCCACTTCCACACGGGCATGCAGCCGCTGGAATTCGACGATCGCCGCCGTCAACTGGGCTTCGGCAAACGAAGCAGACGTCGTCACACGCAAACGGCCCTCGGGTTCGCGGCTGCGATTACCGGCCCGATGCCGCACGTCCTCTGCCAGATCCAGCAACTGGCGGCAAAACGGCAGTACCGACTGCCCCGCATCGGTCAGGCTCACCCGCCGGGTGGTGCGATGCAGCAGCCTCGCCCCCAGCCACTCTTCGGCCGAGGCCAGATAACGGCTGACCATGGCCGGCGACATCCCCAGCCGCTCGGCCGCCGGGGTCAATCCGCCGCAGTCAGCCACCTCGACAAATACCCGAGCAGCAGTGAGATGGTCCATTCCATCGAATCATGAAACAACGATTCTCAGAAATCCACGTTTTTCTTCTCGATTCATGGCAATAGAGTGCGACCCTGGTGCAGCCCACTGCCTCTCGACCGCTGCAGCCATCACCCGAACCTAAACCTACAGGGCACGAGGGCATGGGCAGGGCCCGGCAGCCGCACAGAGTCTTTTGCATGAGTCAAGTCGTCGTCTTGGGCATCACCGGCAGAGTCGGTTCACGCATTGCCGCGGAGCTGCTGCGCCGCGGCCATCAGGTCACCGGCATCGCCCGCAATGTCGATCGTGTCCCGCCCCAACCCGGGCTCGTCGTCCATGCAGCGGACGCCACCCGCGCCGATGCCGTGGTGCCCTTGATGCGCCGACATGACGCCATCATCAGTTCGACTCACTTCGCCGGCGGCATCGATGCGCCGACGTTGATGGCGATGGCGAAGCAGGCGGATGTGCCGAGGGTCTTGGTCGTCGGAGGCGCGGGCAGCCTGGAGGTGGCGCCCGGGGTGGCCCTGGTCGATACGCCGACTTTCCCCGAAGCCTACAAGGCCGAAGCTCTCGCGGGACGGGCTTTCCTGCAGGCCTTGCGTGCCGAGCGCGAGATCGACTGGACCTTCCTGTCGCCCTCGGCGTTGCTCCAGCCCGGCGAGCGCACGGGCAAGTTCCGCCTCGGACGCGACCAGTTGCTCAGCGACGCTCAGGGCAACAGCCACATCTCCATGGAGGACTACGCCATCGCCATGGTGGACGAGCTCGAGTCGTCCCGGCATGCACGCTCCCGCTTCACCGTGGGCTATTGATACTGAATCGAAAGTCCCAGGCAACGTGTCCGAGGAGGAAAGAGCATGTCGAACCATCATGCCGGGTTGAGCACCGCTGACGCGACCCGCTCCGCGGACACGGGTGCCGCGATCCTGCACTACATCCACGACCCGCTGTGCGGCTGGTGCTATGGCGCCGCGCCGCTCGTGAAGGCGGCACGCGAAGTGCTGCCTGTCCAGGCTCACGGCGGCGGGTTGAAGACCGGGAGCCGCAGGCGGCGTGTCACGCCCCAGCTGCGTGACTACGTGATGCCGCACGACCGTCGCATTGCCGAGCTGACAGGACAGCCTTTCGGTGATGCGTACTTCAACGGGTTGCTGTGCGATCCCGAAACGCTGTTCGACCGGAGCCACCCATTGCCGCCGTCCTCGCCGCCGACCGGCTCGCAGGACGCGGATTGGACCTGCTGTCGCGCGTGCAAACGGCGCATTACGTCGAAGGCAGACGCATCGCCGAGCGCCGTGTGCTGGTCGAGCTGGCAACCGACCTCGGCCTCGATGCAGGCGCTTTCGAGCGAACCTTGACCGAGGTAGAAGGCGACGCCATGCGAGCTCACATGGCGAAGACACGCGAGCTCATGGGCCGCCTGAATGCGCAAGGTTTTCCAACCTTCGCTTTGGAGCGCGATGGGCAGATGTCGGTGATCGGCTTCGACGTCTTCCTCGGGCGACCGGAGGTGCTGCGCGAGTGGCTGCGCGCTCAGCTACGGCCGACCGCGGCTGCGGCTGCCGCTACGTGGTCAGACATCGGCTGCGGACCTGACAGCTGTGCCGTTTGAGTCGACGCGAGCAGGCCGGAGCTCGCTTTGCTCGGGGTCGTGGCCGACGTGATGCAGCAGTGCCAGACGCTGCTGCTCTTGACAGCGGGTGACCAGTGGCCGCACGGTCGGCTACCGCTGCAACGCGGCCGGTCACCTCGCCGCCATCGGCCGCAGGCACGCTCACCCATCCCCAAGGAGGCTTGCCATGAACGACACCGACATCCGTTATCTCGCCGAGCACCTCATGCTCACCGGCATCGGCAGCCTGAACCGGCGTGACCGCCACGCGCTGGAGCGGCTGCTGAAGCGGATTGAGGAGCAGCCGCACGAACACCTGGCCGAAACGACGGGCGTCACCATTGGCGAGCGCATGGCCGACCGCGTGGCCCAGTTCGGCGGCTCGTGGACCTTCATCGGAATGTTCTGCGCCGTACTGGTCGGTTGGGCGCTCATCAACACCGAGGTGCTTGGCGGCAAGGCGTTCGATCCGTATCCCTACGTGTTCCTGAACCTGCTGCTGTCGATGCTGGCCGCCATCCAGGCACCGATCATCATGATGTCGCAGAACCGCCAGGCGGCGCGCGACCGCATCGCGGCCGCACGCGACTATGAAACCAACCTGCGCGCCGAGCGCAAGATCGACGAGCTGATCGCCCTGCTGCGAGAGCGGCGGTGAAGGCGGTTCAGGCCCGGTCGAGCGTGCCGTGGTCGAGCCGGACCCGGTCGCCCACGTGCAGCCCGTTGAGCTCGCGGTAGTCGAAGGTGCGCGTGAAGCCGTGGTCGAAGCGGACGATCACGTGATAGACACGGTCCGACCGGGCGGCTG
This sequence comes from uncultured Burkholderiales bacterium, assembly GCA_966248995.1. GTDB lineage: Bacteria > Pseudomonadota > Gammaproteobacteria > Burkholderiales > Burkholderiaceae_C > Albitalea. The sequence continues at coordinate 20,822 of CBINBY010000060.1, read as the reverse complement.
CCTGGTCGTGCTCGATCTGGTTGCCGACCACGCCACCGCCGAATGCGCCGAGCACGGTGGCCGCGGCACGGCCGCCACCGTGGCCGAACTGGTTTCCGATCACGCCGCCGACCAGGCCACCGATCACGGCACCGCCGCCGGTCGGCTGCGCGGTGGTCTCGACAACGTCGATGCGGCGCACGGTGCCGTACTCGACCGCGCCGAACTCGGCCGCGCGCCTCGGCGCCTCGTAGATGTGTGTCGTGCGGGTCACGGGTGCCGCGCAGGCACCGAGCAGCAAGGCGGACAGCGGCACGACAACAGCCAGCGCGGCTCGCGCGTAGCGGCGGCTCGAAATGCGAAACGTCATGGCGGGCTCCTGGAGTGGGGATGAACACAGCATGGCGGCCGCCGGTTTCGGCAGCCTTGCGGCGCACGCTGCGGTCATTACGAATGCAACTCGCACTGCACTCGCGTTGCGAGACGTCCAACCGGTACCGCAGCGTCCCTCACCGCCATCCCCCGCCCCGCGCCGCGCGGTCCATGGTGATGTGCGCGTACGACGCCGACCAGCCGATCAGCAACAACCCGGCCAGCGACTCGCTGCCCGCCAGTAGGCGGATCGCCCCCGTCGGCACGAGGTCTCCGTAGCCCAGCGTGGCGTAGGTCTCCATCGAGAAATACAGCGCGGCGTCGAACGGCAAGCGGTCCGAACCGGCGATCACGCCGAGCGCGGTGTGGTGCACCAGCATGTGGTAGGCCACGGCATAGAGCACGATCTCGAGAGCGTGCGCGCAGAACAGGCCCACGATGACGAGCAGGATGTGCCAGCGCCGCGGCCATCCGAGCATCGGCACGCCGGCGTCGAGCACACGCAGGGCCTCGTAGTGGATCAGCGCGCTCGTGAGCAGCAGCATCGCGGCGCAGGCGAGGATCGTCGGCATGTTCAAGACCACCCTCCACCGATGTTCTTCAGCAACACGTTGGCTGCGGCGAGCTGGCGGTTGCGCAGCGACAGCAGGGCCGTTTCGGCGGACAGCGTGGCCGCTTGCGCAGTGGAGACGTTCAGGTAGCTCACCGTGCCGGCCCGGTACTGCGCCTGCACGATGTCCTGGTTTTGCTGTGCCGCCTCCAGCGCACGCCGCTGCAGCGCGAGCTCGGCGTCGAGCTGCGCGAGGGCGGCCAGGTTGTCCTCCACCTCCTGCAGCGCGGTGAGCACCGTCTGCCGGTAGGTCGCGGTCGCCTGATCCGCCGCCGCGCGGGCCTGCTCGCTCGCCTGGCGCCGCTGGCCACCGTCGAAGACGGCGCCGACGACTGCCGGCCCGATGGACCACAGCAGGTTCGGCGCCGACAGCAGGTGGCCCACGGCGGAGCCGCGAACACCGGCACTGGCCGACAGCACGAGGCTCGGGAAGAACGCCGCGTCCGCGACGCCGATCTGCGCATAGGCCGCGGCGACCTTGCGCTCCGCGGACGCGATGTCGGGCCGGCGCTCCAGCAGTGTCGACGGCAGGAACTCCGGTACCGCGGGCGCGGGCGTCAGCTCGGCGTGGCGCTCCAGCGTGTAGGCGGAGGGCGCCTCGCCGAGCAGCACCGCGATCGCATGTTCGAGCTGCGTGCGCTGCAGCGCGGCTTCCTCGGCCTGCGCCTGCACCGTGAGCAGCTGCGTCTGTGCCTGCAGCACATCGCTCGCGCCCGCGACGCCGGCATCGTGGCGGGCCTGCGTGAGTTCAAGGGAACGCCGGTTCGCGTCCGCGGTGCGTTCCAGCAGTGCCTGCTGCGCCTCGGCGGCACGCAACGACAGGTAGGTCTGCACCAGCGTGGCCTGCGCCGACAGCCGCGCCGCCGCGAGATCGTCCTGGCTCGCCTGGTAGCTCGCGCCCGCGGCTTCCACGCCGTGGGAGAGACGGCCCCAGAGGTCGACCTCCCAGCTTGCGTCGAGCGTCAGCGACGTGTTGGTGGCGGCCGCACGCGCACTGCTGGTGTCTCCGGTGCCGCGGCTGCGGGTGGCCGAAGCATTCGCCGACAACTGCGGCCAGCGTGCGGCTTCGCTGCCTGCCAGCGCCGCGCGTGCCGAGGCCACCTGCGCCACGGCGGCCTTCAGGTTCTCGTTGCCGATCGCCAGCCGCTGTTCGAGTGCATCGAGCACGGGGTCGTTGAAAAGCCGCCACCAGTCGGCCGGCACATCGGCCGCGGGATGAAGGCTGCTGGCGCGCTTCCACACGGTGTCCTCCTTGAAGTGCGCGGGCGCGGCCACCGCCGGTGGCGGCACGGGCTGCGTCGCGCACGACGACAGCAGCACGGCGGCGAGCGCCGACGTAGCGAAACGAAGCGTCATGGTGCGGCCCTCCGCAAGCGGTGGCGCAGGCGGTCGAAGCAGGCAAAGACCACCGGCGTGGTGTAGAGCGTGAGCAGCTGGCTCAGCAGCAGGCCGCCGACGATCGACAGGCCCAGCGGTACGCGCAGCTCGGCGCCGTCGCCATGACCGAGCGCGAGCGGGATCGCGCCGAAGACGGCGGCGAACGTGGTCATCAGGATCGGCCGCAGCCGCAAGGAGGCAGCACGATAGATCGCAGCGCCGCCGCCGATGCGGGCACGGCGCTGCGCCGACAGTGCGAAGTCGATCATCATGATCGCGTTCTTCTTCACGATGCCGATCAGCAGCACGACGCCGATCAGCGCGATGACGCTGAACTCGGTGTGCGTGAGGCGCAGCGCCAGCAGCGCGCCGAGCCCGGCCGACGGCAGCGTCGACAGGATGGTCAGCGGGTGTACGAGGCTCTCGTAGAGCATGCCAAGCACGAGATAGACCGCGACGATGGCCGCCGCGATCAACAGCGGCTGCGACGCGAGCGAGGCCTGGAACGCCTGCGCCGTGCCCTGGAAGCTGCCGTGCACCGTGGCCGGTAGCGCCAGCCGCGCAACCGCCGCCTGCACCGCATCTACGGCCTGCGACAGCGACACGTCGGGCGCGAGGTTGAAACTGATCGTCGCGGCCGGCATGCCGCCGTGGTGGTTCACCGCCAGCGGCGTGTTCGTGGTTTCCACATGCGCCACCTGCGACAGCGGCACCTGCGCGCCGCTTGTGGTGGTGAGCATGAAGCGCTTCAGCGTCTCGGGGCTTTGCAGCCAGCGCGGCGCAAGCTCCATCACCACGCGGTACTGGTTCAGCGGGTTGTAGATGACGCCGATTTGGCGCTGCCCGAAGGCATCGTTGAGCGTGCTGTCGACCGCGCTCATCGTGAGGTTCGACCGAGCCAGCGCATCGCGGTCGATCGCCAGCGAGGTCTGCAAGCCGTGGTCCTGCTGGTCGCTGTTGACATCGGCGATCTCGGGCAGCCGCGCCAGCGCCTGCCGCACGCGCGGCTCCCAGGCGCGCAGCGTCGCCGTCTCCTCGGCCTGCAGCGTGTACTGCCATGAGGCGTTGGACTGCCGCCCGCCGACGCGCACGTCCTGCACGGGCGCGAGGAAGAGGTTCGCGCCGGGCAGGTGCGCGAGCCTGCCGCGCAGCCGCGCGATGACCGCATCGACGCCGTCGCGTTCGGCGCCCGGCTTCAGCGAGATGAAGAGGCTAGCCGTGTTGCGCTGGCCGCCGCCGGTGAAGCCGGTGGCGCCAGCGACCGCGGGGTCGGCACGCACGATGTCACTGAACGCCATGAGCTTGGCTTGCATGGCCTGGAACGAGCTGGCCTGGTCGGCTCGCACGTTGCCGGTCATGAGGCCGGTGTCCTGCTGCGGGAAGAATCCCTTGGGGATCGCGATCCACAGCGCGACGTTGAGCACGACCGCACCGGCCAGCACCGCGAGCGCCACGGGCTGGTGGCGCAGCGTCCAGCGCAGGCTGCGCCGGTAGCCGCGCGTCCATGCCCGCATCAAGCCCGCCACGCGGCCCGCCGGCCGCCGCACGGCGGGCCGCAGCAGCGCCGCGGCCATCATCGGCGTGGTGGTCAGCGACACCGCCATCGACACGAGGATCGCGACCGACAGCACCACCGCGAACTCGCGGAACAGGCGGCCGACGATGCCGCCCATCGCGAGCAGCGGAATGAACACGGCGATCAGCGACACGCTGATGCTGACCACGGTGAAGCCGATCTCCCGCGCGCCGCGCAGCGCCGCCTCGAGCGGCGCGATGCCCCGCTCGACGTGGCGCGCGATCACTTCGAGCACGACGATCGCATCGTCGACGACGAAGCCGGTGGCCACCGTCATCGCCATCAGCGACAGGTTGTCGATGCTGTAGCCGAGCAGGAACATCGCGCCGAAGGTCGCCGCCAGCGACACCGGCACCGCCACCGCCGGCAGCAGCGCGGCACGCAGGCTGCGCAGGAACACGAGCACGATCGCGATGACGAGGCCGAAGGCGATGGCGAGCGTGCGCTGCACCTCGCGGATCGACGCCCGGATCGTCGGCGTGCGGTCCATCGCCACGCGGACATCGATCGATGGCGAAATCGATCTGCGCAGCTGCGGCAACAGCGCCCGCACCGAGTCGACCGTCTTCAGCACGTTCGCGCCGGGGGCCTTGTTGAGGATCACGAGCACGGCCGGCTGGCCGTTGGCGATGCCGTCGTTGCGCACGTCCTGCACCGAGTCGCTGACCTCGGCCACGTCGCGCAGGCGCAGCGCCGCGCCGTCGCGCCAGCCGATCACCAGTGGCGCGTAGTCGGCCGCGCGCCGCGCCTGGTCGTTGGCACCGAGCTGCCATGCGCGCTGGCCGTCGTCCACGCTCCCCTTGGGCCGGTTCGCATTGCTCGCCACGACGGCGCTGCGCACGGCCTCCAGCGGCACCCCCTTGGCCGCCAGCGCGTCGGGGTCGAGCTCGATGCGCACGGCCGGCAGCGCGCCCCCGCCCACCGTGACCTGGCCGACCCCATCGACTTGCGACAGCCGCTGCGCGAGCACGGTGGACGCGGCATCGAACATCTGGCCGCGCGTGAGCGTGGAGGATGTGAGCGCGATCACCATGATCGGCGCGTCGGCCGGGTTGACCTTGCGCCAGGTCGGATTGCTCGGCAGGCCGCTGGGCAGCAGCGCGCGGGAGGCGTTGATGCCGGCCTGCACATCGCGTGCCGCGCCGTCGATGTCGCGGTCGAGGTCGAACTGCAAGGTGATGCGGGTGTTGCCGAGCGACGAGATCGACGTCATCTCGGTAACGCCGGCGATGGTGCCCAGCGTGCGTTCCAGCGGCGTGGCGACCGTCGCCGCCATCGTGTCGGGGCTCGCGCCCGGCAGCGAGGCGCTCACCGAGATCGTCGGGAACTCCACCTGGGGCAGCGGCGCCACGGGCAGCAGCGCGGCCGCCACCAGCCCGGCCAGCGCGATGCCCAGCGTGATGAGCGAGGTGCCGACCGGGCGGTCGATGAACGGGCGCGAGAGGTTCATTGCCGCCTCGCGAGCGACGCGAAGCCGAGGTAGATCACCGGCGTCGTGAACAGCGTGAGCAGCTGGCTCACGATCAGGCCGCCGACCATCACGACGCCCAGCGGATGCCGCAGCTCGCTGCCCACGCCGGTGCCGAGCATGAGCGGCAGCGCGCCGAGCAGCGCCGCCATCGTCGTCATCAGGATCGGCCGCAGGCGCAGCAGGCAGGCCTGCCGGATCGCGTCGCGCGGCGACAGGCCCTGCTCGCGCTGGGCCTGCAGCGCGAAGTCGATCATCATGATCGCGTTCTTCTTCACGATGCCGATGAGCAGCACGATGCCGATCACCGCCACGATGCCGAGGTCGAGGCGGAAGGCGAGCAGCGCCAGCAGCGCGCCGAGCGCCGCCGATGGCAGCGTCGACAGGATGGTGAGCGGGTGGATGGTGCTCTCGTAGAGCACGCCGAGCACGATGTACATCGTCACCACCGCGGCCAGCACGAGCAGCAGCGTGCTGGCGAGCGAGGCCTGGAACGCCTGTGCCGCGCCCTCGAACGCGGTCTCCACGCTGGCCGGCAGCGCGAGCCGGGCCTCCTCCGCCTGGATTGCCCTCACCGCCTCGCCGAGCGACGCGCCCGGAGCGAGGTTGAAGGAGATCGTCACCGACGGGAACTGCGCCACATGGTTGACCGCCAGCGGCGCAGTGCGCTCGCTGAAATGCGCCACCGACGACAGCGGCACCTGTACACCGTTGGCGCCACCCACGTACAGGCCGGTGAGCGCATCGGGCCCACTGCCGTGCGGCGATGCCGCCTCCAGCACGACGCGGTAGGCGTTGCTCTGCGTGAAGATGGTGGAGACCGGGCGTTGGCCGAACGCGTCGTACAGCACGCTGTCGATCGCCGCGACGCTGACGCCGAGGCGGCCCGCGGCCTCGCGATCGATGTCGATGTAGGCCTGCAGGCCCTGGTCCTGCTGGTCGCTCGCCACGTCGGCCAGCTGCGGCAGCGGGCGCAGCCGCTCCATCAGCAGGCCGGCCGCGCGCGATAGCTCGGCGGCGTCGGGCGAGCTCAGCGTGTAGCGGTACTGCGTCTTGGACACGCGGTCTTCGAGCGTGAGGTCCTGCACGGGCTGCAGGTACAGCGCGATGCCGGGCACGTCGCGCACCGCCTCGGCGAGCCGGCGCGCCACCTCGGTTGCGCTCGCATGCCGCTCTTCGAGCGGCTTCAGGGAAATCTGCAGCCGGCCGGTGTTGAGCGTCGTGTTCGTGCCGTCCACACCGATGAAGGAGGCGACGCTCTGCACCGCGGGGTCGCTCAGGATGCGCGAGGCCAGCGCCTGCTGGTGCTCGGCCATCGCAGCGAACGAGGTCGACGGCGCGGCCTCGCTGATGCCCTGGATCTGCCCGGTGTCTTGCACCGGAAAGAAGCCCTTGGGCACCACGAAGTACAGCGCGGCGGTGAGCGCCACGGTGAGGCCGAAGGCGGCCAGCATCGCCACGCGGTAGTCGAGCACGCGGTCCAGCACGCGCGCATACGCGGCCGACGCACGGTCGAACGCGCGGCCGAAGACGTCCTGGAATCGGCCGCGCCGCTCCTCGTGCGCCGGCCGCAGCAGCCGCGCGCACATCATCGGCGTGAGCGTCAGCGACACGACGGCCGACAGCCCGATCGCGACCGCCAGCGTGATGGAGAACTCGTGGAAGAGCCGGCCGACGACATCGCCCATGAACAGCAGCGGAATCAGCACCGCGACCAGCGACACGGTCAGCGAGACGATCGTGAAGCCAATCTGGCGCATGCCCTCGAACGCCGCGCGCATCGGCGAGGCACCGCCCTCCACGTGGCGGGCGATGTTCTCAAGCACCACTATCGCGTCATCGACGACGAAGCCGGTCGCGATCACCAGCGCCATCAGCGTGAGGTTGTTGATCGAATAACCCGCGAGGTGCATCACGGCAAAGGTGCCCACCAGCGACAGCGGCACTGCGACCGCCGGGATCATGGTCGCCCGCGCGCTGCCGAGAAACAGGTAGATCACCGCCACGACGAGCACGACGGCGAACGCCAGCTCGACCTGCACATCGCGCACCGAGGCGCGGATCGTCGTCGTGCGGTCGCCGAGCACCCGCACGTCCACCGAGCCCGGCAGCGAAGCCTGCAGCTGCGGCAGCAGCGCCTTCACGCGGTCCACGGTCTCGATCACGTTGGCGCCGGGCTGGCGCTGCACGTTCAGGATGACCGCCGCCGCGTCGCCGGCCCAGGCGGCCAGATGCACGTTCTCGGCATCGTCGACCAGCGTGGCCACGTCGCGCAGCCGCACCGGGCTGCCGTTCTTGTAGGCGATCACGAGGCCGGCGTACTCGGAGGCACTCTTCAGCTGGTCGTTGGCATCGATGGTGGAGGCGCGCTGAGGCCCGTCGAAACTGCCCTTGGCCTGGTTGACGTTGGCCGCACCCACCGTGTTGCGCAGGTCGTCCAGCGACAGCCCTCGCGCGGCCAGCGCCTGCGGATTCGCCTGGATGCGCACTGCGGGGCGGCGGCCGCCCGCGATGCTCACGAGCCCGACGCCCGGCACCTGCGAGATCTTCTGCGCCAGCCGGCTCTCGACGAGGTCATGCACGCGGATCACTGGCAACGTGGGCGACGTGACGGCCAGCGTCAGCACCGGGGCGTCGGCCGGATTGACCTTGCTGTACACCGGCGGCATCGGCAGGTCGGTCGGCAGCAGGTTGGCGCCCGCGTTGATCGCCGCCTGAACCTCCTGCTCGGCGATGTCCAGCGACAGGCCAAGGTCGAAGCGCAGCGTGATCACCGACGCGCCGCCCGAGCTGGTCGATGACATGCGCGCCAGTCCCGGCATCTGGCCGAACTGGCGTTCCAGCGGCGCTGTGACCGACGAAGCCATCACGTCGGGGCTTGCGCCGGGGTACAGCGTGGTGACCTCGATCGTCGGGTAGTCGGCCTGCGGCAGCGCGGCCACCGGCAGCCACCGGTACGCCAGCGCACCGGCCAGCAGCAGCGCGACCATCAGCAGCGAGGTCGCCACCGGCCGCTCGATGAAGGGGCGCGAGAGGTTCATCGCGCCGACGCCGTGGCAGTGCGTGCGTCGATCACCTCGACCCTCGCGCCATCGCGCAGGCGATCGGCACCGTCGACGACGACGCGGTCGCCGGCATGCAGCTCGCCCTGCACCGCGGCCTGCGTGCCGTCGGTGGCGGCCACGGACACGCGCTTGAGCGCCACGGTGCCGTCGCCATGGACCGCGTAGACGAAGCTGCCCGGCGCACCGCGCTGCACCGCGGCGGCGGGCACCGTCAACGCGCCCTTCAGGGTGTCGAGCTGCAGACGCACGCTGACCGCCTGGTTCGCGAACAGGCGGCGGTCGGCGTTGGCAAACAGCGCCTTGACGCGAATCGTGCCGGTGCTCGCGTCGATGGCGTTGTCGTTGCTCGCGACGCGCCCTTCGGCCAGCAGCGTCTTGCCGTCGCGGTCCCAGGCCTGCACGGACACCGGCACGCCGGCCGCGAGCTGGCGGCGCACCTGCGGCAACAGTGCGTCGGGCAGCCCGAACACCACCGCGACCGGCTGCATCTGCGCGATGCTGACGAGCCCGTTCGGATCGGCCGGGTTCACGATGTTGCCGAGGTCGGCCTGCTTGAGCCCGGCGAGCCCCGAGATCGGCGCGAGCACCCGCGTGTACGACAGCTGCAGCTTCGCGTTGTCGACTGCCGCCTGGTCGGACAGCAGCGTGCCTTGCAGCTGCTGCACCAGCGCGGCCTGGGTGTCCAGCTGCTGCCGGGGCGCCGCGTCCTTGTCGATGAGATCGCGGTAGCGTTCGAGGTCGAGCTGCGCGTTGTGCAGCTGTGCCTGGTCGCGAGCGAGCTGGCCCTGCGCCTGCGCGAGCGCGATCTGGAACGGGCGGGGGTCGATCAGCGCCAGCACCTCGCCGGCGCGCACCGTCTGCCCTTCCGCGAAGTACAGCGCCTTCAGCTCACCGCTGACCTTGGCATGCACGACGGCGGTGTTGGCTGCGGCGATGGTGCCGATTGCATCGACGCTGACCGGCATGTCGCGCTGCTGCACGAGGCCCACCGATACCGGCTGCGCTCGTGCCGCGGCGGCACGGGCCCCACGGCGAGCGTCGGACTGCGCGTGCGAGTGCAACGACCAGGCCGCGAAGGCGGTAATCGCGCCGCACGCCACGATCGTGCGCCAGGGAATGCGGTGCTTCACGGCGTCTCCTTCGGCCCGACGCAGGCCGCCATCGCACTCTGGGCGGCGCCGGCTACGGTGCTGTTCGTGTTCGGCGGCGGCGCCGTTGCAGCGGTAACGCGGCCGGCCCTGCGCGGTCATGAAGCGCCCGCATCGCAGGCTCACGATGCATACGTCCGCAGCCATGGGGCGGCGGACGTCAACCGGAGATCGTCATGAAGAGATCGTCTCTTGCTCTTGCTGCCGTCGCGATCGGTCTGATGGCAGCCGGTGCCGCTCGCGCCGAAGGGTCCACCGACCTGGCGGGCCAGGAAGTGCCCGTCTCGCAGGCTCAGCGCACCGTCGTCGTCACGCCGTCGACACGATGGGTCAACGTCACGCAGGGCGACATCGTCAAGTTCGAGTCGAACGGCAAGGACTTCGCGTTCGACTTCAGTGGAGTGAACAAGGACACGGTGGACCTGGCGAGCATTGCGCCCGCCGGCATGGTGGACCACCCTGTCAAGGTGTACGTGGGGGACAACTCCGAGCTCAACTGAAATCGCGTCAGCGCTCGATGCCGCCATGCCGCGAGGCGCGGCGGCCTGCGCCCTGCCCTGTTACGCGGAGCACCAGTGCTTTGCACGGCACAACGAAGAACGCCGACCGGGTTCACCGGTCGGCGTTCATGCATCACGTACGTGGGAACGATCAGAAGTCGAAGCGCAGGCCGACGGTCACGGCGCTCAGATCCGCCTTCTCGCCTTGGATCTCGCCACGCGTGAAATCGGCGCCAACTTCGAGCTTCAGTTGCGGAGCCAGCGCGTAGTCGACGCCGACGCCGACGTACGGCTTGGTCTTCGTTTCCGAAAGCGAGCCGCTACCGAAGCCAGGCACTGAAGCCGAAACCTTCGTCTTGACGCGCGCAATGCCCAGCCGGGCGCTCAGGCCGAAAGCCGGCGAGAGCTCTGCGCGGTACGCGCCACCCAGCGTGAAGGCATTGGCCTTCACGTCGGCGCTGACGCCGCTGTCGGCAAGCTTCGCCTTGCCGAAGTTGATGTAGCCGAGCTCGGCCGCGAAGCCGTTGCCGAGGCTGTAGCCGCCCGTCAGCTTGACGGCCACGTCGTTCTTGTCGCAAGTGGCCACGCCTTCGCAGTCGATGTCGGCGCGGCTCATGCCCACGCCGCCGCTCACATAGGCCTGCGCCATGGCGCCGGTCGAAACGAGGGAAGCTGCTGCGGCAAAAGCGATAGCGATTTTCTTCATATGGTTCCTGATTCCAAGTTCAAGTAACTCCGCACCCGACGGCGGAGCGGCAGGATTGTCGGGGCGATCTCCTCATGCCTGTTGCGTATCGAATACAGCCCCGAAGAGGGTGTTGTCCCGCTCTCTGGGCGCGTGATTTCCACACCACCCGTCCACCGCTCGATGCGTTCAGTACTGCCTGCGAATGCCCGGGTTCGTGGCAGTGCAACCGTTCACGGGTTCCCAGCCCGCGTCGGCCCGTCGCTGGCGTTCAGCGCCTCGGCCAGTGCGCGCGCGATGTCGCGCGCAACCAGCGGCTTGGCGAGCACGTCGTACAGACCCAGCGCCTGCACGCGCTCGGCTAGCGTCGGGCTGACGTAGCCGGTCATCAGCAGCACCGGCACATCGGGCCTCAGCCGGCGCACCTCCGCCGCGAGCTGCGTGCCGGTGAGTTGCGGCATCGCCTCGTCGGTGAGGACGACATCGAAGCGATCGGGCGCCTGCTCGAAGGCGCGCAGCGCCGCCACGCCTGACGTGTAGCCCACCGGCTCGTAGCCGAGCGCGGCCAGCGTCTCCTCGCCAAGCTCGACGAGCGCCGCCTCGTCATCGACGACGAGCACGCACTGGCCATCGCCGCGCGGCAGGCTCGCGTCGCGCTCGCCTTGACGCGGGTCGGCGGTGACCTGGCCGGCCCAGGGCAGTAGCACGGTGAACGTGCTGCCGCGTCCAGGGTCGCTGCGCACGTCGATCGCGCCGCGCAACTCGCTCACGATGCCGTGCACCAGCGACAGCCCGAGCCCCGTGCCGACGCCCACGCCCTTGGTCGTGAAGAAGGGATCGAAGATGCGGTCGATCTGCCCGGGCTCGATGCCAGTACCTTCGTCGTGCACGACCAGCTCGATGTAGTCGCCCGCCGGCAGCTCGCCGCTGGTGAGCTGGCGCGCACGCTCCATGGCATGCGGCGCGAGCCGTACCGACACCACGCCCGGCGAGCGGCTCGCCTGCATGGCATTGGTGCCGAGGTTCATTACCACCTGGTGGATCTGCGCCGGGTCGCCCACCAGCGCCGCGTCGCCGGCACGCAGGTCGCGCCGCAGCGCGATGCCCGCCGGCAGCGAGGCCTCCAGCAGGTCCAGCGCCTCCTCGACGACCGACTGCACGTGCACCGGCACCCTCTCTCCGAGGCCACTGCGGCTGAACGCCAGGATGCGCTGCACCAGCGACTTGGCGCGCAGGCCGCCGCTCATCACGCCGTCCAGCTGATCCTGCAGCGCGCTGCCCGGCGCCACCTGGCCGCGTGCCAGCTCGGCGTAGCCGAGGATGGCGCCGAGGATGTTGTTGAAGTCGTGCGCGATGCCGCCGGCCAACGTGCCCATCGCCTCCAGCTTCTGCGCCGTGCGCAGGCGCCCTTCGAGCTGCTCGCGCTGCGCCTCCTCGCGCTTGCGCGCCGTGACGTCCTCGATCGATCCGGCCATGCGGCGCGGGCGCCCTCGCTCGTCGCGCACGAGCAAACCGCGCTGGCGCACCCAGACCCAGTCGTCGGCCTCGTGCGGGCCGCCACCGCGGCCGGGCCGGATGAGGCGCATCTCGACGTCGAAGTGAGGCGCGCGGCCATGCAGGTGCTCCACGAGCGCCGTGCGCATGCGCGGCCGGTCTTCCGGGTGGTGATGCAGCAGCGCAAGCCACGCGCGGCGTGGTCGCACTGTCTCGCCGGGCGGCAAGGCGCAGGCCTCCTGGGCACGTTCGGAGAAGAAGACCTGGTCGGTGGCAAGGTCCCAGTCCCACAGCCCTTCATTGGCGCCGGCTACGGCGAGGGCATAGCGCTCCTCGGAAGCGCGCAGCGCACGTTCGGACTCGGCGAGCGAGGCGCGTGCCGTTTCCAGCCGCTGCAGCTGGCGCAGCACCACCGCAACGAGGCCAATCGCCGCCGCGCACAGGAGGGTGGTCCTCAGCACGCTGCCCCAGGCAGCCTCGCGCCACGGCGCGAAGACGAGGTCGACGTCGCGCGCGACGAGAACATGCAGGGCATAACCGGGGACCGGCTGCGCCACGCCCAGCCGCTCGACATGGTCGAGCCTGCTGACGAAGCGGCGCGGCGCGGGATTGCTGTCCAGTCCGCGGCTCCAGCCCGCCACCGGCTGGCCGACTGCATCGTCGTGCGACGGCTGGCGCGCCACCAGCGTGCCGTCGCTGCCGGTCAGCGCGACGACGCTGCCGTCGCCGACCTTCACATCGGCGTAGAAGCGCTCGAAGTAGTCCACGTCGAGCAGGGCAACGGCCACGCCATCGAAGCGGCCATCGGCGCGCTCCACGCGATGCAGGATCGGGAGGTGCCAGCGGCCGTCGTGCGGCGCGCGCCACACGCGGTCGACCGCCGAGTTCTCGCCCGCCTTCACCCGGCGGAACGCGCGCGACTCCGCGACGCTCCCGGGCGCGGCCGGCACATCGTCGCTGCTGGCGAGGAGCCGGCCGTCCATGCCGGCGAGGAAGACCGACGACACGTCGCCGAGGTCGCCGCGCTGGTGCTCGAGGTACGCGCGCAAGGCCTGGTCCGCACCGTCGCGCGGCGTGCTCGTGCGCCGGGCATCGGCGATCTCGCGCAGCATCACATCCACCGCCTGCAGCGACCGGCGCGTCTGCTCGGCGAGCACGCGCGCGAGCGCCCCGATCTCCTGCTCCGCCTGGCGCTGCGCCTCGCGGCGCGAACTCCACAGGTCGTGCGCGGTGCTGGCGATCATCGCCGCGACGAACAGGCCGCTGGCCACGACGATCCAGCGCCGGCGCAGTTCGCCTTGCCTTTCAAGCACGCGCGGCGTCATCCCGACAACGCATGCGTGGCCGCCGCGGCGTCGAGCGCCGAGTACAGCTCGTCACGCGAGAAGGGCTTGGCCAGCGCCGCCTGCGCACCGAGCTGGCGGCCCAGCGCATCGCCGCGCGCACCGGCGACGAAGCGCGACGAGATCGCGATCAGCGTGGCGGCGGGATGCATGCGCGCGAGCTGGCGCAACGTCTGCGCGCCACAGCCTTTCGGTTCGGCGAGCTCGCACACGACGAGGTCGACGCGCCCGCCAACGCCGCGTGCGCCGGCCAGCGGAACGAAGATCGTTCGATAGCCTCGCGCGCCCAGCCAGGCCGCCAGCACGCGCTGGAAAGGCTGGTCGATGTCGATGCCGATCGCCGTACGTTCGGCGCCGGCTGTCGCTGCGGTGTCCATGGTGGAGGGTGTACCGGTTGAATTGGGCCTGAGGCTGCGCGGCGATGCAATGCGTCGGCACGGTGGTGCAGGTTACCGACGAAACATGCCGCTCAGCGTCCGTCGTGCATGGGCTCGCGCTCGCGACGGTGCTCACGGTCCATCTCGTGCGGCATCCGGTCCATCTCGTGCGGCATCTCGTGCGGCATCTCGTGCGCCATTTCGTGTGGACGCTCGTGCTCCCGCTCGAAGTGGTCGCGATTCGGGGGCCCGGCGCGTTCCACGATGCGAGGCTCGACCGGGCGAGGGCGCTCGACGTGGGGATGCGCGGCGATAGCCGCCCGCGCTTCGAAGGCCGCGCGAGAGGGCGCAGGCACCGTCGGCGCGCGAACCACGCCCGGTAACCGCTGCACGCCGTGCAGCGAGATCGCGACGCGCGCCACCGACCGGCCGCTGGCCATGGCCGCCGCCGGCACCACCGTGACCGCGCGCGGCACGGCACGGTTGGCGTAGCGCAGCGTCGTCACGTCGATCTCCCGAGTGATCCACGACACGTCGCGCACATGGGGCGCGTTCACTCGTTGCAAGTAGGTGGCGCTGGTGGCAAAGGCGGGCACGTAAGGCTCGAACGGAGCCAGCGGGAACCAGCCCACCGACGCCACTCCCACCCCGCCGCCACCGCCGATCCAGCCGACCAGCGCAGGCGCATAGGCAGGCCGCGCGACGTAGACACCCGGCACCCAGCCCCAGCGCGTGCCGATCAGCGCCCATCGCCCGTAGTGTGACGGCGCGAAGCCCCACGGCGCCTCGTCGAGCCACGTCCAGCCCCAGGGTGCGATCCAGATCCAGCGGCCGTAGCGGTACGGCGCCCAGTCCGCCTCGACCCCGGCCGGGTACCACACCGGGCCATAGTCCGTGGCGGTCGTCCATGTCCCGTAGGTGTCGAGGGCCTCGGCGCCCGTCATCTCGGCGGAGACATGGCCGCTCGCGAGCGGCGTCGCGTCATGCGCGGCGATCCAGCGGTCAAACTCCGCGGCGGCATGGGCATCTGGCACGAGGCCCGACTCGAAGTGCCACTGCCCGGCGCCCGTCGGCGTGAAGCGGCCCTCCCCGCTCGTTATCGAGATGCCGGCGGCCTGCTCGATGCTGCGCACGCGCAGTGCCAGCCGCCCGTGCTCCAGCCGCAGGTCCAGGCGCGTGTCGTCGAGCCGGTCGATGTCCAGGCTGCTGTCGCCGTCGAGCTGCAGCGAGGTCGATCCCACGCGCACCTCCATGCGCGAGCCGGGTGCGGTGACGAGCCGCTCGCCGCTCGTCACCGGCCAGTTCAGCGTCGCCGCAACCGGCGACGCGTCGCCTTGCTGCAGGGTGGCGCTGCCGTCGAGCGCGCTGACGCGGCCGGCTCGCTCCGGCGGGTCGGCCCACGCGGCACCGGCGAGCAGCGCAAGCGAGAGTGCAGCCGCCGAGGCGATGCGTGCGGCCAGCATCTTGTGGAGGTGCATCATGAATCGCTCCTTCCGGCCACGCAGGTGCGGCCTTCCGGTGAAGCATCGGCGGCTCGGGTTGACCGTGCGTTGCCGGCACGCGCGGCAGGGTTGCGTCCGTAGTCCGCCTGTCCGTGGTCCTCCTTCCTGCACGCCGCGCCGCATTACCGATGCAACACGACGCCGCAGGGGTTGCGTTGATGCGGCCTGCGTGTAGTGCTAGCTTCACCCCACCCCGCGCGTTTGGCGCGGGCAAGGAAAAGACGCCGAGATGTCCTCTACCCTTCCTCATGTGCTCGCCGTGGATGACGACCCGGATCTGCGCAAGATCGTCGTCGAGTACCTTACCCAGAACGACCTGCGCGTCACGGCCGTGCCCGGCGGCGCCGAGATGGACGAGGTGCTGCAGCGCGATGTGATCGACTGCATCGTGCTCGACCTCAAGCTGCCCGGCGAGGACGGCCTTGCCATCGCCCGCCGTCTGCGCGAGCAGGGCAGCATCCCGATCCTGATGCTCACCGGCCGGATCGACGAGGCGGACCGCGTGATGGGGCTCGAGCTGGGAGCGGACGACTACCTCACCAAGCCTTTTTCACCGCGCGAGCTGCTCGCCCGCATCCGCGCGCTGCTGCGCCGGGTGAAGCTGCATTCGACGATCGCCGAGGAGGTCGGCAAGCGCCGCGCATATCGCTTCGAGGGATGGGAGCTGAACCTGCGGCTGCGCCGGCTGACCAGCCCTGACGGCCAGGTGCAGGTGCTACCCAACGGCGAGTTCAGCCTGCTGGCGGCATTGCTGTCGTCACCACAGCGGGTGCTGTCGCGCGGTCAGCTGATCGAGCAGTCGCACCTGTACGACGACGAGATCTACGACCGCTCGATCGACGTCCAGATCCTGCGCCTGCGGCGCAAGATCGAACCCAACCCGTCGCAACCTCGTTTCATCATTACCGAGCGCGGCGCCGGCTACATGTTCGCGGTGCCGGTGCAGGCGATGTGAGGCTTCGGGGACTCAGTCTCCCCCGCCACAGCCACCGCCGCACCCGCTTCCGCCGCCATCACCGTCACCGTCGGACGATCCGCCCCCACAACCACCACCGCAGCCGCTGCTGTCGCGGCTCGTGAACTCGGCGCCGCAATAGACCGATCCATCCGCCCCGGGTCGTACCGCACGGCAATCGAGCGCATAGCGGAACCCATTCTTGAGGTCGAGCTTGGCGTCGAGCGCAAAAAGCAGCGGCAGCCGCGTGGGACGCGACGGATGAATGTTTTCTTCCTTGCAGCAATGCCACCACGTGCGGCGCAGCCCCGTGTTGTGCTGTCGTTCGGCTCCCAGCACGACGGCCGGCGTGTGATGTAGGAAGCGGCCGAACGCCTTGCGACAAAAGACCTCGTAATGGCGGGTGTACAGGATGAACTCGTGCCACAGGTCATCGGCGATCTGCGATGGCATCGAGACGAAGCGGCGACCACTCTTCAGGTGCGCCAGAAAGAAATGCCGCAGGCCCCGAGCCACCAGCTGCGCATCCTTGGCCGACAAGCCCGGATGACGCTCTTGCAGCTTCTCGATCAAGCCTTTCGGAAAGCCATAACCGCGTATGAAATCGGTACGCCCGGCCTCGCGCAGCCGCGATGCGCCCAGAAGCATCGCGATCACCATGGCGATCGCCAGGGCACCACCGGCAACGCCGAGCGCGGCGTTCATCTGGCCCACCGCCCGGCGGTTCCGAAGCAACGAGCCGATGCAACGTCAAAGGCGAGCAGTACCTGGTTCATGGGCGTGATTCCACCAGCTTCCTGCCGAGCCGCCCACCGACGCTCTCGCCGCGCCATACCGGCAAACGCTTGCGGCGGGAATTCTTGGCGTGTCGCTGCACTCGGCCTGCCGGAGCCAGGAGGACTGGTCGTGGCCAAAACCATTTGGAGTCGGCGGCAAAGATGAGTCGGGCATCCTCTGATCGCCGTGCTCTTCTTTCAGGGGCCGGGAGGCACGGCACGGAACATCTGCCCCATGGAGTGAGAGCCATGCCCGAGCCGTTGCGCACCCCCTCTGACATCCATCCCAGCCTCACCTACGACGATGCACCGGCAGCGATCGACTGGCTGTGCCGCGCCTTCGGTTTCACCAAGCGCTTTGTCGTACCTGGGCCGGACAACCGGGTGGAGCACTCCGAGTTGAGTCTCGGCACGGGCGTGGTGATGGTCAGCTCACCGAAGGCCGAAGCCCGCCGCGTCAGCCCCAAGGCTCTGCCGGGCATCGCACAGGCGCTGAGCGTGCACGTTGACGACCCGGACGCCCATTACGACGTCGCGATCGCAGCAGGTGCACGAGTCATACGGCCGTTGCAGACGGAAGACTACGGCGCGCGCGGCTACATGGTGCAGGACCCCGAGGGTCATGTCTGGTACTTCGGCAACTATCGACCTGGGGAGTATTGGCAAGACTGACGGAAGCGCCGATGACAGCGTCACACTGCGGTCCGCGCGCTTCTCTGCCCTCGTCCACTCGGCCTCAAGCCACCGCCGCGCCGGAGCGCGGCACCCAGGCCAGCAGCGCACGCACCAATTCGTTCGGATCGATCGGCTTCGTGACGTGCGCGTTCATGCCGGCAGCCAGGCATTCCTGCTTGTCCTCCTCCATGGCCGCGGCCGTCATGGCGATGATCGGAAGACGGGCCCCCTGGGGCAGGCTGCGGATGACCCGCGTTGCCTGCGCGCCGTCCATGTCCGGCATCTGCAGATCCATCAGCACCACATCGAACGTGGCCTTCTTGACCCAGTCGACCGCTTCGATCCCGTTGTTGGCGACAGTGACCTCCATGCCCCCGGCCGCCAGGAAGGCGGTGGCGATCTGCTGGTTGACGAGGTTGTCCTCCGCCAGCAGGACCCTGGCACCGCGGGTCGACTTCAGCTGTTCGGCGAGGTCGACGTGCCTGGCCGCGGGCGTGGCCACGCTCGCCGCCTCGCCGCGCTGCAGGCGCAGGACCGTCTCGAACAACCTGGAAGGCGCGATCGGCTTCACGAGGATCGCGGTGGCCGGCAGATCGCCGACCGCCTCCTGGACCTGATCGTGGTTGTGCAAGGTCGCCATCACGACCGTCGCGAGCGGTGCGGAGGCGATCTCGGCCGCCGCGCTGCGCGCCTCGTGCAAGAGCCCCGTGTCGGCCGTCTTCCAGTCCAGCAGGAGCAGCTCATAAGGCGCATCGCGCTCAGCTCGCCGCAGGCGGTACAGCGCCTCGTCCCGGAATGACGCCGTGGCCACCTGGAAGCGCCAGCTGGTCAGCAGCTGCTGCAGGATGAGTCTCGAAGTCGGCTGGGCGTCGACCAGCAGCGTGCGCATGCCCTTGATGCGGTGCAGGTCCGTCCGTTCGATCGCCCCCGTACGCAGCCCAAAGCGGGCCGTGAAAATGAAGGTGCTGCCCTGTCCGGATGCGCTCTCGACCGCGATCGTCCCCCCCATCAGCTCGACCAGGCGTTTGCAGATGGCGAGCCCCAGGCCCGTGCCGCCGTACCGGCGGGTGATCGTCTTGTCGGCCTGGGCGAACACCTGGAACAGCCGGCCGGCCTGTTCCGTCGACATGCCGATGCCCGTGTCGCGCACGGCAAAGCGCAGTTCGGTTGCGGTCTCGTCTTGCGAGACCATGTCGGCGCGGATGACGATCTCGCCGCGCGGAGTGAACTTGATCGCATTGCCCACCAGGTTGTTCAGTACCTGGGTGAGGCGCAGCGCATCCCCGAGCAATCGTCGCGGAATGCGCTCGTCAATCTCGAACAGCAAATCGAGGCCGGCCTCCTCGATCTTGGCCGCGAACAGATTGCCCACGTTCTCGATCGTCTCTTCCGGGCTGAACTCCTCCTCCTCCAGCGTGACCTTGCCTGCCTCGATCTTGGAGTAGTCGAGTATGTCGTTCAGCAGGGTCAGGAGCGCCTTGGACGACATCTGGATCTTGGACAGATAGTCCCTCTGCCGATCGTCGAGCCTGGTCGCAAGGACGAGCTGCGTGAGCCCGATGACGGCGTTCATGGGTGTGCGGATTTCGTGGCTCATGCTCGCCAGGAACAGGCTCTTCGCCTGGTTGGCCGCCTGGGCCTGCTCGCGAGCGGCTTCGAGTTCCACGCTCCTTTGATGCTCGTCGGCATGGGCCTGCGCCAGTTGCGCGTAGAGCATGCCGTTTTCCAGCAACAGTTCCATCAGCACCACGGCACAGGCCAGCAAGCCATAGATGCGGCCCGCGTAGAACCCGAGGTCGTAGCGTCCGGCGTTCAACATGGCGGCCAGCGCGATGTCGAACAGCCACGCGGCGAGTACCACCACGAGCCACAGGTCGAGCACCGAGCGACAACGCCGCCGCCACAGGATTCCCAACGCCACCAGGCTGAACACCCACACGCTCGTCACCGTGCCGCGCATCGCACTCGTGTAGCGATTGCCCGCCATGATGCTGGGCAGCAGGTGCTGTCCGGCAGTTGCCAGCGCCACCAGAGCGCAGGCAAGGCCGGCGGCCGCGAGCGGTGTGGCGATGGTCCATGTCCTGCTCCAGGGATTGGGGTTCGATTGGGCCGGGGCCAGGCAGGCATAGGCCACCACGAACAGCGGGAAACCGCTGTGCCAGAACATGTAGATCCAGGCGGTGCTTTGCGGTCCGGCCCCGAGGAGCCCTGAGGGCGCGAACAGCCCTGGAAACGTCAGCGCATGCCCCACCGTCATCAATCCGGTGAAGACATAGCCGCTGCCCAGCACAAGCAAACCGCGCAAGCGCAGGATCCGGTACTGCCCGAACAGCAGCACCGCGGTGACGAGGTCAAAGAGGACGAGCGCGGTCTCGTAGATCGGGATGAACGCAGGCACAGGCGCCAGCGGCGTCTTGGCGAAGGGCACCAAGGCGACAAAGAGGCACGCGGAGACCAGCAGCACGGCGAGCGCCCTGCGGTACTCGGCGCGGCCGGCCGGCTGGATGAGGAGGAACGCCGGTCGTTCCTCGCCGTACTGGGCCGCCTTCACGGCGACATCGTCTGGCTCCACCTTGCCTCCCTGAAATCCTGGCGTTCGGCGGTTGCTGACGGCGTTATGCACCCAACTCGGGATTCATGCAACAGTGCAACGGCGACGATCCGGCGCCCACCGGCATCGGGGAGCGCGCAGTCGGCCAGCACCGGGATATGCGCCCGCAACAAACGTCTCCATACAATCCCCGTCCTTTCCGCCTCCACGCAGCATGCGATCACTCGACCAGTTCTCTTTAACCGAATGGTTGCAACTGCTGCCGGTGCAGCACCTGCTCAAGCAGGCGCGCAACGATGCCTGGCAGGCCATTTACCCTAGATCCGGCAGTCATCCTGCTGCCGGCAGCCCTGGGGGCGGCTGCGATGG
>CBINBY010000059.1:0-31538 GCA_966248995.1 uncultured Burkholderiales bacterium | reverse complement strand
AGATTTCGCTCGGCACACACCTCACAAGTGGGTCAAATTTCGGTCGGCGACAACAAGCAGAGCTTCGGCATCCGGCTGGCAGTGCGCACGGTGGGGCTGTACCTGACGCGCTGGGGGTTCACGCCGCAAAAGCCGATGAAGACGGCCTACGAGCAGTCGCCCGCGCGTGCCGTCCCGGCGAGTGAGCGGTGTACCTCAGAAGCTGCCCGGGACCTCGGAGAGCAAGCTGGCAAGCGACCGAAGGCAGCTTCCGCAGATCGCTGATCGCCTATTCACGCCAAAGCGGTCCTGCGGCCGCTGACAAAGTAGTCGGGATTTGCCGCCTCACGCGGGCAAAGGCTCTACGACACGCCATCATGCCTTCTTGACACGCCAACGTGATACGACTATTTTGGTTCGTGACATGAGGACGACGTTGTATGAGAGCCCGCTCCGCGCAGAGCAGGTGGAGCAGACGCGCCTTCGGATACTGGAGGCGACGGCAGATGTGCTGGCGGACGATGCGGTCGACGAGGTCACTGTTCCGCTGGTCGCCATGCGCGCACGCGTGTCGGTGCGCACTGTCTACCGGCACTTCCCGACGAAGGAGGCGCTTTTCGACGCGTTCGGCGAGTGGGCAGAGCAGCACCTCCGGGTTGCCCTCCTTTCCTACCCGCAGACGCTCGAGGGCGTCCGCGAGATGGCGCCTGCCCTCTATCGCATGTACGACCAGCGAGCGCCGCTGATCCGCGCGCTCCTTTCGAAGCGCGGACAGGAGATCCGGGCCCGCACGCGGCGCCGGCGACTGGCGACGTTCGAGAAGGCGATGCGGGAGGTTACCGACGGTCTTGGCCCGACCGAGCGCCGACGCGTCCTTGGAGTGATCTACCTGCTCGTGAGTGCGCCGGCCTGGCAGGCGATGCGCGACCAGTGGGACCTCAACGGCGAGGAGGCCGGCAAGGCCGCCGCCTGGGCCGTGCGTGTGCTGACAGACGAGCTTCGCCGCAATCCGGCGAGCCTCAAGGAGGTTGGTAAAGATGACACTCGTCGCTGAACAGACCTTTGCCCCACCCGGCCCAGGATCGTGGTTTCTCGACCCGACTCACTGGACCCGGCCGGTGACCCGCTTCCACGCGGAGATCTTTCCAGACGCGTTCCAGCGCGGCTTCGGCGAGAGCCTGCGCCGCTACGGATCGTTGCTCGAGCACCTGGACGCGGCCTTCGTCAACGGCTTCCCGTACTACTGTGCCCGCCCCGTCGGCGCGCCGAGGGAGGCGGTCGGTCACCCTCCGAAGATGGTGTGGGACGAGCTCGCGCGCAGTCATCCCGAGATCCGGCGTCGGCTCGAGACGAGCGCGACCGTGTTCGAGCGCAAGCTCTGGCGTGAGGACCTCGAGCGCTGGGACCAGGAGGTGAAGCCCGCCGCGATCCAGGCTCACCTGGCGCTGCTCGCGGTCGACCCGACGGCGCTCGATACGATCGGGCTCCTCGCCTACATCGACCGTTGCCGCGAGAACCAAATCCAGGGCGCGTACATCCACCATCTCTTCAACGTGCCGGCGCTACTGCCAGTCGGGGACTTTCTCGTGCTCGCTCAAGAGTGGACTGGCCGCTCGCCGGCACAGCTGCTCGGTCTCCTCCGGGGCGCGAACCCTGACCCGCTCGGTGCCGACGAGGAGCTCGAGCGACTGGTCGGCGCGCTACGACTCGATCCGGCGGCGACGGCCGTACTCATGTCGGCGGGAGAGCCGGCGGAGGTGGTCGCCGCACTTCGCTCGCTGCCCGGCGACACTGGGGCGCTGGCTTGCGTCTATGTCGATCGTGTCGCCTACCGGCCGGTCAACGGCGAGGACGTCGGCGACCCGTCGGTGCACGAGCTTCCGGAGCTGATCGTCGGAGCGATCCGCACGGCGTGCGAGCGCCGGGAGGGTCCATCGGAGAACGATCTCGAGCGAAAGACCTCTGAGGTGCGCGACGCGGCGCCCGCTCGGTATCGCGGTGCCTTCGACGAGCTGCTCGAAGAGGCACGGGCGACCTACCGGCTGCGCGACGAGCGCGGTGCCTACGCCGACCTCTGGGCGATCGGGATCATGCGGCGCGCGATTCTGGCGGCTGGCCGTCGCCTCGCAGCGACAGGAAGGCTTGTCGATCCGAGCCATCTCGTCGAGGCGGGCTACACGGAGCTGCGAAGCCTCGTCGAGTCCGGCGACGGCCCATCGGGCGATGAGCTGGCCGAGCGTGCGCGCTACCGGCTCAAGGCGCGCTACGCGGATGCGCCGCCGTTTCTCGGCGGCGAACCGGGCGATCCGCTGCCGCCCGGGTGGCTGCCGCCCGCTGCGGCAAGGCTCGAGAGTGCGATCGGTACTGCTGTGCAGGCGATGTTCGCTGCGCCGAAGCCACGCACCGAGGAG
This sequence comes from uncultured Burkholderiales bacterium, assembly GCA_966248995.1. Taxonomy (GTDB): domain Bacteria; phylum Pseudomonadota; class Gammaproteobacteria; order Burkholderiales; family Burkholderiaceae_C; genus Albitalea. The sequence goes on along the minus strand of CBINBY010000059.1, from coordinate 29,148 downwards.
CGAAAAGTTCACGGCCTCGGCGTCAGCCCGGGCGTGTACGAGGGCACCGCACGGGTGATCCGTGGCACCGAGGAGTTCGGTCGTGTCGAGCGGGGCGACGTCCTTGTCACCAACTCGACGACGACGGCCTTCAACATCGTGCTGCCTCTGCTCGGCGCGATCGTGACCGACCGGGGCGGGCTGCTCTCGCACGCCGCGATCGTCGCACGCGAGTATGGGCTGCCAGCGGTGGTGGGCTGCACCGATGCGACGTCGGTGCTCCCGGACGGAGCGAGGATCGTCGTCGATGGCACGGCGGGGGAGGCGGAGGTCGTGGCATGACGACCGAAGCAGCTGGACCGGCCGAACGGGTACAGGGTGGCTATCACGGCGAGGCGACGATGAAGCCGGCGCCACTCACCGAGGAGCTCGAGCACAGCCTGTTCGGTGGTAAGGCCGCGCAGCTGGCCGCCGCCAGGCGTGCCGGCCTGCCAGTTCCCGCCGGTGTCGCGCTTCCGTTTGGGTTCGTCGATGCAGTCGCCACTGACGAAGGGGACTCGAGGCAGCAACTCGCCGCGGTCGTTCGCATGCTCGACGGCCCGCTCGTGGCGCGCTCGTCCGCAGTGGGTGAGGATTCCGAGCAGGCTAGCTTCGCAGGACAGCACCTGACGCAGCTGAACCTGCGCTCCCAGCACGAGCTGGTCGATGCCATGTCGGCCATCTGGCGCTCGGCGCGCTCGCCTTCAGCGCTCGCGTACCGAGAGCGCCTCGGGCTGCCCAGCGAGCCGAGAATGGGCGTCGTCGTACAGGAGCTGGTCAACGCGGACTGCGCTGGCGTTCTCTTCAGCCGTAATCCCGTCAACGGGTCTGACGAGCTCTTGATCGAGGCAGCCTGGGGCCTCGGCGAGTCCGTCGTAGCGGGTCTGGTGATCCCGGATCGGTTCTGCTTGACGCGTGACGGTGCCGTCGTCGCACGAGTCGCGGGGCTGAAGGATGTTGCCGTACGCGTCGACCCGCAAGGCGGCACATGCCACACCGACGTCCCGGAGCGGCTCACCCACATGCTCTGCCTCGACGACGCACAGCTCGCCGCGCTTCATGCCCTCGCGCTCCGCTGCGACGAGGTTTTCGGCGGCAGCCACGACCTCGAGTGGGCGTTCGCCGGCGGCCGTCTCCACCTGCTGCAGCGGCGAGCGCTCACAGCGACCCCAGGTCCAGCTGCAGGTAACCAGGTCATGGACCATACCTACTCAAATGGGACGAAATGACCACCAACACAGAGCACCCTCCGCGTGATCGATCGGTGCCCCGCATGGCCGGTGCGGAGGGAAAGCCGTACTGTCGCGCCAACCGCGCCAACCGCGCCAAGCAGCAGCACGGCCTGGCGCTGCGGCGGGCCCGCGCTTCACCGTTGCGGCCACCAGCGCCGCCAGCGCCAGCACTCCACCTTCGCCGCCCGAGTTTGGGCTGGAAGAATGACCATGAGTGGCTTGTGAAATTTCGAGGCGATCCATTTGGCGAAGCGTGAACCGATTGCAACTCGAGCGACCGCTACTGGCGCACTCGTTAGAGCCGACCACCGAGTCGTTGCCCACAGGCCGCAAGGTCAGCTTCCGAGGATCCGGTTGTAGACCCGGACCCGGCCAGGAACCGTCGGTCGCTGCTCTCGCGAGGAGCAGTCACTCAGCGGCAAGTTTGGTCGGACGTGGGCGTCTCAGATGCCACCCCGCATCGCACTTCCTGCCCCGCAACGGGGCCGAGCCGCCACTTCCCCGATTGACCATGGGGATTTGCGCACCGCTTGGCCGCCGGTGGTGCGTGGGCAGCGAGTCGGCGATCGCGGTTCGTCCTACGGCTTGATGTTCTGGTTCATGTGGAACAGGTTGCCCGGGTCGTACTTGCGCTTGATCGACGCCAGCTTGTCGTAGTGCGGTCCGAAATTGTCCTTGACCCGTCCCTGGTCGTCTTCGGCCATGAAGTTGATGTAGCCGCCTGCCTGCGAGTGGGGCTCCAGGGCTTTGTAATAGTCCTTCACCCACTTCGTGTTCCTAGCGTTGTCATCGGGATCCGGCCACATCCCCGCGATCACGGTTGCGAAACTGGCGTCCCGATGGCCCCATGCGGTCGCGTCCGGCCTCACTCGGTGGCAGGCTCCGTTGATCGGGTAGATGTGCATCGTGGAACTCACCACGGGCACCTGCGGCCCGAAGTGGGCGTGGGCCTCGATCGCGCCATCCGTCAGCTCGGTCGCGAAAGAGGCCTTCCAGTAGTGCTGTAGGCCCGGGGGCAGCAGCGCATCGAATAGGCCGTTGATCACGTAGTACGGCATCGGCGCGACCATCTCCGCAACAACCGGCGCGGCGCCGCGGATCTTCGCCATTTCCGCGTCGGCCCTGTCCATCGGCCCGGCCCAACACGAGACGATCGCGATGAACGTCTTCCCATGGTCCTCTGCTTTGATGAACGGCAGCGGCGGGGCAATCTGGAACGCTGGGAACAGCCCCATTTCCTCCGGCGCCTTGGCCACGTAGTCGCGATAGAACTGCAACACGTCGCGCACCTTCTCGATCGGGTAGAAGAAGATGCCCGCAACAACGTCCTTCACCGGGTGCAACTGGTACTCGAACGAAGTCACCACGCCGAAGTTCCCGCCTCCGCCGCGGATCGCCCAGAAGAGATCCTCATTCTCCGCGGCACTCGCCACGCGGAACTGTCCGTCCGCCGTCACAAGGTCCGCTGAGAGCAGGTTGTCCAGCGACAGTCCGAGCCCGCGCGTGAGGTAGCCGATACCTCCGCCAAGCGTAAGCCCGGCGATGCCGGTCGAGCCGATGATTCCACCCGTCGTGGCGAGGCCGAACGGGTACGTCGCGTGATTGAAGTCGGCCCAGAGGGTTCCGCCGCCCGCCCGCGCCGTCCTCAGGTTCGGATCGATCCGCACGCCCTTCATCTGCGAGAGGTCGATCACGACGCCCCCGTCGCACGTCCCGAACCCAGGCACGCTGTGCGACCCGCCGCGCACCGACAGGTCCAGGCCGTTCTCCCGCGCATAGTCGACGGCGGCCATCACGTCGCCAACGTCGACCGCACGGATCACAACCGAAGGCCGCCGATCGATCATTCCGTTGTAAACCTTGCGCGCCCCCTCGTACCCGTCGTCGGCGGGCGTGATCACCTGGCCGCGAGCGCGCTCCCGGACCACGTCGATCGTCGGCTTTGCCATCGCTGTCATCACCGCACCTCCAGCTCTGTGGCGAAACGCGGGAGGACAATATGCGTCCGAGGAGAATCTCAGTCAATGGCCGGAGACTCGGGCCGGCACGAGGCTTCAGGCGGCATAAGCGGCACCGCGCCGGCGCAGCGGCCCTGACGCAGCGCGAGCACGGCGCATGACCAGCCAGTGGGCGCTTGCCGAGCGGCCAATCACGGGTGAAGGTGCGCACGAGATTGCTGTTGCGCATGAAAGCGGAACCGCTGACATGAACGTCGGCTTCAATGCTGGACGAGCAGCCGCTCCGGGTCGTGAGGCCCAGTTGGCAGTCAATGAGAGCTGCCGCTGGTTGGTGACCTGCTCCTGCCTGGGTTGATGGTCAACGTCGGGCAGGTTTGTGGGTGCAGCGGTCGTCTGCGTGATCGGACGGCGAATTGCCGGTTCCGGCGGCTGCTGCCGCTCGATCCGCGAATCTGGCCGACCGCAGCCAGTCTTAAGTAGACCTTCCTCGCCGTCCCCGGGCCCCAAACAAAACGGGGTGCCCAGCCCCGGCCGAACGTCCCGCACTGGCCGAGCCTTAGCTCACCCCTTCACGCACACCACCTGCTTCAACGTGTGCACCACGTCGACCAGGTCGCGCTGTGCCTCCATCACCGCGTCGATGTCCTTGTAAGCCGCGGGCGTTTCGTCGATCACGTCCTTGTCCTTGCGGCATTCGACGCCTTCGGTCGCGGCGCGGTGGTCGGCCAGCGTGAAGCGGCGCTTCGCTTCGCCGCGGCTCATGACGCGGCCGGCGCCGTGCGAGCAGCTCTCGAAGCTGTCCGCATGGCCCTTGCCGCGCACGATGTAGCTGCGCGCGCCCATGCTGCCGGGAATGATGCCCAGCTGCCCGACCTTCGCGCTCACCGCGCCCTTGCGGGTGACGTACACGTCTTCGCCGAAGTGGTGCTCGCGGCTCACGAAGTTGTGGTGGCAGTTCACCGCCTCGATGTGGCTCTGGAAGTTCTTGGGGATCACCGTCTTCGCGGCTTCGATCACGCGCTTCATCATCACCTCGCGGTTGAGGGCGGCGAACTTCTGCGCCCAGCCCACGGCACGCACGTAGTCGCCGAAGTAGCGGCTGCCTTCCTCGAAGTAGGCCAGGTCACGGTCCGGCAGATTCGCCTGGTGGCGCATCGCGTCCTGCCTGGCCAGCTCGATGAACATCGTGCCGATGAAGTTGCCCACGCCGCGCGAGCCCGAGTGCAGCATGAACCACACGAAGCCCGCTTCGTCCAGGCACACCTCGATGAAGTGGTTGCCCGTGCCCAGCGTGCCCAGGTGCTGGATGTGATTGGTCTTCTCCAGCTTGGGGTAGCTGCGGCACAGCTCTGTGAACTCCGGCTCCAGCTGCGCCCACGCGGTATTCACCGAGCCCGGCGGCTTCTGCCACGCACCCGGGTCGCGGCTGCCGGGCTGGCGGCCGTGCGGCACCGCGCGCTCGATGGCCGAGCGCAGCGGGCCCAGGTTGTCGGGCAGGTCTTGCGCCGTCAGCGTGGTCTTGCAGGCGATCATGCCGCAGCCGATGTCCACGCCCACCGCGGCCGGGATGATGGCCTTAATGGTCGGGATCACCGAGCCCACGGTGGCGCCGATGCCGAAGTGCACGTCGGGCATGGCCGCGATGTGCTTGAAGACGATGGGTAGGCGCGCGGCGTTCTGCAGCTGGCGCTTGGCCTCGTCTTCGACGGGCACGCCGCGCGTCCACATCTTCAGCGGCACGCCGCCTGGGACGTCTTCGTGAATGTGGTTGGTTTCCATGAGGGTTCCTTCATCGCGTCACTGCACGCAACCTCGGCGTGCCGCGTCCGCATAGTTCTTGAGTTCAAGATCGTCCTGGTCGACTGCGCGGATGAACGCCTCGACGGTTCGATCGATGGCGTCCTGTCGTTCCAGGTATCGACCGCAGTGGCCGATGCCGTGCAGCGCCGCCACCTGCACCTCGCGGCACGGCACGTCGAGCATTTCGCGCAACACCTGCCACACCGCATCGCGCCAGCGAGGCTCGTGGCGCACGTTCCAGAAGGTGGGCCACACATCGAACCACATGTAGCAGACATAGGGCAGTCGCCCCGCCGTGGCACCGATGGGCGCCTGAAGTGAAGCCAGCCGCGGCCCGATGCATTGCCGCCACAGCGCGGGCATGGCTTGCATCATGCGCATGGCTTCGTCGAGGGGCACGCTCGCATCGATGGCCGCGAACGGCACGTTGCTGACGGCATTGCTCATCACGTAGTTCAGGCCCATGCCCACCTGCTCGTCGCTGTAGGCCACGAGGTCGGTGCCGGCCTGGGCAAAGAGCACCGTCTGGATCCGTGTCCACTCCAGCGGCGTGGCCTCGAAATCCGATTCGTCGATGCTCCAGAACCACTCCTGTTCCTGCGCCTGCGGAACGGGGCGGTCGAACAGGTACCGCAGCGCTGCCGCATACAAGTCCGCAGCGAGGCCCACACCTTGCGGGCTCCAGTCCGGCGTCTGCGCGAGACGTCGCCGCTGTGCAGGCGTGAGTCGCTTCGTCTTCATGATTTGGCCCTATTGAACGTCATGTCCGAGGCCGAAGGATTGGAGTAGCCGAGTCGATTACACTGCGTAATCGACTCACACTATGAGTCGATATGGCCGCTCCATCGACTCAACTCCCGCGTACCGGCATGAACAACCGCGAAGCCATCTACGTCTGGCAGCACCCTGACTGGCCGGGCTTTCGCCATGATCCCGTCCGTGTTGGTGAGGCTCTGTCAAAGGCTCGCCGCGCTCAGGGTCTGGTCGAAGGAAAGCTGGCGGTCTTGGGCTTCGACCAACGCCTTGAACTGGCAGCAGAAGCCTGGAGCCAGGAGGCGATGGCTACCTCTGCCATTGAGGGCGAGCGACTGAACCTCGCCGCGGTGCGCAGTTCGGTGGCACGGCGGCTGGGTGTCGGTAAGCAGGATGGCCCTAACGCGCCTCGCAACGTGGAGGGTCTGCTGGACATCATGGACGACGCTGTGAAGCGCTGCCACGACGCGCTGACCCACGAGCGTCTATACGCATGGCACGCTGCGCTCTTTCCCACCGGCTACTCCGGCATGACCAAGATTCGCGTCGGCGGCTATCGGGACCATGGCGAGCCCATGCAGATCGTCAGTGGCCGGGTGGGGCGCGAGAAGGTGCACTACGAGGCACCGCCTTCGGCGCGTGTGCCCGACGAGATGGGCCGTCTGCTGCAGTGGTTCAACGCAGCCACCGAACCTGACACCCTGGTCAGGGCGGCGCTTACGCATCTGTGGTTCGAGACCATACACCCGTTCGAGGACGGCAACGGCCGCCTCGGGCGCGCCCTTGTCGACCTGCTGCTGGCGCGTGACAGCGGCGAGACCAGTCGCCTGTTTCGCACGTCACAGCGGCTGCTCGATTGTCGCAAGGACTACTACGCCAACCTCGAGCACGCCCAGCATGGCGGCCTCGACGTGACGGACTGGGTGTGCTGGTTCATCGAACAGATGCAGGCGGCTTGCGAAGAGGCATCGAGGGTGGTGGACCAAGCGCTCGTCAAGGCCCGCTTCTGGCTGGACCATGCCGACAAGGCCTTGAGCGAGCGTCAGCGCAAGGTGGTGAACCTGCTGCTGGACGCCGGGCCAGGCGGCTTCGATGGCGGCATGAGTACCAAGAAGTACGAGCACATCACCGGCGCCTCCCGCGCCACCGCCTCGCGCGAACTCATTGACCTCCAGGCGCGCGGTCTGCTCGATCAGATGGGAGCCGGGCGCTCGACGCGCTACTACCTAAGGCTTCCTGGTCGAGAGCGATCCGGTGCGGCGCTATAGGCGCATCGCGACCAGCTTGAGCGGGCAAGCCGAGCCAGTGCGCCCGCCCGCGGCGATTTCGCTGCGCAGGTGTCCATAGTGGCGCTCGACCATCACCGCGCTGGTGCCGCAAATCTGTGCCACCGCAGGCAGGGCGAGACAGTCATGGACCACGTCACGGCGGCTTGTGGTCTTGACGGGCTGATACTTTGCGAGCTTTGCCCTCGGCAGCGCCGGCCAGGCACGGGCGTGATACCGTCAAAGCGATGATGACTACCGTCACTGCGTTCTGGAGCGAGCAGTCGATACCGTCTTCGCGCTGCAGGGCCTGCCCATTCCGCTCTCCGATTGTTGCCACCAGCCCACGATGCACCGGATCGACAATAAGCAGCCCTGTGCGGTGCTCCGGAGCGTGACGGTAAAAATGTCGGTATCGTGCGTGTCCTTCCCAACGGCACGACTCGAGCGACCATGCCGAACTTGAAGTCCCGGCCAACCATCGAGACGTTCAGCGGTGCTGCCGGTCAGCGGTCGCTCAACCTCCCGAGCGACCGGGAACCGTCACTCGGGCATGACGAGTGGCGTAGCGGTTGCTCGATCAGCCGCCGGCCGCCAGCAGCTTCCGGCCCTTCACAGCAACAGGAAGGCCAACGCCGCTACGGCGGTTGGGCCGAGCGCCCCCAGCAGCAGCCCGCCGGCCCCGATGGACTCATCGGCAAAGCCCCGCTTCAGCAACGCCACTCCAGCCGGGTTGGGCGCATTGGCGATCACGGTCAGGCCACCGCCGGCCACCGCGCCAGCCACGAGCATGTACTTCGACTCGTCGGAGATGCCCGTGATCAGAGAGCCGAGATAGGTCAGCGCAGCGTTGTCGGTGACTGCGGTCAGACCGAGGGCGCCGAAGAACAGGGCCAGTGGTTCGAGGCCTGACACGATTGGCTCTAGCCACCAACGCTGGAGCCCGCCCAGCACCACCAAGCCGGCCAGAAAGAAGCCCACGAGCAGCGCTTCCTTGAGGATCAGCGGATCCTGGTGGCGTTTGTAGGCCTGGGTAAAACCGAGGAACAGCAGGAACAGCCCCACGAACGCCACCGGGTGGTGTGCCAGCATCACCACCCCCGCGAGTAGCGCGAGGTGAACGACGACCACCGGCAGCGGCACTGGCATGGCGTCAACTTGCTCCGCGTGGGCCGGCGCAGCCACCAGATGCGACCGTAGCAGCAGGGTCGCCACCGAGGCATTGACCCCCACGGCAAACGCCGCCTTCCATCCAAAACTGGCCAGCATGAAGACGCTGTCCCACTGCCAGGTGGAGGCCACCATCAGCACCGGCGGCGCGGCGTAGGACGTGAGGGTGCCCCCGATGGAAACGTTCACGAACAGCACGCCCAACGCTAAGTACTTTAGGGGCTCGGGCACGTCTGGCTTAAAGACCAGCGGCGCGAGCATCAAGGCTGCAAGGGTCATGGCAGCGGGTTCGGTAATCAGTGAGCCCAGTAGCGGCACGGCCGCCAGACCCAGCCAGGCCGAGACGAGCGGCGTGGGCCATGGCGAGAGCCGCGCCAGCGCCGAGACGACACGCAAGACCGTCTGCAGGACCGGGCGCGAGGCCGACACCACCATCACCACGAAGACGAAGAGCGGCTCGGTGTAGTTGCGCGACTCGGCGTATGTGAGCGCGGGGGCGCCACCGGCAAACAGCGCCATGGTCAGTACAAGCACGATCGCCCAGAAACCGAACACTACTTCCACCTCGCCCAGTAGGTGGAACAGACCAGCATGCCGGGGGTAGCGGTTCGCGAGGCGTTCGAACTGCTTGGCAGCGAAGGTGTGGAGAACGGCGACGCCGAAGAGAGCGGCAGCGATCAAATTGATGGTGGGGTCGGTCATGGCAAGCGGGTCGTGAGACAGCCGCGAGGCGGCCCGACCGTCGCAGAACCTGCTGTACCGCATCAGCAACCCAGCACCCGAGCATCAGTGTACGGGCTCCCTCAGGGCGCCTGTGGGGTTACACCACGGGCGTCGGGCTCGACCCGCGAGGTCACTTCCGCTCCCCGGTCGACGTCATCCAGTGGCATGGCCGTCCTTATGGCAGAGCCCTCGAATCTGATCCACGAGGTGCGCCGATGGGGCATCTGTGGCGGCTGCTTCTGGCCGGCCGGTGGGGTGGACTGACTGCTGTCGTGACGGGCCCACTGGCCGGTATGGAGCGGTAGGTCCCGTTGGCAGTCAGTGGTGCGGCCGCTGGTTGGTGACGTGCTCTTGCGTTGCGTTGATCGTCAACGTCCGGCAGGTTTGTGGGTGCAGCGGTCGTCTACTTGTCGGACGGCGAATGGCCGGTTCCGACGGCTGCGGTCATTGAGGCGGGGCGATACCCCACGGTCTGCACGCTGGCCGGTGGCACATCGAGCGGACGTCTTCCGGCAGCTGCGCTTGCCTCCAGCCACAAGGCCCATGCGGGTAGAAGGGGTGGCGCTCAATCGAAGATGTCGCTCAGCCAGGACCTCCTGCGGTAGCCACTGTGCCTCTTGCCGAAGTCCGAGTCCTCGAAGTCACGCCTTTCCCGAGGTTCTGCACTTGGACTTGTCGGAGCATGAGCTACATCGTGCTTTGCGCCAAGCGCCACGAGCTTGTCCAGTTCTCCGCGGTCAAGCCACACGCCCCGGCAGTTGGGGCAATAGTCAATCTCCACGCCCTGGCGGTCCGCCATCATGAGGGTCGCGTCTGGGCACACAGGGCACTTCATCGTGAATCTCTCCGTACAGTGAACAGACGGGTGTCGGCGGCTGCCGCTGGTGCTCCAGGCGCCAGCGGCCGGTTCCCGCCGGCACGTCACGTCGCCCTCGCGGGGCACTACAGGGGCCGGGTACCTCTCGGAGCCGCACGCGAGGCGTAGAGTTCCCCACAACAATCGTCTCGCCAACGTACCCAGTTCCATAAACGCCTGCTCTGCTGTTGCCAGTTTTCGCGATATCCGCTTCAGGCGCCCAAGGTTGCAGGCTCGAATGGCGCCTCTGGGTCGGTCGCGCAGGTTCGCTGACCTGAACAACGGCCGTTCAGCCAGCCGACGGCGAGAGACGACGCAGCCGGCGTTTGCGTGTGTCACCTGTTCGCCATTCACCAGCCATTGAGTTGGCGGGCACCCGCGCACCGCCAGGGCCGGTATGTGTTCGAAAGCGTGAGTACGGCGATCGAGGTCGACTGACCGCACACGCTGCACAGCAGCCCGCCAATGCTGGCCGGCAGCTTGAGGAACTGAGTGCCGTCGGCCAGAATCGCGAATCCAGTGACCGCAGCCGCAGGAGCCGGCCGTTCGCCCTCCGAGCATGCAGACGACCGCTGGACCGACAAACCTGCCGGCGTTGATGATCAACCCAGAGAGGAGCAGGCCACCAACCAGCGGCAGTACCACTGACTGCCAACTGGGGCCTCTCGACCCACAGCTGCCGCCCGACGCCCGTCTTGGCAGCCATTCGCAGGTCCCGCCCTCAGCGGCTTATCAGCCCGTAGCCTCACCAGCCACACGGTGAGCTTGAAGCCGTGCCCGCGCGCCAGCAACCCGAGCACGACGACGAAGAAGACGACGACGATAAACAGGCCCGGCGAACCGATGGACCTGATGCCGTAGCGCCCGACCAGTGAACGCCATCGCGCCGAACGCGCCCTGCGGCGCCAAGCGCATGATGAAGCCGAACGCGACGAAGAGCACGTGCGCAAAGCCGTCGATGCCTTCGAGCACCGCCCGTCCGGCACGGCCGATGCGCGCCAGCCCGAAGCCACAAAGCACCGACAGCAGCAGCACCTGCAGCACCTCGCCCTCGGCGCAGGCGCCGAAGAACGAGGCTGGGATGATGTGCCGGCTGCGGCGGGTTCGCAGGACGCTCAGCCGAGCCGGGCGAGCACCCGGTCGACCATGACCCCGGACTGGCCGAGGTAGTTGGCCGGGTCGAGCATGCGCTGGAGCGTCGCGCGGTCGACGTGGCGCGCGATCTCGGGATGCGCGACGAGCAGCTCCAGCAGCGGCGTCTTCTTCGCCAGCGATTCGCGGCACAGGTCGTAAACCAGGTCGTGCGCGTACTCGCGGCCGATGTAGGGCCCGAGGCCCATCATCACCGCCTCGCTCATCACGAGGCCGCCGGTCATCTCGATGTTACGCATCATCGCGGCGGGGTCGACCTCCAGCCCCTCGACGACCGCGCGCGACTGCTTCAGCGCCCCGGCGATCAGGCAGAACGCCTCCGGCAGCACGATCCACTCGATCTCCCAGGGGCCGGTCGAGCGCTCGTGGTCGGCGACCATTGCGTCCATCAGCGCCGCGGCGTGCTGGCGCACGACGCTGATCGCGGCGTGGATGTAGCAGCTCGCGATCGGGTTGCGCTTCTGCGGCATCGTGCTGCTCGAGCCGCGGCCGTGGTGGTAAGGCTCGAAAACCTCGCCGACCTCGGTCTGCATCATCAGCTTGACATCCATCGACAGCTTGCCGAGCGTGCCGCCGATCAGGCCGAGCAGCGCGCCGGTCTCGGCGATGTTGTCGCGGATGGTGTGCCAGGCGATCACCGGCTGCGCCAGGCCGAGCTCGGCGCACAGGCCGGCCTGCGTTTCCATCGCGCCTGTCCCGATCGACGCCAGCGTGCCCGCGGCGCCGGCGAACTCGCCGACGAGAACGCGCTCCTTCAGCTGCGCGAGCCGCTCGCGGTGGCGCAGCACCGCCGACAGCACGCCGGCCATCTTGTAGCCGAAGGTCACCGGAATCGCCTGCTGCAGGTTGCTGCGGCCGATCACGGGCGTCAGCCGATGCTCCTTCGCGAGCTTGCCCATCGCCTTCGCCATCGCCGCCAGCTCGCCGTCGACCAGCTCGAACGCCTCGCGGATCTGCAGTACGGTCGCGGTGTCGGTGATGTCCTGCGTGGTCGCGCCCCAGTGCACGTACTCGCCAAGCTTGTCGCGGCAGAGCTGGTTCAGCTGCGTGACGACGCCGAGGATCGGGTAGCCGATGCGCTCGGTCTGCTGGCGCAGGCGCGCCATGTCGATGTTCTCGATGCGGCAGTGGCTGACGATCTCGTCGGCTGCCTCCTGGGGGATGATGCCGAGGCGGCCCTGCACAACGGCGAGCGCGCGCTCGATTTCGACGTACTTGGCGGTACGGTTCTCGTCGCTCCAGATCTGGCGCATCGCGTCGGTGGTGAAGATGCCCTGGAAGATGCTCGAGTCGATGATGGAAGCGGCCATGGGGGAATCCTTGGGATCGTGAATGGGTGTCCCTGTTCAGCGCGCGCGCTGCACGATGCGGCGGGCGCGTTCGATCACGGGCTTGTCGATCATGCGGCCGTCCAGCTGCACGGCGGCGCCGCCGGAGGCCCCGGCCGCCTCCAGCACGCGCTGTGCCCAGGCGAGTTCGTCGGGGGCCGGTGCCAGCAGCGCATGCAGCGGCGCGATCTGCTTCGGATGGATGCACAGCTTGGCGGCGAAGCCGTGCGCCAGCGCGCGTTCCATGTCGGCGCGCAGTGCCGCCTCGTCGGCGATCGCGACGGTGACGCCGGCCACCGGCGGCAGCCGCCCCGCAGCACGGGACGCCAGTGCCAGGCGCGAGGCTGCGGCATCGAGCCCGACCGTTGTCGCGAGCGGGCCTTGCAGGTCCATGTCGAGCGCGTAGTCGATCGTGCCGAAGACGAACCGCTGCACGCCGTCGGCGGCGGCCAGCGCCTCGGCGGCGAGCACGCCGCGCGCGCTTTCGATCAGCGGCAGTACAGCGATTCCCGGGCAGGCCGAGCGCACACGGGCGATCGTTTCGGCGCGCTCGGCCTTCGGCAGCATCACCGCGCGCGCCTGGCCGTGGCGCAGCAGCGCGAGGTCGGCGTCGAACCACGGCGTCGCCTCGTCGTTGATGCGCACGACGACCCGGTCCGCATCCGAACCGGAGGCCAGCAGCGCAGCGACCGCGTCACGCGCCGAGGCCTTGGCCGGGGGCGCGACGGCGTCCTCGAGGTCGGCGACGATCGCGTCGGCCGCGCTGCCCAGCGCCTTCTCGAAGCGCTCGGGCCGGTCGCCCGGCACGAACAGGTAGCTGCGCGGCGCGTTCATACGGCCTCGGCCGCGCGCAAGGCCGCGATGCCGGCCGCATCGAGGCCGAGTTCGGCGAGGATCGCGTCGCTGTGCTGACCCAGCGCCGGCACCGGTTGCAGCACCGGGTCGCCGTCGTCCCACGAGCCGGGCGGCAGCAGCGCGGGGAGCGGGCCGGCTGGCGAGCCCACTTCACGCCAGCGCGAACGCGCCTTCAGCTGCTGATGCGCCCATAGCCCAGCCATGTCGTTGACTTGCGCGTTCGCGATCTGCGCGTCCTCGATGCGCTCCAGAACCTGGTCGGCCGTGAGCGACGCGAACGCCCCGACGATCAGTGCGCGCAGCGCGTCGCGGTGCGTCACGCGCTTCGCGTTGCCGGTGAAGCGTTCGTCCTTCGCGAGTTCGGGCTGCTGCAACACCTTGGCGCAGAACTGCTGCCACTCGCGCTCGTTCTGCAGCCCGAGCATCACCGTCCGGCCGTCGCCGGTCGGGAACGGGCCGTACGGGTAGATCGTTGCGTGCGCCGCGCCGGCGCGCGGCGGCGGCGGGGCGCCGTCGAAGGCGTAGTACATCGCATAGCCCATCCACTCGCCCATCGCCTCGAGCATCGAGATGTCGATGCGACGCCCCTTGCCATCGATCTGCCGCTGCAGCAGCGCGGCGAGGATGTTCGTGTACGCGTACATGCCCGCCGCGATGTCGGCGATCGACAGGCCGGCCGTGCAAGGCTCGTCGGGCGTGCCGGTGATCGAGACGAAGCCCGATTCACTCTGGATCAGCAGGTCGTAGGCCTTCTTGTCGCGGTACGGGCCCGGGTTCGTCGGATCGTCGCCGTAGCCCGAGATGTCGCAGACGATCAGGTCGGGGCGCCGCGCCTTCAACGCCTCGAACGAGACGCCGAGCCGTGCCGCCGCACCGGGCGCGAGGTTCTGCACGACGACGTCGGCCTTCTCGACGATCAGCTGCGTCAGCAGCTCGGCGGCCTTGGGATGCTTGACGTCGAGCGTCAGGCTCTCCTTGCTGCGGTTGGTCCAGACGAAGTGCGAGGCGAGCCCCTTGACCCGCTGGTCATAGCCGCGCGCGAAGTCGCCGACGCCCGGCCGTTCGATCTTGATCACGCGCGCGCCGAGGTCGGCGAGATGCCGCGTGCACAACGGCGCCGCGATCGCGTGTTCGAGCGTCACGACGGTGATGCCTTGCAGCGGTCTCATGCCCGATCCTTCAGAACCGCGGTGGCGTCCATCGTCAGCCAGCCCGCGTGGTCCTGCGCCCAGAGCTTCACTTCGTTGCCGTTGCGCCGACCGTTGACCTTGAACGGGTGGGGATCGAAGGTCGGCCGCACCGCCTTGAAGCGGAAGCTCGCGACCTGCGCGTCAGGGGCATTGCGGCGCACCAGGTCCATCAACAAGGTCGCGATCAGCGGGCCGTGCACGATCAGCCCCGGGTAGCCCTCGACCTGCGTCACGTACTGACGGTCGTAGTGGATGCGGTGGCCGTTGAAGGTAAGTGCGCTGTAGCGGAACAGCAGGACGTCGTCCGGGACGATCTCCCGCTGCCACTCGCCTGGCGCGGCCGCAGTCGGCGGCGGCTCCACATCGCCGGGCTTCTTCGCGTCGCGGTAGACGATGTCATGGAACTCGACGATCGCCGGGTTGGCCGCGCCGTTGCAGCGCAGCTCGTGCCGCACCTTGACGAAGACCAGCCGGCCGGTGCGGCCCTCCTTGCTCGTCACGTCGGTGATGGTAGAGGTGCGCTCGACGGCATCGCCGACCCGCACTGGCGCGCGGAACTCGAACTGGCTGCCGGCCCACATGCGCCGCGGCAGCGGCACCGGCGGCAGGAAGCCGCCGCGCTTCGCATGGCCGTCCGGGCCAATCTCGCTCTGGCGGTGCTGCGGCAGGAAGTAGAGCCAGTGCCACAGCGGGAACAGCGCCATGCCGTTCTCCACCGCGAGGGCGGGATGGTCCAGCGTCGCGTTGAGGCCGCGCACGGGGGCGGCGGTGATCTGGTCGCGCAGCGTCTCGCTGCGGCCGATCCACTCGGTGAGGTCGTCGCTCATGACGGTTCTCCGGAGTTCGGCTTCAATCGGCGGTCAGCTTCGCGCGCTGCACGACGCTCTTCCATTTCGCCAGCTCGCTCTTCACGAGCGCGCCGAGTTCGGCCGGCGTGCTGCTTCGTACGTCCGCGCCGTGCTCCTCGATGCGCTTCTCGATGTCCTTGTCGGCGAGCACCTGGTTCAGCGCCTTGTTGATCTGGTCGACGATCGCCTTCGGCGTCTTCGCCGGCGCGAACAGGCCGTACCACTGCTCGACCTCGACGCCCTCGACGCCGGCTTCCTTCATCGTCGGCACGTCGGGCAGCAGCGCCGACCGCTTCGGGCCGGCCACCGCCATCGCCTTCAGCTTGCCGGACTTCACGTGCGGCAGCGCGGTGAACAGGCTCGGGAACATGACCTGCGTCTGGCCGCCGATCGTGTCGCTGATCGCTGGTGCCGAGCCCTTGTACGGCACGCCGAGCATCACAACGCCGGCATTGAGCTTGAACAGCTCGGCGGCGAAGTGCGGAGCCGTGCCGTTACCGGCCGAGGCGTAGCTGAACTTGTCCGGCTTGGCCTTGAGCTGCGCGACAAGGTCCTTGACGTCCTTGATCGGCGCCGCGGCGTTGGCCACCATCAGCGTTGGCGACGAGCCGACCAGTCCGATGGGCTCGAAGTCGGCCACCGGGTCGTAGCGCAGCTTCTGCAGCGACGGGTTCATCGCGTGCGTCGCGATGTAGCCGAACATCAGCGTGTGGCCGTCCGGGTTGGCACGGGCGACGTACTCGCTGGCGATGGAGCCGTTCGCGCCGGCGCGGTTGTCGATGATGATGGTCTGCCCGAGCAGCGGGCCGAGCTTCTGCGCGATCGTGCGCGCCATCGCGTCGTTGCCGCCGCCGGCGGCGGTCGGGACGACAAGCGTGATCACCTTGTCAGGGTAGGCGAAGGCGGCCGGCGTGGCTATGAGTGCGGTGGCGGTGGCCGCGGCGGCGATGAGGGCCTGCACGGGTTTCATCGGTGTGTCTCCTATAAGTTTGGAAAAGACATAGTCGGGGAGGTGCAGGTCGCCCTGCAGGATCTTGCGGGCCGTGCGCACGAGCGCGGCACGCTGGATGCGAGCCTCATCGCCGGCACCGTCGACCTGCACTTCGACCTCGATGCGGCCCTGCGGATGCAGCACGGCGATGCTGCGCTGTCCGCGGGTCGCACGGTCGCTGCTGGCGACGGTGCCCGGCAGCGCGAACGCGGTCGCGACGCCGATCGCGCCGGTGACGGCATGTGAGGCGTGGCAGCGCCGCGGCGTGAAGTAGCGCGAGGTGATGCTGTCGTCGTCGTCGCCGGCACTCGCGATCACCGGCTTCGGCACGACGCTGGCGGACACGTCGCCCAGCCCCATTGCCAGGCCGGCGGCGCGGCGCAGGGTCTCCATGCGCTCGAGCAGCGCGCGGTCGCCGTCGAGATCGGCCGGCGTCTCGCGGCCGCTCAGCCCGAGATCGCGCGCCCGGACGATGACCAGCGGCATCGCGGCGTCGATGCAGGTGACCTCCAGCCCCTCGATGCGGTCGATGCGCTGCCCGGTCGGGAACAACGAGCCGGTCACCGAGCCCCAGGCGTCGAGGAAGTTCAGGCGGATCGGCGCCGCGGTGCCCGCCACGCCGTCGATGCCGGTGTCGCCGGCGTAGGTGACGCGCCGGCCCGGCGTCAGCACCGTGACGTCGATGCGCGAGCGCGTGTTGACGTTGAACACGCGCACCGTGGTCTCGCCGTCCTGCGCAGCGACGAGGCCCTGCTCAATCGCAAACGGTGCGACACCCGACAGCATGTTGCCGCAGTTCGGTCGCGTGTCGACCGACTTCTGGCCGACGCCGACCTGCGCGAACAGGTAGTCGACGTCGCAGTCCGGCTGCGACGACTTCGAGACGATCGCGACCTTGCTGGTCAGCGTGCTGCCGCCGCCGACGCCGTCGACCTGCAGCAGGTCCGAGGCCCCGATCGCGCCGATCAGCGCCTCGTCACGCGCGGTGTCGTCCGCCGGCAGCCAGTCGCGCAGGAAGAACGGGCCGCGCGACGTGCCGGCACGCATCAGGACGCAGGGGATGACTCGGTTCATGGAGCTGAATCTTCGGCGCCGCCATTGCGAAACGGAATTGCATCTTTAAGATCAACTGATCGACGCAAAGCATCAATCCGCGGGGCATCCGATGGCCATCAATTTCGACCTGAACGACCTGCTCGCCTTCCGGGCCGTGGCCGAGCTGAGCAACTTCCGCAAGGCGGCCGACACGCTGCACCTGTCGCAGCCGGCGTTCAGCAGACGGATCGACAAGCTCGAGCAGGCGCTGGGCGTGCGCCTGCTCGAGCGCACGACGCGGCGCGTGACGCTGACCGCGGTCGGGCGCGACTTCGAGCGCAAGGTGCGCGAACTGCTCGACGACCTCGATGCGACACTGCTCGGCATCCGCGGCGTCGCTGCGACGCGGATGGGGGAGGTGACGGTTGCCTGCGTGCCGTCGACCGTCTACTACTACCTGTCCGAGGTGATCCGCCGATACCACGAGCGCTGCCCGAAGGTGCGCGTGAAGGTGCTCGACGCTGGCGCGAACGAGGTTTTGGCGGCGGTGGCCAGGGGCGAGGCCGACTTCGGGCTCAACTTCATCGGCTCGCAGGAGGGTGAGCTCGAGTTCAAGCCGCTGATCGAGGAGCGCTTCGTCGCCGCGTGCCGGCGCGACCATCCGCTCGCCCGGTCACGCCGCGTCAGCTGGGCGCAGCTCGGTCAGTACGACTTCATCTCGGTCGGCCGGACGTCAGGCAACCGCGTCCTGCTCGACCAGGCACTGGCGGGACTGCCGAATCGACCGCAAGCGATCTACGAGGCGCAGCACGTGACGACCACGCTCGGCCTCGTCGAGGCCGGCCTTGGCGTCGCTGCCGTGCCGTCGATGGCGATGCCAGGGCCGGATCACCCGCTGCTTGTCAGCCTGCCGCTGGTCGATCCGGTTGTCACGCGCAAGGTGGGTCTGATCCGTCGTCGCGGCCGTTCGTTGTCGCCGGCGGCGCAACAGCTCTACGAGCTCTTCGGCGAGGTCAGGAAGCGTCCACGCAGAGTGCCCGATGGCCTGAATTCACGCACCTCGAGGCCCACGTGAGTGTTGGGGCGGGAGGTCGGATCCAGTTTTTGGGCCGGTTACGGCGAGCCGATCAGAACCCGGAAGGACGGCTTTGGGCGGACGGTCTGGACGTCTGCAGTCGGCCGGGACTGTGAGTCCCCGCCGCAGCCCGGGAGCGGCCTTTCCTCCTGACCGCCATGCTTTCCAACGGCGGGACTCGGCGGCCACGCCGAACTGGAAGTCCCGGCCAGGAGCCGTCGTCCGCTGTCGTCCGGCAAGGGCCGCTTTCAGGAGCCCATGTATACCCGCCCGCGGCGCTTGCAGCGTGCCCCGTCGAAAGGAAAAGCGGCTTCAGGGCAGCTCTTGTCACGTGTTCAGCCGTCCGCGGTGAGTGTCATCAGCACGTCCGCGTACCAGGCGCAGTTCAGCCCCAAAGGGTCGTCCTCGGCTGGGTCGCGGGTGCGCATGTCCATGCGGGTCGAATGCACACCGAGCAGTTGCCAGGAAACAGACGATGCCGCCGAGCCGTCGCGGATGCGTCGCCGCACGACTGGAGAACCGCTGCTACCCCGGTGCGTGCGCGCGTCCGTCAGGAAGCAGCCCTGGCGCTGAAAGCGGATGCCATAAGCCGATGCAATGGATGCGCTTCGCGCCACCGCCAAATGGTGGATCGTGTCGTGAAAGCCGAGCGGAAAGCCGGCGATGGTCAGCGCGTCGCCGATCGCGATCTCCTCTTCGCGCGCTTCGAGATGCGTTTCGTCGAAGGCATGCAGCGCGGCATCCGTTGGCAGGAACGCAGCCGGAATCTCCATCGCAGCCACGTCGACAGCGCCGCCGCTGTCGGTAGCTTCGCGCCACTGCCTGAGGCCGTCGCGGTACAGAGGCAGTGAGACCATGGCGTGCCGCGTCAAATCCAGCGTGTCGGTGTGCAGTCCGATCTCGATCCGGTCGGGAAAGTGCGAATTCGCGGCATCGGCGAACACATGCCGGTTGCTCACCAGGAACAGGCGCCCATTGCGGCGAAAAAAGAAGCCGCTCGCGCTCGTCAGGGCGCGCGCCCCTGAGAACGTGGCGATGTGCGTCGTGGTGAGCAGCAGCGTCTCTACCGAGCCAGCCGGCGTCCTGGCAGGGTCACGCTTCTCGCTGTGCTGAAGGACGGCCCGGTTGCGTGCAACGTCACGTTCGAATGTCGACAGGACCACGTCGGAAACGTCAGCATGCAGCAACACGGTCCGCGCCGCTTCGGAGTGGGCGTCGAACGACTCCAACAGCCTGGCGCGAGCCGATGCCGAAAGTGCATCCACAAGCGACGGCACGAGGGCGTCGAGTGCGACCAGGCTGCCCTTCAGCTCGCAGATGCGCTCGGTGGCTTCTTGCAGGTTCTTCAACGGGATCTCCTTCGGCAGAAAGAAAAAAGCGCGGCTGGGCCGCGCTTTTTATCGAAGGATGTCAGGGCCTGCCTGACATCCGGAAAGTCTCGCCAGGGTCAGCTCAGGTCGCGAATGTTCGAAGCTTGCGGACCCTTCTGCCCCTGGGTCACCTCGAACTGCACGCGCTGGTTTTCACTCAGCGTCTTGAAGCCGCTACCACCCTGGATCTCCTTGAAGTGGGCGAAAAGGTCCTTGCCGCCGTTATCGGGGGCGATAAAGCCAAAGCCCTTGTCCTGGTTGAACCATTTCACGGTACCGGTCTGAGTCGTCATGTCGAAATCCTTTCGAAGTTGAAGGGCGCAAAAGTGCGTCCAGCGAAGAGACGCCAAGAAAATCATCAAGAGGGGATTCGACTCGACCGCCGGCAGAACGCCGGTGCGGGTAGAAAGACCTATGAGTGGACGGTCTTGTGCATATCTGCCGACGCATAGTACAGGAAAGGCGAAGTGCTCGAACTTATATTTCTGCGGTGCACGTCTTGGCTTGTGCCACACCGGTCCATGACGGCAACCGCTCCTGCAAGTGCCGATCTTCAGGGGTGCCGCGGCACTGTATGTATAGCGCGCTGCGGCAGTGGCTAAGGTGACGCGGACTGGAGCAGCAGCAGTCAATCAGCTGCCGACGTCACGGAACGGTGCCCGCCGCCATGTGAACGTCAGCAGTACCTTCGGTACCGGTCGGTGGCGCGGTAACCGACCGGCAGCGCTTGGCATGCACTATCGCGCCACTGCTGCAGCTGCTGCGGGTACACGCCGTGTTCGCGGCACCAGGCGCTCTTGGCGGCCTTGTCCATCGCGGCCGTGGCAATCACCGCCTCCAGTCGAGCCACCGCTGTCCAGGCCCGCTCGCGAGTGGGCCTGGACAGCGACTCTGAGCGCCAGCGCTCCAGCGTATCCAGACCCACTCCGATCTCACGCGACACCATCTCCAGCGGCGCGCTCTCCGGTGGCAGCAATCGCGCCACCGCTCTGTCCTTGAATGCTTGTCCGTACCGAGCCGAACTTTTCGCCTCATCATCGCGCCCCCGGGTTCTTGCTTCTATCGGGGCGACAACTATTCTGACGCGGGGGCACTCGGCGTGGCGCGTGGCTTTGCCCCGCTCAGATTCGAGCAAGACTCGACACCCGTCGTCGACCATGACTACCGAGCAAACAGGCTTCCCGCATCTGCAAGGCCTGAGCCCTTCGTTCTGATTCCCGTGTCTCTATGGCGCGCTGCTGAGTCTTCCGCCCCACCGCGTGGTCGAGCTTGGTGCGCAAATCGCCATCCAGGAGGCAGTCGTACGTGCGTTACCAAGCGCCAGAAACATACGCCAATTCATCCAGCGGTGCACCCATGCCTAGCGCAGAATTCCCACCCACTAACCCGCCCGCACTCGTGCAACAGGACGGAAAGGACCACTAGAAGTCATGATGTTCATCACCGCCTGCGCAGGCCTGCGTCACCTGTTGCACCTGAACCTGCTCGTCGTGGGCCTGTTGATCGGGTCGGCCTACGCACAGCAGCCCATCGTGATCGGGCAGTCCGCGCCGTTGTCGGGCGTGTTGGCCGATACCGGCAAGGAGATGGTGCTCGGCGGGCGCATCTATTTCGACTACATCAACAGCAAGGGCGGCATCAACGGCCGCAAGATCCAGCACGTCGTACTCGACGATGGCTACGACATCGATCGCACCGCGAGCAACACCCGTGAGCTGCTGGACAAGCACGGCGCCGTGGCGTTGTTCGGCTATGCCGGAACAGGCAACATCCAGCGCTTGCTGGAGGACAAGGTGCTGGCCGATGCAGGGGTGGCGATGGTCGGGCCTTACACCGGCGGGGAGTCGCTGCGCACGCCCTACAACCGCAACATCTTCCATATCCGTGCCGGGTATGCCGAAGAGACCGCGACCATGGTCAAGATGCTCACGGGAAGCGGCATCACCCGCATCGGTGTGATGTACCAGGACGACGCCTTCGGCAAGGCAGGCTTGCAAGGCGTAATCGATGCGCTCAAGCCGATGAAGCTGGAGCCGGTCGTATCGGCCGCGTATCAGAAGAACACCGACGATGTGCAAGCAGCCGCGCAGACCATCGCCGCCAAGCAGCCTCAGGCGGTCATCCTCATTTCGGTGAACAAGTCCTCGGCCGCGTTCTTGAAGGCGTATCGCAAGCTCTCCCCCGCCGGCCTGATCTTTAACGTTTCGGTGGTCAATCCGAAGGCCATTGCGGCCATCGCAGGATCCGTGGACACGCGAGGCTTTTCCATCGCCCAGGTCGTGCCGAACCCCATGTCGGAAGCCATTGCGGCAGCGCGCGAGTACCGCAGCTTGCTGGCCCGCTACGGCCAAGGTGCCGAGCCGTCCTATACGAGCTTCGAAGAATTCCTCGCCGCGAAAACGCTTGTCGAAGGCCTGCAACACGCCAAGTCTCGAACGCGCGAAGCGCTCATCGCTGCGCTCGAATCGTTCGAAAGACTCGATCTGGGCGGCTATGTCGTGAGCTTTGGTCCGAACAACCGGCGCGGGTCGAAGTGGGTGGAATTGGTGACGATCAGGAAGGATGGGAAGGTGGTCTACTGAGTTAAGCGCCGGGTAGCGGACTTTCCTTCGCTCCCGAAAGGCAGCTTCAGCGCACGCCTCAGTTCCGAGCTCGATTTGGGAGCTGCTGGTGGTCCTGCCGACCGTTGCGAATCCTGGTCTGCCATTCTCATGATCGTCATCGGCACCGTCAGGCGGGCAGTCGATGCAACCGGCTTGAGCCGTCCTAGCCCCACCATCCTGGCTGTCGGCTTACCGATTGGCAGGGGCCTGCGTTGTGCTGCAATGGCCGCAAGAATCGCCCTCTTGCCGCCTTGCCATGCGCCTGCCCCGCCGCTTCGACGACGCCCTGATGTACCCGCCCGACGCCCGCAGCGCCGTCGACTCAGCGCTGCTCGCCTCGTTGCGGGCTTGGTGCGAGGGCGGTGTCGGCCCGGCGCTGACGGAGCCGCTACGCATGGCCAGCATCGCGCCGCACGCCGGTCTGGACGCCGCCGCGTGCGTGCTGGATGGCAGCTATAAGCTGGCGCGTCTGGGCCGCTGGCGCGGTCTGCGGTGGCGCCTGCAGATTCTGTGGCAGGAGCATGTGGTTGGGCGTAGCACTCAGCCCGGCGACCCCTGGGATTGCGGTTGGTGGCGAGAGGGGCCACTGGGCCCTGCCGAAGCGTTCCAGCCGCGCCGCGCCACGCTGCTGATGCTGCGCGAACCGGACCCTGCCGCCGCAGCAGCGCTGCTGGCCACGTTCCGCGCAAGCAGCCCGGCCTATGCCAGGCCGCTGCGCGTGTTGGTGGTGTCAGTAAAGGCCGTGCCCGGGATCGCGCGGCTCTAGCTCCGGACCATCTCGATCAGCCGGCCGAGCACCTTGCCCGAGTGCTGACCTGCTCCCCTGCAGCCGTACCAGCGTAAAGGAAGTGAAGTCCGCTCAACAGGAGAATGGCGGACAGGAGGAAGAGCAAGTTCAGCGAGGAACAGATCAGCTTCTGGCCCCGTAGATGGACGAGAGCACCCTGATGGCATCACCCTCGATCTTGAGCAAGCTGTAGTTCGGCGTGGCGAGGTACAGGATCTCGTCAACCGTGCGCAAAGGCTCGGAGCCATCGTAAGCCCAGCGTGCCACGAACTTTTCGACGCGAGGCGACAGCTCGGAACGCTTTGGGCAGACACCGCAAGCGGCGCAGTGCCACCCGTTGCCGCCCCATCCTGCAGGGCAAGGTCGTTCCAGGTCCAGTGCGCGGTGGTCAGGAACGCCTCCTGCTGCGCTGCCGATTGGGCAGATCGGTCGTGGTCGAAGCCGTAGCTCGCTGGCGCCAGTAGTTTGCCTCGGCTTCAGGTGGAACACCGCTACTTCGTCGGCTGACGAAGAGCACACCGGCACTGCGAGCCGGCTCGCGCAAGCGCTCCGGCATACTCCCGCAGCCTTCACTGCCCGCCGCATTGTGGTTATCGCCGGCTCATCCGCATTGCCCGACCTCGCCGCGCTCCTCGCCCGCACAGGCCTGGGGGATCGTGCGGCATTTGCCACGCTTTACCACCTCACCAGCGCGCGTCTTTTCGGCGTGATCCTGCGTATCAATCCGGATCGCAGTCAGGCCGAGGATGTCTTGCAGGAGATCTACGTGAACGTGTGGCGCAGCGCGGGTGGCTTCGACGCCGCACGGGCACAGCCGTGGACCTGGCTGACCAGCATCGCCCGCAACGGCGCGATCGATAGTCTGCGGCGCGCGAAGACGCGGGTGCAGACCGTCAGCAGCCACGTCGGCTCAACGGAGGAGGGCGATGAGGCCGATCTCGCCGACCAGGTTGCCAGCGACGATGCCGGCCCCCTGCAACTGCTGCAGCAGGCGGCGCAGAAGCGCGACGTCGAGCACTGCGTCGGCCGTCTCTCGGCCGAGCAGCAGCAGTGCATCGCGCTGGCGTACTACCAGGGCCTGTCGCACAGCGAGGTGGCTGAGCACCTGGCCCAGCCGTTGGGAACAGTGAAGAGCTGGTTGCGGCGGGCGCTGCAGGCACTCAAGGATTGCCTGGCCCGCGCGGGCCGGCAGGGGGCCTGAGATGGATTACAGCCGTCGAGAACTTGCCGACCGGCTCTCCTCCGAGTACGTGCTCGGCACGCTGCGCGGCCCGGCGCGGCGCCGTTTCGAGAGCCTGCTGCCCGCGCACCCGTCACTGCGCGAGGCGGTCGCGCAGTGGCAGGTGCGGCTCGAGCCGCTGGCCGCGAGCATCGAGCCGGTGGACACGCCGCCGCAGGTCTGGCAGCGCATCGAATCGCGCCTGTTCCCCGATGCGCCCGCGGCGAGCCTGCCTCAGGCGCTGCTGCCGTGGTGGCGCCGCGTGGGCGTCTGGCGTGCTCTCAGTGGCCTCGCCACCGCCGCCCTGGTGGCCGTGCTCGTGGTCGGCCCGCAGCCGCCGGTGCAGGCGCCGATCGTGGTGGTGCTCGGCGCCAACCCCGATGCGGCGCAGCCGGTTCCGGCGCGCTTCGTCGCCAGCGTCAGCCCAGACGGCCGGGCGCTGGTGCTGCGCCCCATCGATGCGCCGGCGCTGACGGCGCAGCAGGCACTCGAACTGTGGGCCGTGCCGGCAACCGGCGCGCCGCGCTCGCTGGGCCTGGTGAAGGCCGACGGCGCCACCACGCTGTTGCGGGCGCAGCTGCTGCGCGACACCGCCGCGTTCGCGGTCAGCGTCGAACCTGCGGGCGGATCGCGGACCGGTGCGCCGACCGGGCCGATCGTCTCGCTCGGCAAGCTCCAGCTCTGATCGCTGCATCCATTTCGGTGGCCGGCGCGTAAGTGCCGCTGACGCCCGCCGCACGGGCGCCGCCGCTAAAAGGAGATGACATGCGATGGATCTTTCCGGCCGGCAGTACGCTGGCCTCGCTCCCGCTCGCCCTGGCCGTGATGGCCGGGGGTGCACAGGCCTCCAGCCACCGCGAGGCACCGTTCATCACGACGGTGCCCAAGGTCGACGCGACCGACTTCTACATGTTCCGCAGCTACGAGCCTGGCCGCAGCGACTACGTGACGTTGATCGCCAACTACCTCCCGCTGCAGGACCCGTATGGCGGACCGAACTACTTCTCGCTCGACCCGAACGCGCTGTACGAGATCCACATCGACAGCAACGGCGATGCGAAGGAGGACCTGTCCTTCCAGTTCCGCTTCCGCAACACGCTGAACAACGGGGGCATTGCGCTGCCCATCGGCGAAAAGACGAACAACATCCCGATCATCCAGGCGGGCACGGTCGCCAACGTCAATGACGCTGCGCTCCAGTACCGTCAGACCTATACGGTGACGGTCGTGACCGGCGACCGCCGCCTCGGTCGCTTCGCCACTGCAACGAACGCCAGCGGTGGCACGAGCTTCGACAAGCCGGTGGACAACATCGGTGTCAAGACGATCCCGGACTATGCGGGCTATGCGGCCCGGCACGTTCACACGATCAACCTGCCGACATGCAGCATGCCGGGCAAGGTGTTCGTGGGCCAGCGCCAGGATCCGTTCGCGGTCAACCTCGGCACGATCTTCGACCTCGTCAACGCGCCGGCCACCGTGCTGCTCAACGCGGATCTCAAAGGCGCCGCGCCGAACACCATCGACGACAAGAACGTCACGACGATCGCACTGGAGGTGCACCGCAGCTGCCTGACGCAGGGCAACGAGCCGGTGATCGGCGGCTGGACCACCGCCAGCCTGCGCCAGGCGCGCGTGCTCGACGGCACGCCGCCCTCGGGGCTGCAGACGAGCGAGAAGACCGGCGGCGCGTGGGTGCAGGTTTCGCGCCTGGGCATGCCGCTGGTCAACGAGGTGGTCATCGGGCTGAAGGACAAGGACCGCTTCAACGCATCCAAGCCGGTCGGCGATGCGCAGTTCGCCGACTATGTGACGCACCCGACGCTGCCGGCGCTGGTGGGCATCGCGCTGGCGGGCAACCCCGCGGCGCTCGCGCCAACCAACCTGCCGCGCACCGATCTTGTCGCGGCCTTCCTCACCGGGATTGCGGGTGTCAACCAGCCCGCGGGCGTGCGGGCGTCCGAGATGCTTCGGCTGAACACTTCGATCCCGCCGGTGGCCTACGCGCAGCAGAACCGGCTGGGCATCGTCGGCAATCTGCTCGCGCAGGGCAGCGACAACGCCGGCTTCCCGAACGGCCGCCGGCCGAAGGACGACGTGGTCGACATCGAGCTGGTCGCGGCGATGGGCGGGCTGTGCGTGGCCAACGGCGATGCGAACGCGCTCGGTCTCGGTGCGGCATGCAAGCCGTCGGCCGTGCCGCTCGGCGCCGAAGTCTTGAAGCTGCACGACGCGGTTGACCAGGCGGCGGTGCCGCTGCTGACTGCGTTCCCGTACCTGAACACGCCGCTGCCGGGCAGCCGCTGAGGAGATGCCGATGAACCGCAAGCACGCCACAGCGGGAACCGCCTTGTCCATGCTCTTCGCTGCCGCACTGCTGGCCGCCTGTGGTGGCGGCGGTGGTAGTGGCGACGGCAACAGCGCGGACAGCGCGCAGCCGGAGACCGTGCCGGCCGACGCTACCGCAAGCCCCGAAGCGTTCACGCAGTACCTGGCGGCACGCACCGACGACGAGCAGCGCGAGCCGATCGTCGTCTCCGAGCTTGTGCCGCCGACCTCGGAGACGGCCGAGCCGTTGCCGGTAGTGCGCTGAACGTCGCGACGCCGCCCCGGCACGCTGGCACGTGCCGGGGCGCGCGCGCCAGGAGTTGCAATGAACAACGTGCTGTCCGCAGCGGTACTGCTGCTCGCCGCAGCCCTGCTGCCCACGGGCGCGGCGCAAGCCGCGCCGTACGTGCCTTCCCGGGACGACGAGGTGGTCGAAAGGCTGCCGGCCCGGCCCGATCCCGCCGTGCGGGCCAGACGCGCATCGCTCGCCCGCGAGCCGTGGCAACTGCCGCTCGCGCTGGCTGCGGCGCGGCAGGCTATCGAGCGGGCACGTCGCGATGGGGACCCGCGCGAGTTCGGTGCGGCGCAGGCCGCACTCGCTCCATGGTGGACCGATCCGCGGGCACCGGCGCCGGTGCGGCTGCTGCGCGCCACGCTGCTGCAGAGTCGCCACGATTTCGAGGACGCGCTGGTCGAGCTCGACCGGCTCGTCGCCGAGGCCGGCACGCCATCGCCGCTTCGGGCGCAGGCGCTGCTGACGCGCGCTTCGGTGCTGCAGGTCCGCGGCCGCTTCGACGATGCCGCGGCGTCGTGCGAGGCGCTGCTGCAGTCCGGCTCAGCCGCCTTCAGCGATGCCGTGCGGCTGCCGGCGCAGGCCTGCGTGATCGAGCTGCGCAGCCTGACCGGCGACCCGCAACGCGCCCGCCGGGAACTCGATGCGCTGGTGGGGGAGGGCGGCGAGCGCAACCGCGACCCGTGGCTCGCACTGCTGCGCGCGGAGCTGGCCGAGCGCCTCGGCGATGACCCTGCCGCGCAGCGCCACTACGAGGCGGCCGCGGCCGGTGGCGAGGTCTATGCGCTGGCGGCCTATGCCGACTGGCTGCTCGACCGCCGGCGCGAGCGAGAGGCGCTCTCGGTGCTGGCCCGGGGCCCACAGCAAGCAGACGCGCTGCTGCTGCGTCGTGCGATTGCGTGGCAGCGGCTCGGCGACGCGCAGGCCGATGCCGCCGTGCGCCGTCTGCAGGAGCGTTTTGCCGCGGCACGGGAGCGCGGCGACGCGCCGCACCTGCGCGAGGAAGCCCGCCTCGCGCTCGACATCGACCGCAATGCCGCTCGCGCCCTGTCGCTCGCGCGGCAGCAATGGACGGTGCAGCGCGAACCGGCCGACGCGGTGCTGCTGTGGCGCGCTGCGCAGGCGGCAGGCGACCGCGATGCCGCGGTGGTGTTGCACCAATGGTTGCCGCGGCCCGAGCGCGCCGATGTGCGGTTGACTGGTGTGCGCGTGGCAAGGGCCGGCTCATGAGTCAGTGGATTCCCTGCTGGGGCCGGCGCCTCGCGAGCGCAACCATCGGCCTGCTGCTCGTCGCGACGAGCGGGGTCGCGTGTGCCCACGCCGCGAGCGACGCCTACTTGACCCTGCGCATCGACGGCGAGCGCATCGAGCAGCGGCTCGACATCGCGCTGCGCGACCTGGACCGCGAGCTGACGCTCGATGCCGATGGCGACGGCGCCCTGACCTGGGGCGAGGTGCGCCGCCGGTGGGACGACATCGTGGGGCTCGCGGAGCAGGGCGTGCATCTGCGTCCCGAAGGCGCGATCTGTACGCCGCTGTCGATTGCGCCGCCTGCCCTCGACGAGCACGTCGACACCCGTCATGCGGTGCTGCAGCGCAGTTGGCGCTGCGGTGGCGTGCCGACCGCGCTGGTGCTGGACTACCGGCTCTTCGCGACCAGCGACCCGACGCACCGCGGCATCGCTCGCATCGTCGGCATGGCGCCCGTGGGCGGGGCGGGCGGGCCTGCGGCGACGCAGACCACCCGGGTGCTGGTGGCCAATGCGCCGGCTGCCAAGATCCTGCTCGGCGCAGGCGCGGCGTCGCCGCACGATGCGATCGATTTCTTCGCGAACGGCCTGCACCACATCGCGATCGGGCTGGACCACGTCCTCTTCCTCGTCACGCTGCTGATGGTGGCGGTGTGGCGACGCGGCGAAGCCGTCACGGGCTGGGTGCCGCGCGAGCAGGCACGCAGCGCCTGGGCCGAGGCGCTGCGGCTGGTGACCGCCTTCACCGCGGCGCATACGCTGACGCTGGCGCTGGCCGCCAGTGGCGTGCTGGCCCCGCCATCGCGATGGGTCGAATCGCTGATCGCGGTCAGCGTCTTCGTTGCGGCGGTCGACAACCTGCGTCCATTCCTGCCCGGCCCCCGCTGGATCACGGTGGCGGCCTTCGGGCTGGTGCATGGCTTCGGCTTTGCCGGGCCGCTGCAGGAGCTGGGCCTGCGCGGCGCCGGGCTGGTGGTTCCGCTGCTTGCGTTCAACCTCGGTGTCGAGCTGGGTCAGCATGTCATCTCCAGGCCCAGGCGAACGCCCCGA
>CBINBY010000058.1:0-31829 GCA_966248995.1 uncultured Burkholderiales bacterium | reverse complement strand
TCAAAGGAGCCGCCACCTCAGCTCACGCGTTCAACACTTGGCGGGACATCGCCCGTGCAGGAGTTGCGGCGGCCTGCGTGCATGCGGCGCCATGCGTGTCCGGGTGCCCGCCTACACTTCGCGAGCGACACCGACAGGCCGCGCAGGAGACTCCACATGGACATTTCGGCATCGACCCTCTGGTGGGTGATGGCCGGCATCGCAATCGCGGCAGAGCTGACTACCGGAACCTTCTACCTGCTGATGATCGCGCTTGGATTTTCGGCAGCAGCCCTCGCTGCGCACCTTGGCTGGGCCATGAGCCCTCAGATCCTCGTTGCCGCCCTGGTGGGTGGCGGAGCCACGGCGCTATGGCATTGGAAGCGTGCCCAAGAGCCTCGCTCGGCGCCTGCGCACGAAAACCGTGACGTCAACCTCGATGTCGGCGAGCGGGTGCACGTGTCACAGTGGTCTGCCGACGGTACTGCACGAGTGCAGTACCGTGGCAGCACTTGGACCGCCCGTCTCCAACCAGGCGCCGCCGCTGCACCGGGCGAGCACCGGGTGGCAGCGGTCCACGGAAACTGGCTCGTGCTCGCACCCAACTCGGGTGACTGACAAACAAAATCAAGAAGGAAACCGCCTTATGGAATACGGACTCATCCCGCTGGTCGTCCTCGTCATTGCCATCATCTTCATCGTTCGCACTTTCAAGATCGTGCCGCAGCAGCATGCATGGGTGGTGGAGCGGCTGGGCAAGTACGACCGCACTCTCACTCCAGGATTGAAGTTCATCGTGCCGTTCATCGAGCGCGTCGCATACAGGCACTCCCTCAAGGAAGTGCCCCTCGATGTGCCGAGCCAGGTGTGCATCACAAAGGACAACACGCAGTTGCAGGTCGACGGGATCATCTACTTCCAGGTCACCGATCCCATGCGGGCAAGCTACGGCTCCAGCAACTATCAGTTCGCCATCACGCAGCTCGCGCAAACACTGCTGCGTTCGGTGATCGGCAAGATGGAGCTCGACAAGACCTTCGAGGAGCGCGACGCCATCAACGCATCGGTGGTCAACGCCCTGGACGAGGCGGCGGTGAACTGGGGCGTGAAGGTTCTGCGATACGAGATCAAGGACCTCACGCCGCCGGCGGAAATCCTTCGTGCGATGCAGGCGCAGATCACCGCGGAGCGCGAGAAGCGCGCCCTCATCGCCGCTTCTGAAGGCCGCAAGCAAGAGCAGATCAACCTAGCCACCGGCGAACGCGAGGCCTTCATTGCCCGTTCTGAGGGCGAGCGGCAGGCTGAGATCAACAAGGCGCAGGGCGAAGCTGCCGCCATAGTCGCCGTGGCCGAAGCCACTGCAGAGGCAATCCGCAAGGTCGCTGAAGCGATCCGTTCTCCTGGTGGCGATCAAGCCGTACAGCTCAAGGTGGCAGAGCGTGCGGTCGATGCCTTCGGGCAACTGGCACAGAAGAACAACACGCTCATCGTGCCGAGCAGCATGACGGAAGTCTCCACGCTCATCGCCAGCGCCATGACAATGATCCGAGGGAAGCCACCCGCCACGAGCTAGCGCTGCACCGTGGGCTAGAATCCCGGGCTCCGGAGAGATGGATGAGTGGTTTAAGTCGCACGCCTGGAAAGCGTGTGTGGGTTAACAGCCCACCGCGGGTTCGAATCCCGCTCTCTCCGCCACCGCGCTAGGAAATACGCGGGCTAGCGGCCCGTTTTGCTTCCTACCCACACAATCCCCCACGCATGCGCCATGGACCACCGACGAGTGGTCCGCCATCGTCTGGCACGCGCGCAACGTCCGCGATCCGCTGCCCGCTCTCTCCCTCGGGCTCACTGCCATCGGTTCGGCCAAGCGCAGCGCCGC
Organism: uncultured Burkholderiales bacterium; assembly: GCA_966248995.1. Taxonomy (GTDB): domain Bacteria; phylum Pseudomonadota; class Gammaproteobacteria; order Burkholderiales; family Burkholderiaceae_C; genus Albitalea. Next base: position 29,971 of record CBINBY010000058.1, on the reverse strand, counting down.
CCGGCTCCGTGAGCTGGCGCTGCAGACCGAGATTCGCGGCGTAGCGCCTGCCAACGGCGATGCTGTGCATGTCCCGAAACTTCGGGGCATGCTCCTCACCCAGCACCTTCGGCCGTGAATGGCTTCGAGCAACGGGCCGAGCCGGCGCTCCAACTTTGGAGAGACGGGGCGCCGACTACACCAAGCTGAGCGCGGACGAATTTCGTTCGCGCTTCCCGGGCATCGTTTCATCCCGAGGGGCATCAAGCGGTAACGCTACCGCTTGATTGCTGTGATGCGGGCCACCGCATCGGAGTAGTTGTTCGTCGCCGAGGCATTGACGCGGGCCGTGACGCTGGCGGTAACGGTCTGACCATCCGGAACGTCAATGGTGCGCATCACCGAAATCTGGCGGGGCGTGGTATCAATCCCTTGCGTGGACCCGTAGCCGCCCCCACCCGAAAGGCTATAGGCCTGGAGGTTGTAGTACGCGCTGACGGTCCCGCTGCCGCCCGAGTAGTAGCCGCGAACGGCAACCTCGGTTTGGACCGGGACCGTTGCCCCGGTGTCGTTCGTCCATGAGCATTCGGCTATGGTGTCGAGAACTTCATCGGCTCCAGGGGCGGTCAAGGTGCCGGCCGAAACAAAGTCCTCGATGGCTACCGTCGCCGCATTGGCGGCAAGCTGGCCTGTCCCGATGCTGGCCGGCGCATCCACGGCACCCGCCGCAAACACCCACGGCCCGACGCCGAAGCCTGGGATCAAGGCGCGCGACAGCTCGTAGACCATGAGCTTTCCGCCTACGGGAGCCGCGGCGCCGCGCACCTGGCGCTGGTGGGCTACCTGTGCACGTGCGACGCGCAGCATGGACGCGGCATCGCTCGGGAATGGCCCGTCAGTGACCAGCTCGGGCGGCACCTCGGGCCCAAGCGTGGTGAGGAAGGGCGTAGCCTTCACCTCGGCACTGATGCTTCTGAAGCCGTCCTGGCTTTGGCAGCACACCCAGGCCATGCGGCCCAAGCGCCGGGAGTAGCCCACCACGTAGACCCGGTCCTCAGGGAATGGGTCGTGCTCGCGCGCCGCAAGCGCGGGCACCACGTGCTGGATGTTCGCCAGCATCTCGGGCAGTCGCGCGGCCGCGGTGTCGAAGTCAGCGAGCCACGTCGAACGCTCGAAGAGGTTGTGCAGCAGTGCGGCGTGTCCGGTGACCGCCAGGATGCAGCCGGCGTGCACCAAGGGGACGGCCTTCGTCACTTCGCAAGGGCGGCCGTCGGGTGCGTGCTGCACGTAGCCGGCGCCGGTCATACAGCAGCGTGTCCACCGCGACGCATGCGGTGTGCTCCTGCAGGGCAATGTTCAGGATGGTCATGAGCTTTCCGGGTGCGGAGCCAAACCTACGATCTGTCGGTTTTGCTTTGGAGGAGGTCGGCACAATCTGCCGACCTCGGAGGTCAAACCGGCAGATCGCCGGTTTTGAACAGGGAGGGGGTGCACTGCATGCACCCCCTTTGCCGGCCGCGGATGAGAAAGGCTTCCCCCGCCGGCTCTGCGCGGTTTTTCCATGAAGGGGGGCACTCACGCAGTAATCCCCCTCTGTCCCCGTCAGATCACGAGAACTTCAGCAGCTTGATGGCTTCGCTGTTGTTCATGCCGCCGCCCACGCGCCGGTAGTTGTAGAGGCGCACGTTCGGTTTGTCGGTGTAGGGGTCCGCGAGGAACTTGACGCCTGGCTGCTCGATGACGGTGTACGCCTTCTGCAGGTTGACGAACGCGATCGAGAAGCTGCCCGCAGAGATGTCGGGCATCGCCTCGTCGATCTCGACCGGGTAGCCCAGCAGCGCGGAGGGCTGGCCTTGCACGAGGCTGTCCACCCACACGTGGCGGCCGTCCGCGTCCTTCAGCTTGCGCACCACGCCGGCCGTCGTCCGGTTCATCAGCCACACCGCGCCGTTGCGGTATTGAGCCTTCATGGCACTGATGACGTCGACCAGCACATCAGCAGGGTTGACGGTCGTCGACGAGGTGGGGAAAGCGCCGCTCGCCCCGGTCCCGATGTACTGGATCTGCCCCCAGGCGCGCGTGGCGTCCGCTGTGGTCACCGCCGTGTACGAAAGGAAGCCACGGGGCTTCGCAACGCCGTCGCCGTCGTGGAACGCGATGCCCTCCTTCGCGGCGAAGGCCTCGCCCACCTTGCCACTCAGCCAGGCCACCACATCGATGGACGCGGTGTCGATGAGCTTCTGCGTGAGTTTCGGCATCGCGTAGATCTCGTGCAGCGGCACGAGGAACATGCCGAGGTCTGGCGTGTCGGTGTCGGGCCGCGAATTGGTCTCGCCAACCCAGTTCGCTTCTGCAGAGTCGCGGTCGATCGGCTCTTCGAACGTATCGCCTTGCGTGAGCGTGATGCGGCGCGACAGGCGATAGACGGGGCTGATTTCCTCCATCACCTTCGTCATGCCGCTGCTGATCATGCTGTGCACGACATAGCCGCCTTCTGGGCCCGTGCCGGCGTTCATCGCCTTGGCTTCGATGAAGTGCCCGTAGGCCTTGGCCTGGTCGCCGGCAAGCAGTGCGCGCACGGCCTGCTCAATGGCCTTGCGCTCTCCCGGGTCACCAGAGCCCCCGCCGCCACTGAACAAGTTCGGACGATTGGCCTTGAGGGCCATGCCATCGACGCAGGCCTGCAGCTCGTCCAGCCGTTTGTTGTAGCGGTCCTTGAACTCCTGGACCGCAGTGCCTTGCGAAAGGAGGATTTGCTTGAGGTCGTGCATGGTCGGCGGGTTGTCACCACCGCCGCCGTAGTTCTTGGTCTCGTACGCCATCGCCAGGGGATAGCGGGTCTTCTGGATATGCATGAGTCGCTCTCAGGTATTGAAGTGCGCGGCGTTTCGCCGGATCACGCCCGCCAACTCTTCAAGCTGTCTGCTCACGGACTCCGCATCGTCGACTGGACTGGCCGACTTGAAGCCCTGCGCCGCGATTGCACGCGCCTCGCGCTTCGAAAAGCCCAGCTGCTCGTGCAGCGCGGCTTCGAACTCGCGAATGGTGCTCGGCTTGGATTTGCGCCCGGGTTCGGGTGCCTTTCCATCGCGAAGGAGCAAACCGCCCGTCGTGTTGACCGGCTCGGTTTCTTCTTGCGCTGAAGGCATCCCGCCGTCGGCTATCAAGGTGCCCGCAGACATCCCGTCTACTGCGGCACATGCTGATTGTGCCAGTTCAGGAGCCATCGCGCGAGCCCTTCGCGAAGTAAAGGCCGGTGACCCTGCGCGCGATCGACTGCGACACGCCGCACTCACGGCACACGCGCTCTAGCCTGCGCTTCTCGGCGGCCAGGCGCTGCGCCCTGGGTCGTGCCCACCAGGAGCGCACACGTAGCAGCAGCGGCACCATCAGTGCGCCCCCTCGGAGGTCGGCCCTTGCACCATGGTCGAGAACAGCTCCACGACCTTCTCTTCGCCGCCCTTCGTGCCCACGAACTGCTGGGCGATGCGGATCCGCCCGCCGCTCAGGTAGTCGACGACGAGGCGGCGCATCGCCTTGCCGTTGTCGAACTCGGCGGGCAGCGTGGCGAAGCGGTGCGGGTCGTCTTGGCGCGCGTGCTCGACGCCGTCCGCGATGATGTATTGCGCGCTTTCACAGAAAGCGGCGACGGCCTGATTGAGGATGCTCATGGATTGCCTTTCGGTAGGTGTTGAAGCCGGCCGCGGGCCAGCGGGTTGGGGTCTTGGGTTTTGCGGATGAAGGGAAAAAGCTCAGCGAGTGGTCGTGTGGCCAAAGCTGTAGAGGCGTGATGCCCCCTAGTACCCGTGGGCCTCGCGGGCACTCTTGGCGCGGTGGTGGTCTTCGCAGATGCACTCCAAGTTCGATTCGTCATCGGTGCCGCCTCGGGCCTTGGGCACGATGTGATCGACGGCGCTGCCCATCCGGATCACGCCTTCGCGCTTGCAGGTCTGACACAGCCCGCAGTCGCGCTCCATGATTCGGTCGCGCAACTTGCGCCAGGCCCAGCCATAGCCGCGCTCGGTCGACGTGCCGCGCTTGGGGTCTGTCCATCCGCCTTGACGGGGATGCTTCGGGCATCGGCCCGTGGTGGTCACTGCTCGGCAGCCAGGGTGTGTGCAGATGCGGTTCAGGCGTGGTGGCATGGAGAGGTGTTGTTTTTGCGGATGGAGGGGGCATGCAGTCACTGGTCACGGGGCGGCCTTGCGTCTGCGAAATTCCGAGCGAAGAGCGGCGCCCCTGAGTACCACTCCTGAGAGTCCGGGTCGAGCGCATCGAACAGCTCATGCGCAAGCTCGACGTCGGCTGGCGTCGGCTCGCTGTCGAAGATCGGGGGGTGCGTGGGGCGCATCCATTTGGGAAGTGCGCGCGCCCAGAGCGGCAGTGGAGCGATGTTGACGTTTGCCATTGGGGCCTCAGGTCTTTCGGTGGCGGGCGCGAATCTCGGCCGCGCGGCGGGCGAACTCGTCGGCAATTGCGGTTTCAGCCGCACGCTTGGTTTGGCTGGCCAGTTGCTGCGGTGGTGGGCTTTGGATGGGGGCACGCTGCTGCGCCTGCTGGTAGCGGATCAGGGCTGTAGCGGCCCTGACGCGAACAGGATCAGGAGCTTCTGCACCAGAGACGACACGAGCGAGGTATTCCTCGGCGCTGGTGGAGCCCGGCGCCGCAGCGGCCTGGCGGACTTTCGGCGGGCGCCCAGCGCCGGCCCGCGCGCCCCCGTGTTTCTTGGTCGTGGTGGTCATCTTGAATTCGGTTTTTTCAGGTCCGGTCCCTGCGTGCGGAGTCGTGAGGTTTCGGCCTTGGCCGGTCCCGAAGATGTCGGGTGGGTGCGCTGCTCCAGCGCTTCCCACTGTTCGGCCACCGGATCGACCGAGGGTTTGGGAACGCTTGGGGACAGTTCCCCGTTAGTGCCCACACGTGCGCGCATGTGTAGAGAGTTACGGGGAAGTGCTCCCAAGGGTTCCCAACCGCTGTGCTCACAGCGCGGTCCTCGGCTTCAGGAAGATGCCGACATACCGCTTGCCGTCGGCCTTCACGCGCCGGTATCGACGCTCCATCCACTCACCCCAGCGGGTTTGCGACAACGGATGCTCACCACGGTCACGCTTCCACTCGGCGTAGTCGGCATACAGCTCGCTCGCCTTGGCCCAGCCCCGGCCGCTGCGCCCGTCATCGGACACGAGGTTGCAGCGGTCCTCGATCCACTGTTCATTCGTGGACTGAGATTCCAGGTATTCGCGCGTGCTGCTCTCGACGCGCTCGCACCTCTTGAGCGATCCGTCTTCCCGCCACTTCATGTGGCCGGAGATCAGCCAAGCCAGGATTGCCGGCGCCTCGGCGCGCAGCTTTTGCGGCATGAGCGGGTCCAGATTGCCGTGCTCGGCGCTGAAGGTGGCATCGAAGGGGACGATGTGCAGCCGCGCCGCCATGGCGGGATCAACGATGCGCAGCATGGGCCTGTGGTTGCCGTACACCAGGTGCTTGTGCGTGCGCCGGAACTCGAAGAAGTCTTGTCGCATGAGCCGGGCGGACAACATCGAATCGCCGGTGAGTTCCTTCACGCGGCTCTCGTTCCAGTGCTCGCCCTCGCCAATCTCGGACGACACGGCCAGGCGAAGACCGCGCAGATTGGCGATCTCGGTCGGGTGTCGGCTGCCGTGCTCGTCGGCCATGAGGGTCTGCACGGGCACCTGCTTGGCGTAGTCGCCCAGGATCTCCATGACCAGGTCGCCGAGCGTGTTCTTGCCGTTGCGGCCGGGGCCGAACCAGAACATCAGCCAGTGGTCCGTCAGCGCTCCGGACAGGCAGGCGCCGAGCGCGCGCTGCAGGTAGTCCGCCAGCGCCGAGTCGTCGCATGTGACTTGGCTCAGGAAGCGCGTGAACGTCGGGCATCCGCCCGTGGTGCTGGCTGGGCCTACGCCTGCGATCTTGGTGATGAGGTCGTCGCGCCGGTGCTCGCGCACCTCGCCGCTCAGCAGGTTCACGGTGCCGGTCGGCGTGTTGAACAGCCATTCATTGGCGTCGAGTCGGCCCGAGCGCACGACGAGCGATTGCTCTACGGTCGCAAGGTCCAGCACCGCGTCGACGGTCTTCTTGGACTGGCAGCGCAGCGCCGCGCGTTCGCATGCGGCGCCCTCGCCGAACAGCGGATCGTTGCGCGCAAGGTCAGCGAACGCGTCGCACATGGCCTTGCACGAGAGGCGCGCGCTGCCCTCCACATCGGGACGCCAGCGTGTGCCATCCCATGCGAGCCACTGCCCCCATTCCGGCACGTAGCGGTAGTCATCGGCGTGGCGCTGGGCGAACTCGCGAGACATCGCCGTCTCGCCGTACTCCACCGGAAGCCCGTTCAAGCTCGATCGCGGACGCTTGGGTTTGGCCTTGCGCTCGCGCGCCTTGTCAACGGCCTTCAACGCCTCCTGCAGCAGCGGCGCGTTCATCCAACGGCCTCCGTTGCAATCGCGTCGATGCGCCGGGCGGCCAGCAGGAGCCGTTCTCGGTCGACTTCGGTGAGTTCCACGCCCTGCGCCAGGTTGCATGCGGCGACGCCGACGAACATCGCTTCGAACTGCAGGGCGATCAAAGCTTCCCGCACGCCGAGCGCTCGCGGCCGGCGGTGCTGCCGATCGTGGGCGGCCACCGCTGACGTGATGGCGTCGAGCGCGACATCAGCACGGCGCTCCGCGTCAACGTCAGCGAGGTTCACCGCGCACCCGCCTTCTGCAGGAAGCGCTCCACCTCGTCGGTGTCGGCCAGCGCTTGAACCATGCCCCAGCGCGCCACGAAGAAGCGCTGCACGCCATCATCAGGATCGGAGCGCCACAGCTGGTAGCCGGCGAGAGCTGCGCGGGCCACAAGGGTGGTCCAGGTCTTCGCGTCGAGCGCCCGCTCGATGGTGGCGAGGGAGGCAGCGCTCATGCGGCCACCTTCTGTTGTGCAGCACGCTCGTGGGCCTCAATGACATCGAGGCGCCAATACGGCGTTGACGGCCCGAATGGGTACTCCGGCCGCGGAATGACTCCGCGCTTCAGGCGGTCATAGAAGGTGGTGTTTGACATGCCGCCCCAGCGCTTGCGCAGCTCGGGGCCGCGAATCCAGGTGGGACGGGTAATCGTGCTTTCGGTCATCGCATTCATTCCGTGTGGTTCGGACGAATGCGATTGCAGCGGACCTGCTTCGCTTGCGGAATGTACGCTAACTGCGTCGTTTAGCGTACATAGCCCGGATGGCGGCCTTAGCCTGTGCCGCCTCCAGGGGGTAATCGCGGTACTCAGCTAACGTGCTTTCAAGATCGACCGTGTCTCTTCTTGCGAGCGCGCGAAGGTCTGCGACGCCTGCAAGGTGACCGCTGCGCCTGCACTCATAAGCGAGAGTGCTAGCGCTGAATTCCTTGCTCAGCGTCGCGACCAATGCGGCTGCCTGGGGGACTGAAGCCCCGAGCCCTCGCAAGAAAAACATTCGACTCAGCGCGATACGCATCGCTACTGCCTCCGCATGACGACGCCGGGGGTTGGCGCGTCCTACGGCGTTAAGACCGAGCCCCGCATCGATGCTTTCGCGTTTTCCTGTCGCGTAGTAGAGGATCCCGTAACGCAACCAGAAGGCAATGCGGCGAGGAAGCGGCACGCCATGTTCAAGGGCCAGCATTGCGCCACTCAGCGCCGCCATCTGGTCACCGTGCTCTACGAACGCGCGTTCCGCCTTGGCCAGTTCCTCATTGAGGCGGCCTGCGTCAACGGAAGTCCGAACAATGAACGGCTCGGACGCGGTCCGCTTGCGTGAGCGCTTCGCCGAGCCTCCCGGCTTGGGCTTCTTCGTCGTCATTGCTGCGCGTTGGCCAACTTCGCATCAATGTCGTTGCGCCGCCAGCCACCATCTGACAGCAGGTCTTCGCCGTCCGCCCAGCAGACAAGGCCGCCGAAGGCGTTGAGGAAGTGCGTGGACATGGCCTGGATGAAGCCTTGAGCGGGTTCGGGTAGATCGCGAAGGCCTAGCACGTCACGCAGTCGGTCCAGCACGATCTTGTCGGCCGCGGCGTAGTTGTGGCGCGTGCAGTCGTCTTGGTCGATGTCGGGATCCGGGTGCGGAATAAAGATCCGTTCGAGGAGCTCAAGTTCGCGAAGCATGCCCATGAAGGCTTCGGCGCCGCGGAGCATTTCGGGGGAGTGCTTCGTCATTGTTGGCCTCCCATCTCGCAGGCCTTGGCCACGTCGTCAGGGGAGAGGCCGAACAGGCTGCCGATGGCCACCTCCAAGTCCGTGGAAGCTGATTTATCGCAGAGCAGGTACACCAACTCCTTTGCCACGAGCGGCGCATGAACGGGATCGATGTCGGACATGTCTCGGGCGGCCGCCGAGGCAAGTGCCCAGAGCTGGTTTAGTTCTTCCCGAACCCATTGAATCGCGATACGCGCCCGAACGATCCCCATGTCGTGGGGGACACCCTCCGATGCGGGTGTGGGGGCTTCGGGTTCGCCTGAGAAAATGCGTTTAGCCATGGTGCACGGTCCTTTCCGGTGTGTGCGGTGTGGTCAGAGGCCTCGTCGTGTTGTCGCACTTCGGGGCCTCGCTTTTTGCCGGCTACCGGCCGGCGCGGTTCTCCTTTCGGAATTCGGTCACGTTGGCGGCGCCTACCTCGCGGGTGCAGTAGTCGCCCCAGGCCTGCATGAGCTTGGCCCGCTTGGCGAACAGATCGCCCCGCCGATACGCCGCCTCCACCTCGTCCTTGATCGTGTGCGCCAGCGCCATCTCGACGACCTCATTGGGGAAGTTCGTGGTCTCGGCCGCCCAGTCGCGGAACGTCGAGCGAAAGCCGTGCACGGTCAGATCGGTACGCCCCAGGCGCCGCCCCTGCAGCAGCTCCAGCATCGCCATGTTCGACAGCGGCTTGCCGGTCTTGGCGCCGGGGAAGACATGGTGTTCGTCCAGCCCCTGCAGGCCCTTAAGCACACGCACCGCATGCGAGGACAAGGGCACCCGGTGCTGCACGCCCGCCTTCATCCGGTTGGCGGGAATGACCCATTCGGCCGCGTCGAGGTCGACCTCGGCCCACCGCGCGCCGATCGACTCACCGGTGCGGGTGGCGGTCAGGATGGTGAACTCGAGCGCCCTCGCCGACAGCACCGGCTGCGCACGCAGCTCCTTCATGAAGGCCGGCGCCTCGGCATACGGCAACGCCGAATGGTGCTCGGTCTTGGTAACCTTCGTCGGCCTGGGCAGCAGGTGGTCGAGGTGGCCACGCCAGCGCGCCGGGTTGTCGCCGGTGCGGTGCTTCATGGCGGTGGCGTAGTCGAGGACCGCCTCGATGCGACCCCGCACCCGGCTCGCGGTCTCGGTCTTCGTGGTCCAGATGGGTTGAAGGCAGCGCATCACGGCATCCGTGTCGATCTCGCTCACGAGTAGCGTGCCAATGTGCGGGTAGGCATAGGTCTGCAGCGTGGCGGTCCACTGGTCGGCGTGTTTCGCGTTCTTCCAGCCGGCCCGGTGGCTCTCGATGTAGTCCTCGGCCTCCTTGCGGAATGTGACTGCGCGCACGGCATTCGAAACCGCGGTGCGGCGCTCGGCCTTGCGCGACTCGATCGGGTCCACGCCGTCGAGCACCAGCTTGCGCTGGACAAGCGCCCTCTCCCGGGCGTCGGCGAGGGAAACCGTGTGCAGAGGCCCGAGGCCCATCTCGCGCGCCTTTCCAGCGAAGCGATACCGGAAGATCCACGACTTCGAGCCGGTGGGCGACACCTGCAACCACAAGCCGCCGCCGTCGCCGTAGTAGCCCGGCACGGCGAACTGGGCAACCTGCCTCGCCGTCAGCTTGTGAAGAACTCTCCGCCCAACCGAACTACCCACGCAGCGACCCCCACTAAAAACTTGGATGGGAATGTACGTGGTTGTATTAGGATGTGCAACATGAATCCGCAAACACCAATCCTGACGCGGACTTAGGACGGATGAACTGAATGAGGATGAATGCCCATGGACGCGCTGTTAGATTCCGCTCTCTCCGCCAGGATGACGTCCACCAGCATCCCACGCGCACCAAAAAGCCCTAGAGAATCAACGCTCTAGGGCTTTTTTCATGTCCATGAGGTCCGGCGCCATCCCTTGGCCGCCGGGGGCAAGTGGGGGCAACATTGGGGGCAAGTTTTCAGCGCCTGCCGGAGTTGCCCCCAAATGCGCTTGACCGACACTTGCGATCAGGAACGCCAAGCCTGCCGACAAGACCGTCAAGCTGTTCGATGGGAACGGGCTGTACCTCGAGGTCTCACCCTGAACCGCCCCTTAAGGCTTTTGTGGCAACTCGTCGATCCAAGTCTCGGCGTCCAGTTCCGCCAGTGCCTCAGCCACCGCACCGGAGAGCTTTGCGCCGCTTCGCTGGTCCTCAAGGAGTTTGTCGACAGCACGGGCGAGCCGCTGAACCGTGCGCTCCTCGAAGAGAACACGCAGCGGAAGCTCAACTTGAAAGGTCTTGTGCATCCGTGCCAACAGCATCAACGCCTGAAAGGAGCGGCCTCCCAGCATGAAGAAGTCGTCATCGCGGCCGATGCGCTCGCGTGCCAGCACTTCTTCGAACAAGCTGGCCACTACGCGTTCCGTGTCCGTTTCCGGCAGGACATAGACGGCTTGCATCTCCTGGCTCGCGCCGTCCAGCGATGACAGCGCCTTTCGGTCGATCTTGCCGCTGCCAGTCAAGGGCAGCGCTTCGAGCACCCTGATGCGTTGCGGCCACATCGTGCCGGGCAGGCGCTGGGCCAGGTGTCCCAGCACGTCTTCCGCGCCGACCCCAGGGGCCACGACATAGGCGCTCAGCGAGGTTGCGCCATCGTCGCCCGAATGGGCCACCACGGCGGCTTCGCTGACCTGCGGATGGGCGAGCAGTGCGTTCTCGATCTCGCCCACCTCGATACGCACGCCGTTGACCTTGACCTGGCCGTCGCGGCGCCCCATGCAGCGCAGGCTGCCGTCGTCGAGCCACATGCCGATGTCACCACTTCGGTACACGAGCTCTTTGGAGTGAGGCCGCAGCGGGTTGCGAACGAACACTTCCGCCGTGCGCATCTCGTCCTGGAAGTACCCCAGCGTGAAGAACCGGCTGCGCAGCCAGATTTCCCCGGGGACGCCGGGCGCACACGGGTGGCCTTCCCCGTCGAGCACAATAATCTGGGTGTGCGCAATGGGCCGGCCGATCGGGATGAAACCTCGCTCAAGATCCTGCGGTTCTACCCGATGCCAACACCGGATCATGGTGGTTTCAGACGCACCGTAGAAGTTGACCAACTCGATGCGCCCGCCGAAAGCGGCGTACCACGCTTCAGCCAGTACCGGCTGCACCGCCTCACCCGACAGGCACACGCGCTTAAGCCACGGCAGAGCCGGCAGCGCTTCATCGGCTTGCTTCGCGTAGGTGAGCAGTGCCCTGAGCAGCGAAGGCACGCAGTGCACGAGTTCGACCCGCGATTCATCGAGCCACGCCAGGAGCCGGTCGGGCTCGGTCTTGCGCTGCGGCGGCAAGCACACGGTGCCGCCCGCGCACAGCGGCACGAACACGTCGCGCAGCCACGCGTCGAAGGTCGGCGCGGTGAGCTGGCTCACCCGGCAGCCGCGCTCCAGCCCAAAGGTGGCGATCTCCCAGTCGACGAACTGCGCCAGGCTCTGCGCCCGCCCGAGGATCGGCTTGGGCTGACCGGTCGAGCCGGATGTGAAGTAGACGTAGCAGGCATCCGCATCGGCCGGCGGCACCACGGGCGCTGGCTGTACCGTCAGCGCCATCAGGCTTGGCACATGGGTCTGGCCCAGCCACAAGCCCTGTCCGTGCGGCGACAGCCCACGCAACACAGCTGCCGTGTCGCCTTCAGCCACCCACCAGTCAGGCGCCACGCGCGCCACCAAGGTCTGCAGTCGCGCCACCGGGTCACTGGCATCCAGCGTCATGAACACCGCCCCGGCCTTCATCACGCCGAGGACCGCCGCAATAAGCTCGACCGGGTCCTGTAGCAGCAGTGCCACCACGTCGCCTCGCGAGCAGCCGAGCTGCTGCAGTTGCAGCGCGATCCGGTTGCTGTGCGCCCCCAGCTGCGCATAGGTGTACTGGCACCCCAGCCACTCGATCGCCAAGGCGTCGGGCGCTTCCTCAGCCCGCCGCGCGATGCGCGTGAGCACGCCATCGATTGCCGACGCGAGCGGCATCTCGTGGGCGAACTGCAGGTAGGGTGACCGCAGCGTAGGCGCCTGCTCATCGGCGAACAGAGCCAGCGCCTCGATGCGCTCGGCAGGCGTGGCACTCACCTGCTGCAGCACGGCCAGCCATTGCTGCATCAGGTACTCCATGGTCTGCGGCTTGAAGAGGCCCGTGCGGTATCCACACTTCAGGACCAGCCCTTCGACATGCTCCTGCGCGGTGAGCTCAAGCTCCACCTTCGCATCCAGGTCCAGCCCTGCATGCCCGACCGCAATCTCGCCCAGTGGTACGCGCCTGTTGAAGTTCAACAGGTTAAACAGCACCGGCGTGACCGGGAACTGGTTCACAGGCCGCGGCAGCTGAAGCTCCTCGATCAACTGCTCGAACGGGTAGTGCTGGTGTTGCAGCCCGTTCACCACCACCTCCGTGGCGTGCGCCAGCACCTCTTCGAAGCTCTGCCCGGGCTCCACGCGCATGCGCAGCAGCACGGTGTTGAGGAAGAACCCAATCAGTTGCTCCGCCTCGCAGACATCGCGCCCCGAGGTCGGCACTGCGATCACCACATCGCGCTGGCCCGTGAGCCGCGCCAGCCATACCGCCAGGCTCGCGTGCAGCACCATGAACAGCGTCACTTGATAGCGACGGCAAAGCGCCATCAACGCTTCGTACGCTGGCCCCGTGAACGCCACCTGGTATTGCGCTGCATTAGCCGACGTCTCGCGGGTCACCGGCCAGTCGTAGGGCAGCGGCAGCCGCACCAGGTCGGTTTCCAGCTGCTCGTGCCAGTACTGCCGGCTGACATCCTCCTCGTGCAGCAGGCTGTTCTGCCAGGCCGCAAAGTCCTTGTACTGGATCGGCAGCGCCGGCAATGTCACGGGCTCGCCGCTCAGCCGCATCCGCAGCAGCTCCCGGACTTCCCGTTCCAGGATCAGCGTGGAGCTGCCATCGGAAATGATCTCGTGCATGCACCACGCCAGCCGCTGGCCATGGCCTGGAATGCGCAGAAGCTCCGCCCGGAACAGCGGCCCTCGCGTCAGATCGAACGGCTCGCGGATGAAGCGCAGGAAATGCTCCCTGGCCTGTGGCTGCGACTCAATGACGCGCGCCTGGAGCTTCACCTCCCAAGGCGTGCGCACCTGCTGGCGCGGCAGGCCTCCTTCGTCCTCCACGAACGCGGTACGCAGCACCTCGTGCCTGCGCAGCACCTGGCCAAGCACATGCTCCAGGGCCGCGCAATCGACATCTTCCGGCACATCGAGCAGCGCGGGCACGTGATAGGCCGTGGTGGCGGAATCCAGTTTGTGCACCAGCCACATGCGCCGCTGCGCGGCCGACACTTCGTAGTCCGATTTCGGCTCCACCGGCTCGATATGGACCTTGTGCACCGGCACAGACTGCATCGCGGTGCCATCCAGACCACCGTCGTGCTGCGGCACTGCGCGCAGTTCGTCCACGGCCTGCGCCAGCCGACGCACGGTGCGCCGCTCGAAGAGCTCGCGCAGCGACAGGTCGACGCTGAGGCTCTTGCGGATGCGCGCCAACAGCATCAAGGCCTGCAGCGAGTGACCGCCCAGCACAAAGAAATCATCGTCGCGCCCGACGTTCTGGCACCCCAGCACCTGCGCATACAACTCCGCCACGAGGCGTTCCGTCTCGGTAGCGGGCGCCGCATCTTCCCCCCGCTCCTGGGGCGAACCCTCTTCCAGTGCAGCCAACGCCTTGCGGTCGATCTTGCCGCTGCTCGTAAGCGGCAGTGACTCCATTACGCTGATGCGGTGCGGCAGCATCGCGCCGGGCAATCGCTGCGCAAGATGCCGCAGCAAATCCTCTGCGCTGGCCCCACGGACCAGGACATACGCACCCAGCGAGGTTGCTCCATCCTGGTTCGACTGCGTCACCACGGCGGCTTCGCTGACCTGCGGATGGGTGAGCAGTGCGTTCTCGATCTCACCTACCTCGATACGCACGCCGTTGACCTTGACCTGGCCGTCGCGGCGCCCCAGGCAGCGCAGGCTGCCATCGTTGAGCAGAACTGCGAGGTCGCCGCTTCGGTACACCCGCTCTTCGTCCTGCGGCCGCAATGGGTTGGCCACGAACACTTGCGCCGTGCGTGCCGCGTCGCCGTGGTACCCCAGCGTGAAGAACCGGCTGCGCAGCCAGATTTCCCCCGGTATGCCCGGCGCACAGGGCTGGCCCTGCTCGTCAAGCACGATGGCCTGCGTGTGCGCGATAGATCGGCCGATGGGGATGAATCCCCGCTCGATATCCTGCGCCGTGATGCGGTGCCAGCACCGGATCATCGTGGTCTCTGAGGCGCCGTAGAAGTTGAGCAACTCAATGCGCTCGCCGAAGGCCGCATGCCACGCCTGCACCAGCGCCGGCAGCACCGGCTCGCCGGACAGGCATACGCGCTTGAGCATCGAGAGCGCGGGCAAGTCCTCATGGGCTTGCTTCGCATAGGCCAGCAATGCCCTGAGGAGCGACGGCACGCAGTGCACGAGTTCGACCTGCGCCTCATCGAGCCATGCCAGCAGCCGGTCGGGCTCGGTCTTGCGCTGCGGCGGCACGCACACGGTGCCGCCCGCGCACAGCGGCACGAACACGTCGCGCAGCCACGCGTCGAAGGTCGGCGCGGTGAGCTGGCTCACCCGGCAGCCGCGCTGCAAGCCGAACGCGTCGATCTCCCAGTCGATGAACTGCGCCAGGCTCGCCGCACGCCCGAGGATGGGCTTGGGCTGCCCGGTCGAGCCGGAGGTGAAGAAGACGTAGCAGGCGTCCGCCTCGGCAGGCGGCACGACCGGTGCCGCCTGCGCGGTCAACGGCGTGAGGATGGGCACCGCCACGTCACCGAGCCACACGCCTTGCACCTCCGGCGTGCCTAACTGCGCCAGCACCTGGGCGCTGGCCTGCTCGGCGATCCACCAGCGCGGCGCCACGCTCGCCACCAGGGTCTGCAGCCGCGCCACCGGGTCGCTGGCCTCCAGTGTCATGAACACTGCGCCGGCCTTCATGGTGCCGAGCACTGCCGCGACGTGCTCGATCGGATCTGTCAGTAAGAGCGCGACGATGTCGCCGGTGCAACAACCCAGCATCTGCAATTGCCGCGCAATGCGGTCGCTGTGCACCTGCAGCTGTGCATAGGTGCACTGCCGATCCTGCCACTCGATGGCAACGGCGCCGGGCACCATCTGCACCTGCCGTGCGAAGCGCTCAAGCACTCCGGGCAGCGCCGGGGCCTCGGGCAGCGCATTGGCGAACTGCAGGTACGGCGAACGCAGTTGCCCCACCCGGGCATCGGCGAACACGTCGAGCGCGGCAATGCGCCGCTGCGGCGCCTGGCTGACCTGTTCGAGCAGCGAGCGCAGCTGCTGCATCAGGTATTCGATGGTGGACGGCTCGAACAACGCCGTGCGGTAGTCACACCGGATCACCAGCCCATCGATGTGCTCCTGGACCGTGAATTCGAGTTCGGCCTTGGCTCCCAAGAGCTTGGGCTGGTGCGCGCTCGGCACCTCTCCCAGCATGCCGCGCTCGAGGAAGTTGAGCACGTTGAACAGCACAGGCGTGACCGGGAACTGGTTCTGCGGCCGCGGCAGTTCGAGCTCTTCGATGAGCTGCTCGAACGGGTAGTGCTGGTGCTGCAGTCCGTGGACCGTAACCTCCCGGCTCTGGCCGAGCACCTGCTCGAAGCTCGCCTCGGGATCGACCGCCATGCGCAGCAGCACGGTGTTGAGGAAGAACCCGATCAACGGTTGGACTTCGCTGACATCACGCCCCGATGCCGGTACGGCGAGCACGATGTCGCGGCTGCCGGTCAACCGCGACAGCCATGCCGCCACCGCCGCGTGCAGCAGCATGGCCAGGGTGACCTGCTGGCTCTTGCACAGACCGAGTAGCGCCTGATGCGCGGCCCCGTCGATGACCATCGGGTACTGCGCCGCACCGGTGTGCGCCTGCACGCTCGGCGCGTGGTCGTACGGCAATTCCAGCCGCACCAGATCACCGCCGAATTGCTCATGCCAGTACTGCCTGCTCTCGTCTTCTTCACGCAGCAGGCGGTTCTGCCAGGCCGCGAAGTCCTTGTACTGGATCGGCAGCGCGGCAAGCGCGGCTGCCTCGCCCCCCTTCAACAGCGCGCGAACTTCCCGATCGAGGATGAGGGCGGAGCTGCCGTCGGCAATGATCTCGTGCATGCACCAGGCCAGGAGCTGGCGCCCGTCCCAGGTATGCAGCACTTCGGCTCGGAACAGCGGGCCGTGCGATAGATCGAACGGCACGCCTATGAAGTGCTCATGGTGCGAGCGCAGCGCCGCTTCGTCGTCGATGAGCCGCTCGCTGACTTCCACCGCCCACGCGGGCTGAACCCGCTGCCTCGGCATGCCTGCTTCGTCGGACGCGATGACGGTGCGCAACGACTCATGCCGCGCCAGCACCTGGCTCAACGCGCTTTGGAGCGCGCTGCGCGCCACCCCGCCCGGCAGCTCCAGCAGCGCGGTCACGTGATACGCCGTGCTGCCCGGATCCAGCTGGTGCAGCAGCCATAGCCGCCGTTGCGCAGCGGACACTTCGTAGTCCGCCTGCGCCGCGAGCCGCTCGATGCCCAGGCGGCGCGTGGGAGCCGGGTCGCTGGGCACCGGCTCGTCCACCGCTTTGGGCAGGCCGCGCTCGGTCTGCTCGAGGATCTTCTCGGGGATTTCCTCGGCGAGATAGGCCGCGATGCTCGAGATGGTGGTCAGCTCGTTGAAGAGCTGCGCCATGGTGAGGGTGACTCCGTAGGTGCGCTCGATCTCGTCGACAACCTGCAGGATCAGCAGCGAATCGGCCCCCAGCTGAATGAAGTGCACATCCGGATCCACCTTCTCGGGCTCCGTGCGCATCAGCTCGGCCACCATGGCCACCAATTGGGCGCAGACGCTGTCGCGGGTGGGCAGACCCGCCAGGGTCGGCTTGGCGGCCTCGGCCGCGGCGCTCGGCGTGTCCACGCTTGAGGATGCAACAGCAGCAGGCTGCGGATGCCGGATCGCGTCGAGCCAGAACCGCTGGCGCTCAAAGGGATAGCTGGGCAGTGCGATGCGACGCCCCTGGCTACCTTCGTGCACGGCACGCCACTGCACACAATGGCCCTCGAGCCACAGGCGCCCCAGTGAGGTCAGCATCGTCTGCAGGTCGTCGCCGCTTGAATCGTCGCGGTCGAGGCTGGACAGTACCGTGACGGAGGGTGCCAGGGCGTGCTGGCGCGCCAGCCCACCAAGCATCGCGCCGGGGCCCACCTCGATCAGCGTGCCAGGCGCATCGCCGATCAACGTGCACAGGCCCTGGGAGTAGCGCACCGGCTCGCACAGCTGGCGAGCCCAGTAGTCAGGATCGGTGGCCTGCTCCGTGGTGATCCATGTGCCGGTCACGTTCGAGATGTAGGGAATGCGCGGGGCGCGCAGTTGCACGGCGCGGACCTTCTCCCGGAACGCCTCCACGACCGGGGTCATGGCCGGCGAGTGGAAGGCATGCGAGGTGCGCAGCCGCTGGTGGGCGATGCCATCGACCGCGAGGCGCGCGACCAGTTCATCCATGGCAGCCAGGCTGCCGGCGACCACGCAGCGCCCCGGCGCATTGATGGCCGCCAAGGCGATGTGTTCGCTGCAGTAGGCGCTCGCCCGCGCCTCATCCAGAGCCACGGCGATCATGGCGCCCCCGGGCATGGCCTGCATGAGGCGCGCCCGTGCGGCCACCAGGGCCACGCCCTCTTCGAGGGTGAAGACGCCAGCCACGCATGCGGCAACGTACTCCCCCAGGCTGTGCCCGATCATGGCGGCGGGCGGGATGCCGCATTCGATCCAAAGCCGCGCGAGTGCATGCTCAACGATGAACAGCGCGGGCTGCGCCCATTCGGTCCGATCCACCGACGCGTGCTCGCCGGCAGCCTCCCCGGAACCCTCGAGCGGCCAGAGCGCGAGGCGCAGCTCCTCTCGCAGTGGCGGCTCCAGGGCCTGGAGGCCGGCCTCGACGTGCTGGCGGAAGACCGGCAGGTGCCGATAGAGCTGCCACGCCATGCGCACGTGCTGGGCGCCCTGCCCCGGAAACATGAAGGCCACGGGCGCCGGCTGTGCCGCGCTGCGGCGGTCGAAGACGTGCCCGGGGTCGCGCTGCGCCAGACGGTTCGCAGCCTCGGCGGCGTTCGAACCGATGAGCAGGCGGCGGTTCGGGAAACTGTCGCGCCCGACTTGCAGCGTCACCGCCGCGTCGGCGAGGGACGTAGCGCCGTCACGCAGTACCTGCACGAGCCGGTCGGTCAGGTGCTCGAGGGCGGCCGGGGACTTGGCCGACAACGGCAGCACGTGGTACGGCAGCGGGACATCGATGGCCACGCGGCGCTCGCTCGGTGCGTCCGCGAGCACGAGGTGCGCGATCGTTCCTCCGAAGCCGAAGGAGCTGACGCCGGCGATGCGCCGGCCGGCCGCAGCGGGCCATGGCCTCGCGGCCGTCGGCACCTCAAGCGGGCGACCGGGCAGCGAGCAATTCGGATTCAAGCGGCGATGGTGCAGGTGGGGCGGGATCGTCTCGTGCTCGAGCAACAGCACCGTCTTGATTACGCCCGCGATGCCGGCGGCCGCTTCGAGGTGACCGATGCCGGACTTGACCGAGCCGATGGCGCACGGCGGCGCGTCGCCATCCTGGAACACCTTCTTGAGCGCATTGAACTCGATCGGGTCGCCCAAGGCGGTGCCGGTGCCGTGCGCCTCGATGTAGCCGATCTGCGCCGGGGACACGCCGGCATGCTGCAGCGCGCGGCGGACGACCTCGGCCTGCGCCACGCCGTTGGGAGCGACCAGCCCGTTGCTGCGTCCGTCCTGCTGGACGGCCGAGCCCAGGATGACGGCGCGCACACGGTCGCCGTCGCGCTGGGCATCGCGCAGGCGCTTGAGCACGACGACGCCGCATCCCTCGCCACGCACGTACCCGTCGGCCGCTTCGTCGAAGGTCTTGCAGCGGCCGTCCAGCGCCAGCATGCCGGCGGCCGCGAACGCGACACTCGCCTTGTCGGAGAGGATGAGGTTGACGCCCCCGGCCAGGGCCAGATCCGTCTCGCCCAGGCGCAACGACTGGCACGCGAGGTGCAGCGAGACGAGCGACGAGGAGCACGCCGTGTCGACCGCCATGCTCGGCCCGCGCAGATCGAGCAGGTACGACAGCCGGTTGGGGATCACGCTCAGCGCGGACCCCGTGGCGGCGTAGAGGCTCGACATGGCGTCGGGAGCCGTCGTCTGATGCTGTTCGTACTCGTGCGCCGAGATGCCGACATAGACCCCGATGAGGCTGCCAGCCAGCGAGGAGGGGACGATGGCCGCGTCCTCCAGCGCTTCCCAGGCCACTTCGAGCACGAGCCGCTGCTGGGGATCGATCCGCTCGGCTTCGACGGGTGAAATGCCGAAGAAGTGCGCGTCGAACTGATCGACCTGACGAAGGAAACCGCCGATGCGGGTGTGGGGCGGCGCATCAGGGGTCGCCATGAAGGTGCCCGCTTCGAGGCGTGCCGTGGGCACGGGGCCAACTGCATCGCGCCCGCCCTGCAGCAAGTCCCAGAACTCGTGCGCATCGTCGGCCCCGGGGAAGCGGCACGCCAGACCGACGATGGCGAT
This sequence comes from uncultured Burkholderiales bacterium, assembly GCA_966248995.1. Classification (GTDB taxonomy): domain Bacteria; phylum Pseudomonadota; class Gammaproteobacteria; order Burkholderiales; family Burkholderiaceae_C; genus Albitalea. Next base: position 10,187 of record CBINBY010000058.1, on the reverse strand, counting down.
GGGCTCCGCCACCGCGCCGGCAGGCGGCTGCGCGCCCTGGCCCACCGCAGCAGGCGACCCGGCGCCTTCGGCCTCGCCGGCCAGATGAGTTGCGAGCTGCGACGGACTGGGGTAATCCCACAGCAGCGTGGGCGACAGCGTGCACCCGAGCCACTGGCCGAGCGATGCGATGAGTTGCACCCCGAGCAGCGAGCTCACGCCGTGGAAGGCGAACGGCTGGTCGGCATCGATCGCGCCCGCATCGACGCCGAGCTGCTCGCCCAGCCGCTGCGTCAGCCATGCCTCAATGGCGCTCTTCGAGGGCCTCGGCGAAGACGGTTCCTGGTGCGCCGTCAATGGTTTGGATGAAGACGGCGCGGGCTGCGAGGCTGCGATCCGGCAGGCCAGCACCGGAAGGTGACCGCCTTCGTAATCGGCCTTGCACTGGCTGCGCCGAATCTTGCCGCTGGAGCTGCGCGGGATGCCGCCGGCCTTGACCAGCACGATGGCGTGGGGCTGCACGCCGGTTTCGTCGAAGACGGCCGCGGCGATGGAGCCGATCATGTCGCTTTCGAGCGCACGCCGCGGCTCAAGCTCCTGCACGACCACCATCTCCTCGGTGCCCTCGCCCGCGACCGCAAACACCGCCGCGCCATCCTTGCGCAGGCCCGCATGGCTGTTGAAGGAGGCATGTTCGACGTCTTGCGGATACACGTTGCGCCCGCTGAGGATGAGCACATCGTTGAGCCGCCCGGCCACGAAAAGCTGCCCGTCGTGCATGGAGCCGAGGTCGCCCGTGCGCAGGAACCGGGGTGAATGGGGCTCATCCGCCAGCGTCGCGCCGAAGGTCTGTCGCGTCGCTTCCCCCTTGCCCCAATAGCCGTCGGCCACGTTGTCGCCCGCCACCCAGATCTCGCCGACGGCTCCCGGCTCCACGCGCCGGCCGGTGGCAGGGTCCACGATCGCGACCTCGATGCCCACACCGGGCTCGCCGCTGCTCACATGACGCCGACCTTCTTCCTGCGTGCGGTACACCGGCCCGGAGTCCGCCCGCTGTGCCGTGACCAACAGCGTGGCCTCAGCCAGGCCATAGCAGGGCAGCAACGCCTCACGGCGAAACCCGCAGGGCGCGAATGCCTCGACGAAGCGCTCCAGCGTGTCCGCGCGCAGCGGTTCGGCGCCACAGAACGCCACGCGCCATGAGGAGAGATCGAGCCCGGCCTTTTGCGCCTCGGTGGCTCGCCTTGCACACAGCTCGAACGCAAAATTGGGCCCGCCCGCGTAGGCGGCGCGGTAGTCGCTGATGTAGCGCAGCCAGCGCAGGGGCTGCTGCAGGAACGAGGCCGGCGACAAGATGATGTGGTGGCCGCCGGCATAGACCGGTTCCAGCAGGCCGCCAATCAACCCCATGTCGTGGTAAGGCGGCAGCCAGCTCACGCCCACGAAGTCCGGCGGCGGCCGGAATGCGCGGTGGATCTGCTCCAGGTTGGTCACCAGGTTGCGATGCGTGACGCGCACGCCCTTGGGCGCGCCCGTGGAGCCCGAGGTGTACTGAAGGAAGCACAGTTCCTCGTGGCGAGCCTCGCGCACCACAGGAGGGATACCTGCCCCATGGAGCAGCCCGGCCCCATCGACCTCCAGCCATCGCGGCACACCGTCCACGAGCGCGTTCAGCTTCTCCGTGTGGCCTCGTGCCACGAGAGCGACGCAAGCGTTGCAGTCGCGTGCAATGGCTTCGACGCGAGCGCTGCTGCGCCGATTCAGCGGCGGGTAGCACGGCACCGCCACTACCGAGGCCAACAGGCAGCCAAAGAAGGCAATGACATAGTCGGGGCCGGGCGGTAGCAGCAACAGTGCGCGCGCGCCGCGATCCGTGTGCTCGGATAACTGCAAAGCGACAGCGTGGGCCGCCTGGTAAAGCTTCGCGCAGGTCAGCTCGCGGATGCTCAGGTCATCTTGGACAAACGTGAACACGAGCTTGCTGGCTTGGTCACGGGCAAGCTGACAGAGCAGAGTGGCAAGTGTGGGTGTATTGCGGGAGGGGGAGTCAACCATGTCGACCATGACAACCTGGGGTGACCGAGACAGCGGATCGGGAAGGTGCCAAAACCAGCTGCTGGCTCACCCCACGAGGCCTCAAGTCGATTGCACGTCATGCGCTGCCTTGAAAAGGCACCGGCATAAGTTCCTGGAAGCCACACCGGGACGCTTTACAGCACGAGGCAGCGAAGCCCGCGCACCATAGCGTGGCGTTTGCGTTCCATATCCAATCGCCGATGGTTCTCAGGCTCATCACTACAGCGCCCTGGCGCATATGTATGTGGCCTGCTCTCCCATCACGCGCAGGACATTAGTTCCCTTGCGCGAGTGGTGCACACCCCCGCAATTGCACGATCTTGCCAATTGTCGCGCCTCGACATAACAGACAGTCCGCGCTGCCGGATGGCCGCACGAGGACTCGATCTCCAGCCAACGGACGCAGAACGTTCGACGAGTTCGTCACGCAGGGACGCAGCCAAGTCTGGAGGCGGCCCGAGCGATGCCTCGTGCCGTAGCGCGTAGGGTCGAAGGGACTTACGCCCGTTCTCCGGGGCAGCTGTCAAAACCCCTTGTGACATACTGGTTTTTCGAAGCCGAGGCGGGGGTGGCCGCGGCGCCGAGGTCAACACAGGAGAGGCTAGCGCGACGCTATGTGCAAGATCGCGGGAGTTTGGCATGCGGATCAGCGACCTATCGACCGCGAGGCGCTGCGTCGCATGACACCGTCACTGCGGCACCGAGGTCCTGATGAAGGGGGTGATCGGGAGGAGCCGGGCCTCGGCTCGGGGCGCCGCCGCTTGTTCGTCCTCGGTTCGAGCACGGGGCAACAGCCCTTGTGCATCCAGGCGCGATGCCTGGTGTCTGGCCTTCCTTGATGCCTTGGGTCGCCGGAGACGGCACGGGTCGGTCTTCAGGCCCGGCCGCCTGCCACTGTCGCGATCGCCAAGGCGCGATCATTTTCCCGGCGTCTCGGCCGCAGCGGATCAGGCGACGATCGACTCGATTGCCGCCCACGGCGATGAGCATTGGTCCTTGACGTCGAGCACCATGAGCACTACGCGATTGATCACCGAGGCATCACGGCAACTTGCGATGCAGACCACTTCGACTGCTACCCAATACTGCCCTGGAATCTGACACGAACACGTCGATGGACACCATCAAGAACGTTGCCATTCCCCACCTGCCGTCAGCCAAACGCGTCCGTCTTCGCGAGCTGCTCATCGCCAAAGGCGTGGACTTGTCCGCCCTGCCAATCGTCCCGCGCCCGTCAGACCTCACCGTCATCCCTGTGTCGTTTGCGCAGCAGCGCCTGTGGTTCCTGCATCAACTGGACCCGCACAGCACGGCCTACAACGTGCCGTTTGTGGTGCGGATGGACGGCGCACTGAATGTCGATGCGCTGAAGCAGGCGTTCAACCAGGTGGTGCATCGCCACGACAGCCTGCGCACGACATTCGCTTCCGTGGATGGCCAGCCGGTACAGGTGGTCGCAGCGTCGGGCGACGTCGATCTTCTGCAGACGGACCTGTCGATGCTCGACGCATCGGAACGCCCTCGGCAGAGTGAGCTTCTCGTACAGCAAGAGGCCGGTTCCACTTTCGACTTGGCAACCGGACCGCTGCTCAGGGCTCGTCTACTTCGGCTGGCGCCCACTGAACACATCCTTCTGCTGACAGCGCATCACATCGTCGTGGACGGCGCATCCATCGATGTGCTGACCGGTGAGCTGATGGCGTCATACCAGGCATACTCGGCAGGCCAGGCCCCCGCATTGCCAGACTTGCCTTTGCAGTACGCCGATTACGCGTACTGGCAACGCCACTGGCTGGGCGACGACGCGCTGCAAGCGGACATCGACTACTGGAAGCAGCAGCTCGAAGGCGCCCCAGAGGTCCTTGCACTGCCCACCGACCGGTCGCGTTTGAAGGCGCACACGCCCCGCGGTGCCACCGTCGTGCTCAAGCTCGACCGGCCACTCACGCAGCAAGTGCACACGCTGGCGCTGAGGACACACAACGCGTTGTTCATGGTCCTCGCCGCCGCGTTCAATGTGCTGTTATGGCGCTACAGCGGGCAGGATGACATCTGCATCGGCACGGCGATGGCCGGCCGTTCGCGCACGGAGCTCGAGCCACTGATCGGCTTGTTCGCCAACACGGTGGTCATGCGAACCCGGCTGCGTGCCACAGACTCGTTCATCGATCTGTTGCAGCAGATCAAGGCCACGATGCTCGATGCGCACGAACACCAGGATGCGCCCTTCGAGCAACTGTTGCAGGTGCTCAAGCCCACACGTGACGTCCGCTACTCGCCCCTGTTTCAGGTGATGCTGGTGCTGCGGGACTCGGCGAGCCCCACGATGCAACCTGCGGGCCTGCGTCTTACTTGGCCCCAGCATGGCAACACGCAGTCCAAGTTCGATCTCACACTGAACGTGAGCGAAGAAGGCGGGCAAATCCAGGCCAAGTTCGAATACGACGCCAGCCTGTTCGAGGGCACCACCATCGAGCGCATGGCGGAGCATTTCAAGCATCTGTTGCAGGACGCCACTGCCAACCCGCACACCGCGCTCGATCGGCTGCAGATGCTCGGCGCACACGAGCGCCACCTCCTGCACGCCTTCAACGACAGCGTGGCATCCTTCCCCCAGAGGGCTTGCATCCACCAGTTGTTCGAGCAGCAGGCCCGTTGCAAGCCCGAGGCCACGGCGCTGGTCTTCGAAAGCAGCTCACTCACTTACGGCGAACTGAACGCACAGGCTAACCGCCTTGCTCACCACCTCATCGCCCTGGGCGTAAGCCCGGACTCACTGGTGGCCATCGCCTTGCCGCGCGGCATTGACATGGTGGTGGCCCTGCTGGCCACACTGAAAGCCGGTGGTGCGTACCTGCCGCTGGATCCCGACTACCCCCGCGAGCGCCTGGCCTACATGCTCGCCAACAGCGCGCCATGTGTGCTGCTCACACATGGGACCGTGCGCAAGACCCTGGATGGAATCGCGCCCTCAATCGCGCCCTCTCTGGCCGTGCTCGAGCTCGACTCCTCACCTCGGCCCTGGGATGCCTTGGCCCCAGCCGACCCGGACCCTCTCACGCGGGGCTTGCGGCCCACGCACCTGGCGTACGTCATCTATACCTCAGGTTCCACGGGGGCTCCCAAAGGCGTGATGGTCGAGCACGCGCAAGTGGTGCGGCTGTTCGAAGCCACCCGCGCCTCGTTTGAGTTCGGTGCGCAGGATGTGTGGACGCTGTTCCATTCCTACGCATTCGACTTCTCGGTGTGGGAACTGTGGGGCGCGCTGCTGCATGGCGGTCGCCTGGTGATCGTGCCGCCCCTGACTGCACGTGCACCCGACGAGTTCTACGAACTGCTGTGCGATCAGCACGTCACGGTGCTCAATCAAACGCCCAGCGCCTTCCGTCAGCTGGTTGCCGCCCAGGCCGACAGCCATCGCATGCATCACTTGCGCTGCGTGATCTTTGGCGGCGAAGCATTGGAGCCTTCGACGCTGTTGCCTTGGTATGAGCGCAACGGCGAGCGCACTCGGCTGGTCAACATGTACGGCATCACCGAGACGACGGTGCACGTGACCTACCGGCCTTTGGCCCCCGAGGACACCCAGTGCAGCGGCAGCCCGATCGGCGTGCGCATTCCAGACCTGCGCGTGATGCTGCTCGATGCGCATGGCCAACCGGTGCCAGTCGGCGTGCCCGGTGAGCTGTACGTGGGTGGCGCCGGGGTCGCGCGGGGCTACCTGCGTCGGCCCGAGCTGACCGCAGAACGGTTCGTACCTGATCCCTTCGGCGAACCCGGCTCGCGCATGTACAAGACCGGCGACCTCGGGCGCTGGCGGCCGGACGGCTCGATTAAGTTCGTGGGACGCAACGATCATCAAGTCAAGATCCGGGGGTTCCGCATCGAACTGGGCGAGATCGAGACCGCGTTGCGCTCGCATCCCGCGGTGCGCGACGCCGTCGTACTCGCCCGTGAGGAGGCCGCGGGCGACCAGCGGCTGGTGGCCTACGTCGTCGGCAACGCTTCACCCGAGGATCTGCGCGAGCATCTGCAATCACGCTTGCCCGAGTACATGGTCCCGGCGGCCTACGTCGCGCTGGACGCTCTGCCGCTCACATCGAACGGCAAGCTGGACCGCCATGCCCTGCCCGCGCCCGAGGCAGATGCCTTCGGCGTTCGCGCCTACGAGGCCCCGCGAGGCGAGGCCGAAACCCTACTCGCGCGGCTGTGGAGCGAGCTGCTGGGGATCGAGCGCATCGGCCGCCATGACAACTTCTTCGCCCTGGGCGGCCATTCGTTGCTGGCGGTACGCCTGATCGAGCGCCTGCGTCAGCACGGCCTGCAGCTGGAGGTGCGTGCGCTCTTCACCTCGCCCACGCTGGCAGGCCTGGCCGCGGCCGCCCAGGCCACGGTGGCGATCACCGTGCCGCCCAACCTCATCGACCTGCACTGCACGTACATCACCCCTCAGCTGCTGCCGCTGGTCACGCTCACTCAAGACGAGATCGACTCGGCCGTCGCCACCGTGTCCGGCGGCGTGGCCAACGTTCAGGACATCTACCCGCTGGCCCCGCTGCAGCACGGCATCCTGTTCCATCACCTGGCGCACGCTGCTGGCGACACCTACCTGCTGCAGCACCTTCTGGCCTTCGATGCCCGCGACCGCATGGACCGCTTCCTGGGCGCGCTGCAATCGGTCATCGACCGCCACGACGTTCTGCGCACCGGCTTCGCCTGGCAAGGGCTGCCGCAGCCGGTGCAGGTGGTCTGGCGGCGCGCGCCGCTGCTGATCGAGGAGATCGCCCTGGACGGCCCCGATGTAGCCACGCAGCTGTGCGAGCGCTTCGACCCGCGCCACACGCGCCTGGCGCTGACCCAGGCGCCGTTGCTGCGCGCCCATGTGGCCCATGATGCCGAGCACGACCGCTGGCTGCTGTGCCTGCTGCAGCACCATGTGATCGGCGACCACACCACGTTGGAGTTGCTGATCGAGGAGGTGCAGGCGCAGCTGACCTCACAGCAGCACCGCCTGCCGCCGCCGCTGCCGTTTCGCAATTTCATTGCCCGGAGCCAACACGGGCCGACGTCCGAACAGCACGACGCCTTCTTCCAGGAGATGCTGGCCGACATCGACGAACCCACTGCGCCGTTCGGCGTGCTCGATGTGCAAGGTGACGGCTTCGACATCAACGAAGCGCGCCTGCCGTTGGAAGCCTCGCTGGCCAAGCAGCTGCGGCAGCACGCACGCCGCCTGGGGGTGAGCGCGGCCAGCCTGTTCCACCTGGCCTGGGCCCTGGTGCTGGCGCGCACCAGTGGCCGCAATGATGTGGTCTTCGCCAGCGCGCTCTTCGGTCGCCTGCAGGGCACCGAGGGCGTGCACCGCATGCTGGGCATGTTCCTCAACACCTTGCCCATCCGTCTAAGTGTCCATCGATGCGGTGTCGAGGAGGCCGTCCGCGCCACCCATGAACGGCTGGCGCAACTGCTGCACCACGAACATGCCCCGCTGGCGCGCGCCCAACGCGCCAGTGGTGTACCCGCACCGACGCCACTGTTCACCTCGCTCTTGAACTACCGCTACCAAGGCGGCAGCGCCGTGCTCTACCACGACGCCGCAGCACACGAAGCGGCCTGGGCCGGCATGAACGTGTTGCACGCCCGCGAACAAACCAATTACCCCATCGCCGTGTCCGTCAATGACGAGGGCGAAGGCTTTTCGCTGGATGTGCAGGCCGACGCGCGCATCGACGCCCTGCACCTGGGCGGCTACATGTTGCAGGCGCTGCACGCGCTCGATCAGGCCTTGCGGCACGATCCCGCGGCCGAGTTGCGCACGCTCGACGTGCTGCCGCAGGCTGAGGGCTACCGCATCCTGCATCGCTTCAACGACACCGCCGCTGCGTTCCCAAGGGAGCGCTGCGTTCATCAACTGTTTGAGGAACAGGCCGACCGCACTCCCGAGGCCACGGCGCTGACCTTCGAAGGCACCTCACTCACGTACCGGGAACTGAACGCGCAGGCCAACCGCCTCGCTCATCGACTCATCGCGCTGGGCGTGCGTCCGGACGCACTGGTGGCCATCGCCTGGCCGCGCGGCATCGACTTGGTGGTGGCCCTGCTGGCCACGCTCAAGGCCGGCGGTGCCTACGTGCCGCTGGATCCCGACTACCCTACCGAGCGCCTGGCGTTCATGCTCGCCGACAGCGCGCCTCGCGTGCTGGTCACGGACGCGGCCACGCACAAAACACTCGGCGACATGCCGGTTTCCCTGGCTGTGCTGCCACTCGACGCTGATCGATCCTGGCAGTCGCTGCCCGAAACGACTCCCGATGCCGCCATCCTGGGGCTGACGGCCTCTCACCTCGCCTACGTCATCTACACCTCGGGCTCCACCGGACAGCCCAAGGGGGCCATGAACGAGCACCGCGGCGTGGTCAACCGGCTGCTGTGGATGCAGCAGACCTACGGACTGGATGCGAGCGATTCGGTACTCCAGAAGACGGCCTTTGGCTTCGACGTGTCCGTCTGGGAGTTCTTCTGGACCTTGCTGGCAGGCGCACGGCTGGTGCTGGCCCGACCTCAGGGCCAGCGCGACGTCGCCTATCTGGCCGACATCATCGAGCGTGAGCACATCACCACGCTGCACTTCGTGCCCTCGATGCTCTCGGCCTTCCTGGCGGCCATGCCCGGGGGCTGTGGCTCTAGCTTGCGGCGCGTCATCTGCAGCGGCGAAGCGCTGGAGCCTCATCAGGTCAGCTTGGTGCACGAGCGCCTGACGCAGGCGCGGCTGTACAACCTGTATGGGCCCACCGAAGCCGCCATCGATGTGACTGCCGCAAAGCCGCGGCCCGAGCTGCCCGTGACGATCGGCGCGCCTATCGCCAACACCCGCATCTACATCCTCGATGCACACGGCCAACCATCGCCGGTCGGCGTGGCCGGGGAGGTTCACATCGCGGGCATTCAGGTGGCTCGGGGCTACCTGCGCCGCCCGGACCTGACTGCCGAGCGCTTCGTACCCGATCCGTTCGGCGAGCCCGGCTCGCGCATGTACAAGACAGGCGACCTCGGGCGCTGGCGGCCTGACGGCTCGATCGAGTTCCTCGGGCGCAACGACCATCAGGTCAAAATCCGCGGTTTCCGCATCGAGTTGGGCGAGATCGAGGCCGCGCTGCGCTCGCATCCCGAGGTGCGCGAAGTTGTCGTGCTCGCCCGTGAGGACGCCCCGGGCGACCAGCGTCTCGTGGCCTATGTCGTTGGCGCGGCCATGCCCGAGGTGCTGCACGCGCATCTCGGCTCACGCCTGCCCGAGTACATGGTCCCGGCGGCCTACGTGCAGCTGGACGCTCTGCCGCTCACCCCCAACGGCAAGCTCGACCGCCGTGCCCTGCCCGCGCCTGAGGCAGATGCCTTCGGCTTGCACGCCTATGAGGCCCCGCATAGCGAGGTCGAGACCCTCCTCGCCCGCCTCTGGGGCGAGCTGCTGCACATCGAGCGCATCGGCCGCCATGACGACTTCTTCGCCCTGGGCGGCCACTCGCTGCTGGCCGTGCAGCTGAGCTCGCGCATCCGCGCGGCGCTCGGCCTGGAAGTGCCCCTGGCCGAGTTGTTCGCGCAACCCACCCTGGCTGGCTACGCTCAGCGCGTCGTGGCCGCCACCGCCAGTGCGCTGCCGGCCATTGTGCCGGTGTCGCGCCAGGAGGCGCTGCCCCTGTCGTTCGCCCAGCAGCGGCTGTGGTTCCTCGCCCAGTTCGATGAGCGCGCGGGGACTGCCTACGCGATCCCCGGCGGCGTGCGGCTGAAGGGCTCGCTCGATAGCGCAGCCTTGCATGCCGCGATGAACCGCGTCGTCGCGCGCCACGAGGCATTGCGCACCTGCTTCACCTTGGTCGACGGAGCACCGGTGCAAGTCATCGCTACGCCCGAGATGGGCCTCGCGCTGTCGCACGTGGACCTGTCGGGCCATGCCGATCCCGACGCCGAGCTGGAGCGCCTGACCGCAGAAGAAGCCACCGCACCCTTCGACCTAGCCCACGGGCCGCTCATCCGCGCCCGACTGCTCCGCATGGCCGACGACGACCATGCGTTGCTCGTGACGATGCACCACATCGTCTCCGACGGCTGGTCCATGGGCGTGCTGGTCAACGAGT
>CBINBY010000057.1:0-31850 GCA_966248995.1 uncultured Burkholderiales bacterium | reverse complement strand
ACGACGCCTACTACCTGCAGGCGCAGAAGCTGCGCCGCATGATCGCCGACGACTTTCAGGCGTGCTTTCGTCACTGCGACGTGATCGCCGGTCCCGTGGCACCCTCGGTGGCATGGAAGATCGGCGACAAGGGCGACGACCCGGTAGCCGCCTACCTCGCGGACATCTTCACGCTGCCCGCCAGCCTGGCCGGCCTGCCCGGCATGAGTTTGCCAGCGGGCTTCGGCGAGGCCGGCATGCCGGTGGGCCTGCAGCTCATCGGCAACTATTTCGACGAGACCCGGCTGCTGCACGCGGCGCATGCCTTCCAGCAGACGACCGACTGGCACACGCGCACGCCGGCGGGGTTCCGATGATCAGCACACTCATCCGCGGCTACGAGGTCGTGATCGGCCTGGAAACGCACGCGCAGTTGTCCACGCACTCCAAGATCTTCAGCGGGGCCTCCACCGACTTCGGCGCGGAGCCGAACACGCAGGCCTGCCCGGTGGACCTGGCGCTGCCCGGCACACTGCCAGTACCCAACCGCGGCGCCGTGGAGCGCGCGATCCGTTTCGGATTGGCGGTGGGCGCCAAGGTGGCCCACCATTCGATCTTCGCGCGCAAGAATTACTTCTACCCGGATTTGCCCAAGGGCTACCAGATCAGCCAGTACGAGACGCCGGTGGTGCAGGGTGGGGCAGTGGAATTCTTTGTGGGCGACACCCCTCACAAGGTACAGCTCACCCGGGCGCATCTCGAGGAAGACGCGGGCAAGTCGCTGCACGAGGACTACGCGGGCCAGACGGGCATCGACCTCAACCGGGCCGGCACGCCGCTCCTGGAAATCGTGTCCGAGCCCGACATGCGCTCCAGCGCGGAGGCGGTGGCTTACGCCAAGGCGCTGCACGCGCTGGTGGTGTGGCTGGGCATCTGCGACGGCAACATGCAGGAAGGCAGCTTCCGCTGCGACGCCAACGTCTCGGTGCGCAAGCCGGGAGCCCCGTTCGGCACGCGGCGGGAAATCAAGAACCTGAACAGCTTCAAGTTCCTGCAGCAGGCGATCGACTTCGAGATCCAATGGCAGATCGACCTCATCGAAGACGGCGGCCGCGTCGAGCAGGCCACCGTGCTGTTCAATCCGGACACCGGTGAGACGCGGGCCATGCGCAGCAAGGAAGACGCGCACGACTATCGCTACTTCCCGGATCCCGACCTTCCGCCGCTGGTGATTTCGCCGGAGTGGATCGACGAGATACGCCGCGAGATGCCGGAATTGCCCGGCGTGATGGCCGCGCGCTTCCAGCGGGAGTATGGGTTGCCGGCATATGACGCGTCGATGATGACCCAGAGCAAGGCCTTCGGCGCGTATTTCGAGACGATCACGCGCGCGTGCAGCCAACCCAAGCTCGCCGCCAACTGGCTGATGGGCGAAGTCTCGCGCCGGTTGAACGCGGAGCAGCGCGAGATCAGCGCGAGCCCGGTGGACGCAGCCACGCTGGCGCAGCTGATCTCACGGATCGCCGACGGGACGCTGTCCAATGCCGGCGCTCGCCAGGTGTTCGACTCGCTCTGGACCGGCGAAGGCAGCGACATCGACGCACTGATCGAAGCCAAAGGCCTGCGCCAGATGAGCGATACCGGCGAGCTGGAACGCATCCTTGACGAGGTGCTGGCCGCGAACGCCAAGTCCGTGGAGGAGTACCGCGCGGGCAAGGACAAGGCCTTCAACGCACTGGTCGGCCAGGCGATGAAGGCCACCAAGGGCAAGGCCAATCCGTCGCAGGTGAACGTGCTGCTGAAGCAGAAGCTGCAGGCGCAGTAGTTCCGAGCGCCCCCAGGGTCGGGCTGCGCCGAGTCCCAGCGGGACAACAAGGAAACTTGGGGCGGGGCCCGGAGTTGGGGGAGCCACGCCGGCCGCGCGGCGCTACTTGACGGCTGTCGCGCGCCGCGCCTCGGACACCGGGTCCGGCGCCGTTTCTCCTGTCGCCGCAGACGCCGCGGGCGCCGTGGGCAGCAGGCCCATCGAGCCGGGAGGCACACCAGCCCACAGCTGCTTGAGCCGGGCGAGTTCCGCGTCGAAGAGCGCATTGATGCGCACGATCTCGGCCTGCTGGTTCTGGATCAGCACCCGTTGCGCCTCGGCGGCGGTTTCATTCGCTTCGAGAGCGTGCTTCAGCTTGAGCGGAGGCCGTCGGCTGACGTAGAACTCCATTTCGGACTCAAGGGGCTTGCGCTCGGCCGCCAGTTCCTCCAGGCGCCGCTCGGAGCGGCGGACCGCGGTCGTCGCATCGTCCAGCGCGACGGCGCGCGCCTTGTCGTGGGCGGCTTGGTTGTGATAGCGAACCATGAGGTTGCGGTCACGCCGCACCGCATCCTGCTGGGTGGCCCGCTCCGCCGTCAAGCGTGCTTCGCGCTCCTCGCGGGCGGCGCGTTCCTCGGCAGTGGGCGTGGGTGGCAGGATGCGACGCACCGAGCCGTCGGGATTGTGCACGCGCTGGTCGCGCTGGTTGCATTCCGGGATGGGCCGGTCGGAGGTGAGCCGCCTGCCGTTGGCGTCGGTGCAGCTGTAGATGGTGGCCTGCGCCATGCCGGCGGCAAACAATGCCGCCGCGCCGAGGCCAATGCAAATCCCAGCCTTCACCCCTGTCCCTCAAATGCCATAGCGGTCGCGGTACGCCGACACGGCGGCGTAGTGCCGCGCCAGCTGCGCATCCTCGCTCGAGCGCAGGTAGCGCATGAGGTCGGACAGCGACGCGATCGACACGACCGGGATGCCGTATGCGCGTTCGAAGTCCTCAACGGCCGAACGCTCGGACAGGTTGTCGTCCCGGCCGCCGCGCTCCTTGCGATCCATGGCGATGAGCACGGCGACCGGCTCCGCGCCGGCCGCGCGGATCATCTCGACCGACTCGCGCTTGGAGGCACCATCGGTGATGACGTCGTCGATGATCACCACGCGGCCCTTGAGCGGTGCGCCGACCATCAGGCCGCCTTCGCCGTGGTCCTTGGCTTCCTTGCGGTTGTGGCAGTAGGGCACGTTGCGCCCGAGTCGCGCCAGTTCCACCGCCGTGGCCGCCGCCAGCGTGATGCCCTTGTAGGCCGGGCCGAAAAGCATGTCGAAGGCGACGCCCGAGGCGAGGAGGCGGCGCGCATAGAATTCCGCGAGGCGGCCCAGCTTGGCGCCGTCATCGAAGAGGCCGGAGTTGAAGAAGTACGGTGACAGCCGCCCGGCCTTCGTCTTGAATTCCCCGAAGCGCAGCACGCCGGCTTGCACCGAAAAGGCCACGAAGTCCTCGGCCAGCCGGTCGGCTGCCGCATTCGCGCTCATTGAGGACATGGGGTGTTCCGACTCGTCACGTTGAACCTGAACGGCATCCGATCCGCGGCCGCCAAGGGCTTCCTGCCGTTCGCCGAAAGCCTGGCCGCCGATTGTATGGGGGTGCAGGAGATCAAAGCCGTCCCCGCCGACCTCACCGGCCGCTTCGATCACGTGGCCGGCATGAAGGGCCATTTCCATTGCGCGCAAAAGAAGGGCTATTCGGGGGTGGGGCTTTACACCCGCAAGGAGCCGAGCGATGTGTTGACCGGCATCGGCGACACCGAGTTCGACGCCGAGGGCCGCTGGGTGGAGGCCCGCTTCGACACGCCCAGGCGCAGGCTGAGCCTGATCAGTTGCTACTTCCCCAGCGGCTCCAGCGGAGAGCACCGCCAGCAGGCGAAGTTCCGGTTCCTCTCGCTGATGGCGCCGCATCTGGTGCGATTGAAGGCCGAGCGTGAATTCGTTCTCGTGGGTGACATCAACATCGCGCACAAGGAAATCGACCTGAAGAACTGGCGCGGCAACCAGAAGAACAGCGGCTTCCTGCCGGAAGAGCGCGCCTGGATGACGCATGCGCTCAACGTGATCGGCCTCGTCGATGTGTTCCGGCAGCTCAATCCGCATCCGGAGCAGTACACGTGGTGGAGCAACCGGGGCCAAGCTTGGGCCAAGAACGTGGGCTGGCGGATCGACTACCACCTCGCTACGCCGGCAATCGCGGCGACCGCGCGGCGCGAGCACATCTACCTGGAGCAGCGCTACTCGGACCACGCGCCGCTGCTGATCGACTACGACTTCACGCTCTGAAAAGGTTGCGGGTGAAATTGGCTGTGGCTTGCCCGGCATTTCCGCCGGGCGGGTTGCGCACGCGTCGGGAACAGTAGCGCACGGCCGGCACCGCACGGTGCGCTTCCGGTCTCCAACGCACTACTACCCCGCAATGCTGAAGAAACTCCTCACCTGTTCTTCGTTCGCCGTGCTGGCAAGCCTCGGCTCGACCCCTGCCCAGGCCGGCGATGTGTATTTGGGCGCCGGGCTGCCCGGCGTCATGATTGGGTATGCCCACCCGCTGAACGACCATTTCAACGTGCGAGCCGACGTGTCCACGCTGGGCACGCATTCCGACAACCGTACGGAAAGCGGCATTGACTACCAAGGCACGCTCAAGACCACGCGCACCGGGGTATATGCGGACTGGTTCGTCAGCGGGGGATGGCGGCTGACCGGAGGCGTGACCTTCAATGACTTCAAGCTGACCCTGGTGGGCCACGGCAACGGCGGCACCATCGACATCGGCGGCACGGCCTACACGACCAACCCGAACGACCGCTTCGATGTGCTCATCAAATTCCCGAAGACCACTCCGTACCTGGGCGTGGGCTACGGCCACCACGCCGGCGAGCGTGGCTGGGGCTTCGTGTTCGACGCCGGGGCTTCGATCGGACGGGCCAAGGTCACGGGCAGCGCCAGCGGGCCGAACCTCTCGGGCAACGTGACGCAGGCCGACATCGACCGCGAACTGCAGGAGGTGCGCGACAGCGTCGGCAAGATCCGCGCGCTGCCGCAGCTCAGCCTGGGCGTGAACTACCGCTTCTGATTCACGCCAGGCTGCAGCCTGGCGCAAGGTGGCGGGCATCCCGGCTTCCTAGAATGGCCGGATGTCCGTCCCCGCCGTGCGCGCTGCCGCGCCCCCCCGCTTCAGCGCCGCGGCGCTGCACCGCCTGCTGGTCGTCACGGTGCTGGGGTTCGCCTCCGGCCTGCCGCTGGCCCTGACCGGGCAGGCGATGCAGGCGTGGCTGTCGGCTGAACGCGTCGACATCGCCACCATCGGCTTCCTTTCCATCGTGGGGCTACCCTACACGTTCAAGTTCCTCTGGGCACCGCTGATGGACCGCTTCGAGCTGCCTTGGCTGGGACGCCGGCGCGGCTGGCTGGTGCTCACGCAGCTTTCCCTTGCGGCGGCATTGCTGTGGATGTCGGCCACCTCGCCGTCGCACGCCACGCGCGCCTTTGCACTGCTGGCGGTGCTGGTGGCCTTCGTGTCCGCATCGCAGGACGTCGTCATCGACGCCTATCGCACCGACCTGCTGCACGCCAGCGAGCGCGGCCTGGGATCCTCGATGTACGTGATGGGCTACCGGCTGGCGATGATCCTCTCTGGCGGGGTGGCCTTCATCTGGGTCGACCCGTCGCAAGGCGGCGGCTGGACATGGCCGCAGGTGTACCGCTTCATGGCCTGGCTGATGGTGGGCGGCGCGGCGTTCACGGTGCTCGCGCTGCCTCGGCTGCACCATGCGCCGGCCCCGCGTAGCGTGGCGCGGCATGACGTGCTGGGCTTCCTCGCGGTGCTGGCCGCGGTGGCGGCGGGCTTCATGGTGAGCGAGCGCCTGGCTCCGCCGCTGGCTGCCATGCTGCTGGCCCCGGTGTTCGACGGCAGCGGGATCGCGGCCGCGATGCAGAAGAAGTGGACGGACCTCGTCGCGCTGCTGCTGGGAATCGGCTTCACGCTGCCGCTGGCGGCCTGGGCGGCGAAGGCGGCGAAGTTCGAGACGCTGCTGGGCGGGCTGCGCAGCTACTTCTCGCAGGCGGGCGCGGCCGCGTTCCTCGCGTTCATCGTGCTGTACAAGCTGGGCGACGCCTTCGCCGGCTCGCTGATGACGCCCTTCATGCTGCAGGCCATGGCGTTCAGCACCGCCGAGGTGGGCGTGGTGAACAAGATCATGGGGCTGTGGCTGACCATCGTGGGCGCGCTGGTCGGCGGCGCACTGATGATCCGCCTCGGGCTGTGGCGCGCCCTCATGCTCTTCGGCGTGCTGCAGATGGCGAGCAACCTGGGCTTCTGGTGGCTGGCCATCAACGGCAAGGGGCAGTTGGCCGGGCTGGTGATCCCGGCCTTCGACTGGGGTTTCGTCTCGCTGGCGCACGACACGCCGGTCGATGGCGGGCTGCTGGTGGTGATCGCCGCTGAAAACCTTTCCGGCGGCATGGGCACGGCGGCCTTCATGGCCTTCCTCATGAGCCTTTGCAACCAGCGCTTCACGGCGACGCAGTTCGCCCTGCTGTCGGCGTTTGCCTCGGTAGGGCGCGTCTGGGTGGGGCCGCTGGCCGGGGTGCTCGCCGAGTCCATCGGCTGGCCGTCGTTCTTCGTCCTGTCGACGGTGATGGCGGCGCCTGCCCTGGTGCTGTTGTGGTGGCTGCGTTCGCCAATGCGGGCGCTGGAGGTCGATCCCGACACGCGCACGGCCGACGACGATTGAACGAAGCCGGCGGGCCCATACTTTCAGCAGACACAGGGCACCATAGTTGCTGGACTTCGATGTGGTGCCGCGTCGCCCGACTCCACGTTGTCCGACTCCCATGTACGCTGAATTCGACCCACACGGCTTCCAACCCGACCCGGCGCTGGGCCTGCATGCCTGGGGCTGCAACTGCCCGATGCACGCGCGCCGGCGCTTCCACCGCGGCATGCTCGCCGCCGGCGTGGCGCTGACGCTGCCCGGCCTGGCCTCGGCCGAGGGCATCGCCCTGCCCGATCGCTCCAGCCTGGCCGGCCTGATACCGGCCGAGGAGGTTGAGCAGGCTGCCGCGCAGCAATACCAGCAAATGCTGCAGCAGGCAGCCCAGAAGCGGGCCCTGGCGCCTGAGAGCCATCCGCAGGTCGTGCGCCTGCGCAGCATCGCCAAGCGGCTCATTCCGTTCGCGGACCGACCCAACCTGAAGTCGACGCCGCGTGCGGCGCGCTGGAACTGGGAGGTCAATCTCATCGGCAGCAAGCAGATCAACGCGTTCTGCATGCCGGGCGGCAAGATCGCGGTGTTCTATGGCCTGCTGGACCAGCTGAAACTCACCGACGACGAAGTCGCCATCGTGATGGGCCACGAGATCGCCCACGCGCTGCGGGAGCACGCGCGGGAGCGGCTGGGCAAGAGCGCGGCCACGAACGGGCTGATCGAGCTGGGCGCGGCCCTGTTCGGACTGGGAAGCGGCGGGCGCTACCTGGCCGGCATCGGCGGACAGTTGCTGTCGCTGCGCTTCGGGCGCGAGGACGAATCGGAGGCCGACAAGGTGGGCCTGGAACTGGGTGCCCGGGCGGGCTACGACCCGCGCGCCGGCATCACGCTGTGGCAGAAGATGGGGCAGGCGACGGGCGGCCGCAGCGGGCCGCCGGAGTGGCTGTCGACGCACCCGGCAGGGAGCACGCGCATCCAGGACATTGAATCGAACCTGCCCGCGGTGCAGCCGCTGTATGCGCGCGCCGCCAAGCCGACGCAGCGCTTCGGCCCGCCCGCGTAGAGGCCGCTGGCCGCTCGATGCGGGTGCGGCGGCCTCGGCTGCCGCCGCTCAGGTGCCGCCGACGTAGGGGTTGTGGCGGCGCTCGTGCCCGAAGGTGCTTTCCGGCCCGTGGCCGGGCACGAAGCGCATGTCGTCGCCCAGCGGCCAGAGCTTGCCCACGATGGATTCAACCAGCGTGGCGTAGTCGCCGCGCGGGAAGTCGGTGCGGCCGATGCTGCCGGAGAAGATGACGTCGCCCACGAAGGCGATCTTCGTCTCGCGCTCGAAGAAGACCACATGGCCCGGCGTGTGGCCCGGGCAGTGCCTCACCTCGAGTTCGCAGTGGCCGATGCGCACGGTGTCGCCGTCGTGCAGCCAGCGGTCGGGCTCGAAGGGCTCGGCGGGCGGGAAACCGAACATGACGCCTTGCTGCGGCAGTGCGTTGATCCAGAACCGGTCTTCCTCATGCGGACCCGTGACGGGCAGACTGCGCAGGCGCGAGAGCTCGCCAGTGGCTCCGGCGTGGTCGACGTGGGCGTGCGTGAGCCAGATCTGTTCGAGCGTGACGCCGAGCGCGTCGGCGGCGGCGATCAGCTTGGGCAGGTCGCCACCCGGGTCGATGACCGCGGCCTTGCCCGTGTCGTCGCACCAGACGATGGAACAGTTCTGCTCGAAGTGCGTGACGGGAACGGTGAGGTAGCGGAAAGCCATGCCGGGATTGTCGTCGGTCGTCAGCGCAGCACGCGCTGGAGCCAAGCTTGAAGGTCGGCAACCTCCTCCGCGCACACCGAGTGTGGCATGGCGTAGTCGTGCCACTCGACTGCGTAGCCCAGGGCCCGCAGGACATCGCGCGAGGCCGTGCCGGCGGCGTAGGGGACCACCGGGTCGCTGCGCCCGTGCGCGAGGAACACCGGCACGCCGATGTTCGCGAGGCTGCGCTCGGCCGCGACCCGCATGGCCAGCGGCAGGTAGCCGGACATGCCCGCCAGCCCGGCCAGGCGCTCGCCGTAGCGCAACCCGGTGAGCAGCGTCATCGCGCAGCCCTGCGAGAAGCCGGCGAGCACGATGCGCTTGGCGGCGATGCCGGCGTCGCGCTGCGCCTCGATCAGCCCGGCAACCTCGGCCATGGAGCGGCGCAAGCCGGCCTCGTCCTCGCGCTGGGCCATGTCGGGCCCGAGGATGTCGTACCACGCGCGCATCAGGTAGCCGCCATTGATGGTGACGGGCATCTTCGGCGCATGCGGGAACACCCAGCGCACCGGCCCCGCAGCTTGCAGGTCGATCTCTCGCGCGAAGGGCACGAAGTCGTTGCCATCGGCGCCCAGGCCGTGCAGCACGATGATGGCGGCGCGGGGCTGGGGGCCGGTCTCGATCTGGATCGTTTCGAGTGCCATGCGGGCATCATCGCATCCGCCCCGCGCGGCCGCCGGCATGCCCCTGGCCGCCGATGTGATCGCCGGTAAATCGCGCCCTGCACGGAAAAACGTGCCAGGACCGCGGGATCCTTTCCCCGGGGCGACCGCGTGTGGAGCAAAGGGCCCGGCCTGCAAGTCGGACGCAGGCCGCAAAACGGCATGTCGATTGCCGTAACGCAAGGCGGAAACCTTTGAGGTTCAAGGGGCTTGATACGTCAGCGCGCAGCCTCGCCTTGCCGACATCCGACGAGTTGGGGGGCACGACGCTCGCGCTGCTGGCGGGCCTCGTCTTGGCGGCGCTCGCAGCACCGGCCGAGGGCGACGGGCCTTTGGCGCCGGGCGATGTAGCGAACACGCGCTACAGCAGTGGCGTGCTGCGACGTGGTGAACGCGGGGGCGGCCTACGCCGAGGGTCGGGTGTTCTTCAACACGCTCGACAACCAGACCATCGCCCTCGACGCAACCACCGGCCAGGAGCCGTGGCGCACGAAGCTGGGCGACATCCGGCAAGGCGAGACGATGACCATGGCGCCGATGGTCGTGAAGGGCAGGTGCTGGTGGGCAACAGCGGCGGCGAGATGGGCGTTCGCGGCTGGCTGGCGGCGCTCGATGCGGCAAGGTGGCGCTCCTCGCGATCGCCCCAGTCGGCTATGCGCTAGGGCTGGCAGTCCTGTGGCGCCGCGCCGGCCGGGGACGCGGCGTGAGCTACGCCCGTGCAGCGTGCTTCCTGAGCGGCTGGCTCGTGCTCTTCACCGCGCTCGTCTCGCCGCTGGACACGCTGGGAGACCGGCTCTTCGCCCCTCACATGGTGCAGCACACGCTGATCATGGCCGCGGCGGCGCCGCTGTTCGTGCTCGGCCGTCCGCTCGCGGCGTGGGTCTGGGCACTGCCGCCCAAGGCGCGGCGTGCCACCGGCGAGGCATTGCGACCCGGCATGGCGCGCCTTCTGGCGGGGAGTCATGGCGCCCTTGTCCGCGTGGCTGCTTCATGCCACGGTGCTGTGGCTGTGGCACGTGCCCGCATGGTTCGAGGCGGCCCGCGCTCACGAAGCGTTGCACGCGCTCCAGCACCCCAGCTTCCTCGCGGCCGCACTGCTGTACTGGTGGTCGGTGCTGGGCATCGTGTGGGACCGGTTGAACCGCCCGGCGTGGTCGATCAGCCGTCTTCCATCGCCTGATGGTGGCTGAGGTACACACGGCCGCGAAACCACGAGAGCCAGTCGCCTCCCTGCAGCGCATCGAGCACCGGCCCCTTCACCTCGCTCAGGTCGAGCCGGATGCCGCGCACGCCGAGCATCGCGTGCAGTTCGCGCAGCGCCGACAGCCCGCTGAAGTCGATCCGATTGACGGGCGACATCTGCAACACCACGCGCTGCGTGCCGTCGTGCTGGACGAGGTGCTGCTGCACCACATCAGCCAGCTGGCGCGCATTGGTGAACAGGAGACTCTCGTCGATCCTCAACGCCATCACTGCGGGCGTGAGCTCGACCTCATGACGGCCGGCATTGCGGTAGTGCTCCGTGCCCGGCACCCGCCCGATCAGCGCCACGTGCGGCCGGGCCGTGCGCTGCAGCAGCAAGGCAATGGAGCCCGCCACCCCGACGGCCAGGGCCCAGGCCACGCCAGCGAGCACGGTGAGCGCCGCCACGAGGCCCATCAGCACGCCCTCGGGACGCGAATAGCGCCACGCCTCGCGAAAGGGCGTGGCATCGAACACCGACGCCACGGCGATCAGGATGGTGGCGGCCAGCACGGCAGTGGGCAACAGCGCCAGCGGACGCGCCAGGGTGACGATCGCCAGGGCCATCAGGACGGCGGTGTAAACGCCGGCCATGCGGGTGCGAGCGCCCGCATCCACATTCACGATGCTGCGGGTGAAGCTGCCTGCCACCGGCATGCCCCCGCTTACCCCGGCCACGAGGTTGGCCGCGGCCAGCCCCGCCAGCTCCCGGCGCGGTCGCACGCGACTGCCGTCGCGGTGGGCCAGCGATTCGGCCACCACGAGGCTGCTCACGAAGGTGACCAGCGCGATCAGTCCCGCATCGGGGAGCATGCGCTTCCACAGCGCGGCGTCCGGCGGCGGGAGCGTCAGGGGCCACTCCAGGGCGGGCAGCGGCCCCACGAGCGCCACGCCGTGCCGCGGGGCGTCGATCGCGGCGGCCACGGCGATGGCCAGCAGCAGCACCGCCAGCGGCGCCACGCGCGACGCGAACTGCGCCAGGTGACGCGGCAGGCGACGCGCCAGGAGCGACGCGGCGTAGCGACGCGCCAGCCACAACAGCGCCAGCGCGCCCACACCGAAGGCCGCGGTGGACGGCGCGAGCAGCGCATCGGAACGGCCCCATGACGCCACCACGCGAGGCAAGCTGGAGCCATCGGCGCTCGCGCCCATCAACACCGGCAACTGGCTGAGCGCGATGGACAGCGCCGCGCCGGCCTCGAAGCCCTGCAGCACGGGCACGCTCAGCAGCGCCGCCAGTGCGTCCAGCCTCGCCCAGGCCGCCAGGGACAGCATCGCGCCCACCTCGACCGCGAGCACCAGCGCCGCACCGTGCACGTCGGTGCCGCGGGGAAGATCGGCCAGCGCCTGCGACACCATCAGCGCGACGACCGCCACGGGCCCCACGCCCATGCCGCGACTGGAACCAAGCGCCGCGTAGGCCGCGAGCGGCAGCAGGCTGGCATACAAGCCCGCCTGCGGCGGCAGGCCAGCGAGCAGCGCGTAGGCCAGGCTCTGGGGTATCAGCAGGATACTGACGACACAGGCTGCGACCAGGTCGTCGCGCAGTTGCTCGGCAGGGGGCAGGGGAAGCACGATGGGCAGGTTCGCAAGCGGAGCGGGCCGGAATGCCGCGTCGCAAAGTTTCACGCGTAAACACCTTACGACGCGCCGATGGCGGCACTTGTGTCACATTGCGGCGGAATGCTGTCACGAGCCCCATCCTCTTCCGCAGTCCCGGTGGCGATCCCCGATCTGGGCACCGTCATCAGCCGGGTCCAGGCTCTCTTCATCCGTGCAGCTCCCCCGCGCGAAGTCCTGCAGCCCCTGCTGGACGACCTGCTGGCGCGCACCCACAGCCGCTTCGGCTACATCGCCAGCGTGCTCGACGACCCGGCCGACGGCCATCGCTTCCTGCGCATGGTCGCGATCACCGAAGAAGGCTGGGACCCCGCGGTGCTCGATCGCTTGCGTGCCCATCGACGCGGCGAGCAGCCCATCGAGCTGCACCAGCTCTCCACCCTGTTCGGCGCGCCTGCCTTGTCGGGCGCGCCGGTGATCGCCAACGACGCGGCCCATGACCCGCGCCGCGGCCGGATCGCCGCAGGCCCTCCGCCGCTCGCCACCTTCCTCGGCGTTCCGCTCCTGCACGGCGGAGAGCTGGTGGGGGTGGTGGGCCTGGCCAACCGCGAGGGCGGCTACGACACCGCCCTAGTGGACGCGCTGGAGCCGCTGTTCGCCAGCCTGGGCGCGATCATGGGCGCAGTGCGGCTGGACGAAGCCCGGCGCGCGGCCGAGCGGGCGCTGCGCGAGAGCGAGGAGCTTTGGCGCACGACCTTCGAGATGGCCGCCGTGGGCATCGCGCACATCACGCTGCGCGGCCGCTTCGCCCGCGCCAACCAGCAGCTGTGCGAGGTGCTCGGACACGCCCGCGAGGAACTGCTGCAGCGCCACGTGCGGGACGTGATCGCGCCGGCAGACCGCCAGGCCCACCATGACTACGCCCGCGGGCTGCTGTGCGGGGAGCCCGCCCGGGCACAGGAGATGCGCTGCCTGCGGGGCGACGGGCACGTGATCTGGGTGTCGTACAAGGCTGCGCTGGCCCGCGACACGGGGGGTCAGCCGGCCTACTTCATCGCGGTGGTGGAGGACATCACCGAGCGCAAGCGCACCGAGGCCGCGCTGCTGGGGGCGCAGGCGGCCGAGCGCGCGAACGCCGCGAAAACCGAATTTCTCTCGCGCATGAGCCACGAGCTGCGCACGCCGCTAAACGCGGTGCTCGGCTTCGCTCAGCTGCTGCAGATGGACATCGCGCATCCGCTCGCGCACGACCAAAGGACCAAGCTGCACCACATCGAGGAAGCCGGCGCTCACCTGCTGGCGATGATCAACGACGTGCTGGACCTGTCGCGCATCGAAAGCGGCGGCATGACACTGGCGCCGGAGACCGTGTCCCTCTCTTCGCTCGTGCAGGAGGCCCTGGCCCTGGTCGCACCGTCCGCGCGCGAAGCCGGCGTGCGGCTCTACACCGAGCCCCCCGCCGATGCATCGAACGGCGGCCGGGTGCGCGCCGATCACCTGCGCCTGCGCCAGGTGCTGCTCAACCTGCTGACCAACGCCGTCAAGTACAACCGGCCGGGCGGCAGCGTGGCGGTGCGCTGGGGCCCGATGCCTTCGGGCGAGCAGGTGCGGCTGGAAGTCGAGGACACCGGGCGGGGCCTCACGCCGGCGCAGCGCGCTCACCTGTTCGAGCCTTTCAACCGGCTGGGCGCCGAGCGCAGCGGCATCGAGGGCACGGGCATCGGGCTGGTCGTCACCCAGCGGCTGGTGCAGCTGATGGGCGGCAGCATCGAGGTGGACAGCGAGCCCGCAGTGGGCAGCCGCTTCACGGTGGCTCTGCCCGCCGCCGTGCCGACCGGCGAATCGAATCTCGCCCAGGCTGCCCCGCCCGACACCGCACGCCCGGGCGAGGCAGCGCACAGCGCCCGCCACACCGTGCTCTATGCCGAGGACGATCCCATGAACGTCGAGCTGGTGCGCCAGGTGATGCTCCTGCGCCCCGACTGCCGGCTCGTGATCGTCCGCAGCGGACAGGACGCCATCGACACGGTGCGGCGCGAACGCCCGGACCTGCTGCTGCTGGACATGCACCTGGGCGACATGACGGGGCTGGAAGTCGTTCGCGAACTCGGCGGCTCAGCGGGCCTCGCGGGATTGCCGTACGTGGCCCTGTCGGCCGATGCAATGCCGTCGACCATCGAGGAGGCTCGGCAGGCCGGCTTCCTCGGCTACCTGACCAAGCCGCTGGACGTGGGCGGGTTCCTGCGCACTCTGGACGAGGCCATCAACGGGCGCCTGACGTCGCCCGCCTGAAACAGCGCCGGCAGCATACCCCTCGACATGCGGGGAACTTGCGCATCGACGCGCCGCAGCGCCACTCGCAATCACCTCTCATGCGCGGGGGGCCAGCACCAAAGCGTGTAGCCCAATAGTGTGAATAGGAAATGGGGACAGCGACATTGACGATGCGACATCCGGACGGAACGATGACAAGACATGCATGCCCGACGGGCTGCGCTCGCTGTACGAGCAGCTGGTCACGGTGTCGGAGGCGGAACGCCTCGTGATGGAGAACGAGGGCTACCTGCTGTTGCCCGACAAGCCCCTGCCATGCGACGAGGTGGTCCTGGCCGCCATGAAGCCGCAGGCTCCGAAGGAGCCGCCCCCGGTACCCCGATCCCCCAGAGACCGCGGTCGTCGCGGCAGCAGCGCGCGCAGGAGGATCGCGCCGAAGGTCCCGGCCCCGAAGCCCCGCAGGCTCAACGTGCCGAACTTCAGCGTGTAGTCGCCGGTGCCGAGGATGAGCGTCACCGCAGCCACGATCAAGTTCACCCTGTCCCCGAAGTCGACCCGGTTCTCCACTTATATGCGCGCACAGGCCACCGCAATCAGGCAACGGTGCGGCGTCGAACGCCCGGACCTGCTGCTGGGCATGCCAAAGCCGCTGGACGTGGGCGGGTTGCTACATACTCTGGACGAGGCCATCAGCGGACCCCCGACTTCGCCCGCTTGAAACAGCGCCGGCAGCGCACTCCTTGATGCGCGGGGGTGGCCAGCACCAAAGCGTGTGTCCCACTGGTGTGAATAGGGACAACCACCTTGACGGTGCGACATCCAGACGGAAGGATGACATGCAAGACATTCATGCCCTGCGGCTTCAGTCAGCGGGCATGGATCTTTTGTGACCACTCCATCCGGGGCCCGCAGCATGACCGTCTCCATCGTCACTACACAAAGAACCTGGAACAAGGAATCCGAGCCCTGGGCGCACTATCACCTGTCGCTCGGCTTCTCCAAGATCTATGTGTTCGTCGACGATGGGCGCACCGATTACATGCCCTCGTCCAGCGCGGTACAGCTGATTCCCTGCTCCAAGGAGTATTGGGAGGCGCACTCGCCGAACCGGTGGCAGCACTACCTGGACGCCGTGCGCCGCGACCACGGGACACCCCACTTCGGCTCGCCCGAAAGCCTCACGCACCGTCAGGTTCTCAATTGCAACGCCGGTCTCATGCTCGCCGCGGCCGATGGCATCGACTGGATACTCCATATCGACGACGACGAGTACTTCTGGTGCCCCGACACATCGGCCGACGCGCATTTCGATGGCCTGCAGCGTGCGGGCATCAACTACGCGGTGTATGCCAACCACGAGGCGGCTCTTTTCGGTCCCGAAACGCCGCCCGAGATAAGGCAACGCACCTACTTCAAGAAGAACTGGTCGGCCCTGTGGGAGCACCAGCGCAACAACCTTCCCCGCGTGACCGCGGGCAAGCCGTACTTCGCCTGTTATTCCAACGGCAAGGCAGCGGCGCGCACCTTCACCGACATCGTCATTCCCAACGGCGCGCACACCATCTGGATTAACGACCCGATGACGGCCAAGGCCGAGTTCTGCAAGCCCGGCATCCTGCACCGGCCGTACAAGGACGCGTCCCAGTTCTGCAGGAAGTACCTTGCGCAGGGCACGTTCTCCACCGACACCATGATGGGCATGCCGTGGAACCTGCCGGAGATCCAGGCGAAGGCCCAACAGCTGGTCCGCGAGAACAACATTGACGGGCTGCGCTCGCTATACGAGCAGCTGGTCACGGTGTCGGAGGCGGAGCGCCTCGTGATGGAGAACGAGGGCTACCTGCTGTTACCCGACAAGCCCCTGCCATGCGACGAGGTGGTCCTGGCCGCCATGAAGCCGCAGGCCCCGAAGGAGCCGCCCCCGGCCCCCCGACCCGCGGAGACCGCAGCCGTCGCGGCATAGGTCCCGATGGCGGTAGAGCCGTCGGCTTACAACGTTCGCGGATCCCGTTCCCTGGCTCCTGCAGGCAGCAGCGTGCAGAGGATCGCGCCGAAAGTCGCGGTCCCGATGCCGCCCAGGCTGAACGCGCCGAACTTCAGCGTGTAGTCGCCGGTGCCGAGGATGAGCATCATTGCCGCCACGGTCAGGTTCACCCCTGTCCCCGAAGTCGACCCGGTTCTCCATCCAGATAAGCGAACCGGCCACCGCAATTGGCTGAACGGTGCGGCGTGAACACCCGGACCTGCTGTGAGGCCATCAACGGCCGCCTGACGTCGCCCGCCTGAAACAGCGCCGGCAGCGCACCCTCGACATGCGGGGAACTTGCGCCTCGTCGCGCGGCATTGGCCACGCGCAATCACCTCTCATGCGAGGGGCGGTCAGCACCAAGCGTGTAGCCCACTGGTGCGAATAGGAAATAGGGACAGCCATCTTCTATGTGTTCGTCGACGATGGGTGCACCGATTACATGCCCTCGTCCAGCGCGGTACAGCTGATCCCCTGCTCGAGGGCGGCAGAGCCGCCGGCTTACATCGTTCGCCGATCCCGTACCCTGACCCCGGCACGCAGCAACGCGTGCAGGAGGATCGCGCCGAATGTCGCGGTCCCGATGCCGCCCAGGCTGAACGCGCCGAACTTCAGCGTGTAGTCGCCGGTACCGAGGATGAGCGTCACCGCTGCCACGATCAGGTTCACGCTGTCCCCGAAGTCGACCCGGTTCTCCACCCAGATGCGTGCACCGGCCACCGCGATCAGGCCGAACACCACGATGCTCACGCCACCCATCACGGCCAGCGGAATGGTCTGGATCAGCGCGCCGAACTTCGGGCTGAAGCCGAGCACGATGGCGATCAGCGCGGCCGCCACGAACATCGCGGTCGAGTAGATGCGGGTGGCGGCCATCACGCCGATGTTCTCGGCATAGGTCGTCACCCCCGTGCCCCCGGCCGCGCCGCTCACCATCGTGGCCAGGCCGTCGCCAATGAAGGCCCGGCCCATCAGCGCATCGAGCTTGCGCCCCGTCATGGCGCCCACGGCCTTGATATGGCCCAGGTTTTCAGCGACGAGCACCGCCGCCACCGGGGCAATGAGCACGATCGCCTGCCCTGAGTACACCGGCGTGGCGAAGCGCGGCCATCCGAACCAGGGCGCATCCGCCACGCGGCCGAAGTCGATGGGCTGACCCAGACCGAGGCCGGCGGCGATTGCCCCGTAGATCACGCTTGCCACGACCAGCCCCACGAGGATCAGCAGCCGCTGAGTCATGCCGCGCGCAGCCACAGCGACCGCACCGACGACGACGAAGGTGACCGCCTGCATCCACGCGTCGAAGGCCGTGGGCGCCATGTTCTTGATGGGCACGCCGGCGAGGTTGAGCCCGATCACCGCCACCACCGCGCCGGTGACCACCGGCGGCATCAACGCCTCGATCCATGCCGTGCCGGCGAGCGCCACCACGGCGCCGACCAGCGCCACCCACAGGCCACAGGCCACGATGCCGCCCAGCGCCACAGCGAGGTTCGGATTCGGGCCCTGGCCTCCGTAACCGCTGGCGGCAATCACCACGCCGATGAACGCGAAGCTGGAACCGAGGTAGCTGGGCACGCGACCGCCCACGACGATGAAGAAGATGAGCGTGCCGATGCCGCTCATAAGGATGGCCACGTTGGGATCGAAGCCCATCAGCAGCGGGGCCAGCACGGTGGCCCCGAACATCGCAATGACATGTTGCGCGCCCAGCGCGGCGGTCTGTCCCCAGGACAGCCGCTCGTCGGGTGCCACCACGCGACCGGGTTGCGCGTCGACCACGCGCCAGGACGGAATGACGCTCATGGATCTCCTCGGGCGATGTCGCCGGACGCCATGGAACGAGGTGCGCGCCGGGCGGTACGGCGCGCCAGTGTAGGAGGACGCTGTCAGCGCGGGGCGCAGGGCGCGGCACGAGCGATGCCGCGCCGGCTTGCGTGGTGCGGGAGAAAGAAATGCGACAGGAAAAAAGAAGGGAAGCGGGACAGGTTCCCCGGGGACTCGCTCTCTCCTACCCCCGGGCTGCCCGCTTCCCTGGACGTCAACCGGACAGTGAGAACCCCATCACTTGACGTCGACTGCGCCGTGGCGCAAAAACAGACACAGCTGCTGCGGCGCGGTACGCGACTGCAGCACCTGGAAGCCGCGGGCAGGCCCGGGCTCGGCGCCCATGTGGCGCGCGGTCTCCCCGGACGGCCGAGGCTTGGGCAGCACGGGGGTACGGGGCACGAAGGGCTTGGCGATGTTCATCTGCGACTCCTCATCCCTGCCGTGAGCGAGCCTGCCGCGAGGGCCGGCATCGTGGGTAGCCGCAAGGCCTGCGCTGCGCGCTGCACCCAGCTGGATATGTTCAGCGTGATGGGTGGCCGCCCCGCGCCAGCTTGCGACAGGCGCAAGAGCGACGACGCCCCGCCACGACAGCGCGGGGCCGGAAGACGCGTCAGGCGAGGACCGGCGGCGGGGCGTGGGCGGGGCGTGAGCGGCATGCAACGACGTCCTTGTGATTTGCCCGGGGGCCTTGAGATGCCCCTGGCAGGCACCGTCGCAAGCGCAGCTTCCATGCCAGCCTCGTTGGACCCGCGGGCCCAGGCCGAGCGCATGGCAAGGGACAAAAAGCGTCCGGTGCCTGCGGTTGGACCCGCCCGAGCCTGGCCAAATCGCTAGCAGCTGTTACAGCGCCAACGGAATGTGTCAAGAAGCCTGCGCCAGATGATGCACAACGGCCGACGACACCTCAGGATCCCGAAGCAGCCGGTTGTGGCCAAGCCCGTTCGTAGGCTGCCATCTTGCGTGGCGCAGCAGCCTTGCCATGCGGTGGGCGGATTCAAGCGGAACGACCCGGTCGGCCTCGTCATGCACGACGAGGGTCGGCTGGTTCACACGCGGCCCGAGCCATTCCGGTTCGAATTCTTCGAAAGGCACGCCTTCGCGCCGCTCGATATAAGCCCTCATACGCCCCACGGCCGTGTGCGGCAGACCCAGTCCGCCGGTGAACCGACCGAGGATGTCGCCGGGCGGCGCCGCGGGCGCGAGCAGGGCGAGCCGCTGAACCGCGAGGCCGCTTGCCGCCCCGTGCAGCGCAGCGAGTGCCCCCAGCGAATGCGCCACGACCGCGTGCAGCGGCCCGAGGCGCGCGTGGGCCGCATGCAGCGCGCGGGTGAACTGCGGCAGGCTCGTGCGCCAGCCGAGGCTGCGACCGTGGGCCGGGAAGTCCAGCAGCACCGGGTCGAAGCCCGCCTGGGCCAGCGCCTCGCCCATCGAGTGCAACTGCAAGCCGCTGCCCGCCCACCCGTGCAGCAGCAGCACGTTGGGCCGGCCGGGCGGGACGTCGCGACGCCGGTAGGCCGTGAGGCTGGCGCCTTCGAAGGACCAGCTCGCGCGCGCCCATGCCGCCGGCATGGGCCGTCGCGTAGCCAGCTTCCAGGGCACCGGGGTGAAGAACAGCCCCAGCGCCGCACGCGTACCCCAGCCCGGGGACACCGCGTGGATTGAGCGCAGGAGAGCACCCAGGGCCTGCGCCGTGCGGCCCGCACCATGGAAGGCGGCAACAGGAGGGAGGCCGGGAACAGGAGCGTCCATGGCGACCTCAGAGCAGCGCGAAGTCGGCGTTGCGCCTCGGCACCGCGCGCCAGAGGCGATGCAGCTGCCAGGCGCCGCGGACGACGGCAGCGATGGCCGCCATGGCGGCGATGGAAGCGATCACGATCATCATGGTGTCCTCTCAGTTCGCACGATCGTGCGAAGTTGGTCGAAGCAAGAGGGGAACAGAAGCTTGCGTCGAGTGGTGAAGGCGCTTCAGCCGGCAGGGGCCGGCTGGAGCGAGCGGATGAGCCGTTCGTAGGCCGCCCAGGCCCGATCGGGGGCCTGGGGGTCGCGAAGGAAGCGGGCGTCACGCATGAGCGCGACGAACAAACCGTCCAGTTCGAAGACCAGCTGGTCAGGGTCGACCTCGGGACGCAGGTGGCCTTCGTCGATTGCCTGGATCACGGTGCGTTTGAGCGCGCTGCGCCAGCCGAGGATGCCCTGGAGCAGTTTTTCGCGTAGTGGGCCGTCGCGATCGTCGAGCTCGAAAGCCCCGGCGCAGTAGATGCAGGCCCGGCTGAGGTCGCACTCGCGGGAGCGCTGGAGCCACAGCCGCATGATGGCGCTGAGCCGGGGCAAACCACGAGGCTCGCGCATGGCGGGCACGAAGACCTCTTGCAGGAAGCGGCGGTCGAACTCCTCGATGACGGCCATCTGCAAGGCCTCCCGGGAACCGACGCGCGAGAACACGCCGCTCTTGGACAAGCCGAGCCGCTTGGCCACCTCGCCGATCGTCAGGCTTTCCAGACCTTCCTGTGCCGCCATGGACAGGGCGGTGTCGAGGATGGCCGCGAGGGTGAGGCCGCTGCGGTAAGTCTTCGTCTCCACGACACGTAAGTTAGCACGGTCGTGCGAACTGTCAAGCCAAAAAAGGCCGCCTCGCTCGGTAGTCAGTAGGGCACGATGCGGATGGAAGACCCGTCGGTGAAATGGCATTGGATGGCGCCCTCCACGCTACCCACACTGTCCAGTCGCTCGCCGTAGTGCGCGGCATGCGAGTTCATCCGGTTCACCTGCACCTGGGTGCCTGCATCGTTGATGCTGAAACGGATCGCGCTGCCATCCTTGAACTGGGCCTCCATCGTTTCAGCCCCCACCTTCACCGCATTGAGCAGCTCGCCCTTCATGGCATCCGCCGTGGTGGCCGCGGTGGGCAAGTCCCTCGTGCCCTGCGGCACCGCAGGGTCCGGGTACTCGAAGTGGTTTGGCACTGCCAGGCATGAGTACGAGAAGGAAAGGCTGACGTCGAGTGACGTCACCTGGTGCCACCAGCCGAGAGGCAGGAACATCGTTTCCCCCGGCTCGACCACCACCTCGATCACCGTCGCCGCGGCAAAGTCGGGGAAGCGGGCGGGGTCGGGCCGGTCCAGGTCGACCTCGCTGAACACATGGCGCAGGTTGTAGACGCGCGACCATTCGAGCGGCGACACGAAGCGCCAGCGCTTGTGACCCACGATTTGAGTGTGGAAGAGCATCAGCGTGTCGTGGTGCAACGGCGTCACGGTGCCGGCGGGGCCGAACCAGAACGACGAACGCTGACCCAATTGCGAACGGTCGCACAGCGGCGGCAGGCTCCCGATGTCGTCCAGCAGGGACGCGAACTCCGTTCGGCGCAGCAACTCGTTGTTTGCCGTGAGGTAGTAGTCGTTCGTCGCACCCCCTTGGACGACCTGATCAACGAACTCGCCCAGGTTGACACGCTTCGTCAGGAGCAGCTTGTTCTGCTCGTAGTTCGAGTCCTTGTTGCGCTCGGCCTGGATGTCCACACCGAGGTGACCGAAGCGCTCCTTCAGGTCTGCCGGCGACCAGCGGCCCATCGCAGGCCAGTCCTTCGTATGGCCAGTGAGCACCACCGGCCGGCAGCCACGGACGTACCGCCGCGCAAACTCGTCCTCGGACAAGTGGGCACAGGATCGCTTCTCGACGGTGGCGTAGTGGGGATCGGACGCCCAAAGTCGCTGCAGGTTGAGTGCCACGGCCTCGAACTTGCGCTGCCGCTGGTGCAGTTCCGCGGCGACGGCAAATGCAGCGTCGTCGCCGAGCGCGGCGATAAGGTGCTGGGCTTCAAACGGTGAGTAGCCGGCCCGCTCGATCACCTCCAGGATCGACTCCGTGGAGCATCCGTGCAGGCATTGCTCGACGATCCACCGCCGCCACGAGGCGTCGAGCCTGGCTGGCACGGCAGGCGCATCGGCGAGCGGGCGCGGCGCGGCCGGGCTGGGACGGGAAGGTACTGCCATGGCTGTACTCCGCAAGCAGCGAAATTATGCAACCCGACCGTCGATGGCCCGGGCAGCCGGTGACATCCGGGAAGGGTGTCATCGGCGCGAGGTCGATTGGATAGGCGACACGCTCGCAGGCCCGTCCAGCCGGGCGTTCCAGCGGATTGAGTGGGCGCCGGCTCCGCGGCGTGTCCGTTCGGAAGTCGCAGCCGTCAGGACACCGCGCGATGACCCCGGGGCACCGCGGCCATGAGGTTGCGCGTGTACTCGTGCCGAGGCCGGTCGAGGATGTCCTCCACGCCCGCCTGTTCCACGACCTCGCCTTCGCGCATGACCATCACCTCGTCGGCCATGAAGCGCACCACGGCGAGGTCATGGCTGATGAACACATACGCGAGGCCGAGTTCGTCCTGCAGGTCCTTTAGCAGGTTGAGCACCTGCGCCTGCACCGACACGTCGAGTGCGCTCACCGCCTCGTCGAGCACCAGCACCTCGGGCTCCAGCGCCAGGCAGCGCGCGATGGCGATGCGCTGTCGCTGGCCGCCGGAGAACTCGTGCGGGTACCTGGCGAGCGCCGAGTCGTCCAGGCCGACCCGGGCCAGCAGCGCCCGGGCACGCGCCTCGCGCTCAGCGGCACCGGCACCCAGGCGGTGGATGGCCATGGGCTCGGTGAGGGTCTGGCCGACGGTGAAGCGCGGGTTCAGCGAGGCGTAGGGGTTCTGGAACACGACCTGGATGCGCCGACGCATGGGCAGCAGCTCGCGCCGGGCGAGCTGAAGCAGGTCGCGGCCGTCGAACAGCACCTGGCCGCCAGTGGGGCCGGCGCTGGGTTCGTGCAGGCGCAGCAGGGTCAGGGCCATGGTGGTCTTGCCGGAACCCGATTCGCCCACCACCCCGAGCGTGTGTCCGCGACGCAGACGGAAGCCGGCTCCGCGCACGGCCACGAACTCGCGCCGGCCGAACACGCCGTGGCGCACCCAGTAGCTCTTGCGCAGGTGGGTCGCCTCGATGACGACCGGTGCCTGCGGATCCTTGGGGCGACGCGGCACGGGGGTACGCTGCACTGCGTGCTGCGACGCTTCGGCAGCAATGTGCTCGTCGACCACGATCAGGCGATCGCCCCGGTGCTCCAGCGTGGGCCGGCAGGCGAGCAAAGCGCGGGTGTAGGCATCCTGCGGGCGCGTATAGATCTGGGTGACGGACCCCTGCTCGCGCACCATGCCGTGGCGCATGACCACCACGTGGTCCGCGATCTCGCCCACCACGCCCAAGTCGTGGCTGATGAACAGCATGCTCATGCGGTGGCGTTCCTTGAGCCGCGCCAGCAGCTCGAGGATCTGCCGCTGGATGGTCACGTCTAGCGCCGTGGTGGGCTCATCGGCGATGAGCAGCCGCGGCTCGCAGGCCAGCGCCATGGCGATCATGACGCGCTGCTGCTGGCCGCCCGAGAGCTGGTGGGGATGGCTGGCCAGGCGCCGCCTCGGCTCGGGCAGGCCCACCTCCGCCAGCAGTTCCTCGGCGCGCGACAAGGCCTGTCGCGACGAAAGCCCCAGGTGCTTCATCAGGGGTTCGGTCACCTGCTGCCCCACGGTGAACACCGGGTTGAGCGAGCTCATCGGGTCCTGGAACACGCAGGCGATCTCGCGACCACGCAGCGCCTGCAGCTCGGCCGGGGTTGCCGACAGCAGGTCGCGGCCCATGAAGTCGATGCCGCCGCGGCGCTCGGCGTTCTCGGGCAGCAGGTTGAGGATGGACATGGCCGTCACGCTCTTGCCCGAACCAGACTCCCCCACCAAAGCCAAGGTCGTGTTCTCGGGAAGCTCGAAGCTCACGCCGGCCTCGTCGCGGCCGACGGCCTGCACGCGCACCGGGGTGCCGTCGGCCGTGCCCATGCGGAAGGACACGCGCAGGTCTCGTATGGACAGCAACGCGCTCATTCCAGGCCCCGCAGCTTGGGGTCGAGCGCATCGCGCAGCGCGTCGGTGAAGAGCGAGAAGGCCGTGACGAACACCGCCATGAAGGCGGTGGCCGCCGCGAGCTGCCACCAATGGCCCACGATGAGCTCGCTTTGCGCCTCCGCCAGCATGGTGCCCCACGACACCTCATCAACACCCACGCCCAGCCCGAGGTACGACAGGATCACCTCGAACTTGATGAAGCCCACCACGAGCAGCGACATGCGCACCAGGATCACGTGGCTCACGTTGGGCAGGATGTGGCGGAACATGCGCGAGGTGGCCGAGGCGCCGATGGCCTCGGCAGCACGCACGTAGTCGCGCACCGAGTGCTTGAGGAACTCCGCGCGCACCTGGCGGTACAGCCCCGTCCAGCCCACCAGCGCCAGGATGATGGCCACGCTGCCGATGCCGCGGCCGAAGATCACCGCGAACGACAGGATGAGCAGGATGTCGGGGATCGAGGTGAACACCGCGTAAAGCCACTCCAGGAAGTCGCCGAGCCGGCCTCCGAAGAAGCCCGCCAGCGCGCCCAGCAGCGTGCCGATGCACGTGGCCACGATCGCCGCCAGCAGCCCGACGAACACCGAGGTCTGCGTACCCTTGAGTGCCTTGGCGAGCACATCGCGGCCGAGGCGGTCGCCGCCGAGGGGCAAGGTCTCGCTCTTGGGAACGTCGGCCGTGCGGTAGGCACGGGCGCGCTGCTCCCATTGCGCGTAATACGGCGCCAGCGGGTCCACCGCGGAGATGTCGACGTTCGGCCCCTGAGGCACCGGGATGGGCAAGGCCTCGCGGGGCGCCGCAGGCCCCAGGAGCGATGGCGGCGCGCTGGGCACGGCCACCTCCCGCTGCCAGTCGCGCGCGGCCAGGCCGAGTGCCGACAGCACGATGAGGATCACGAAAAGCAGCACCACGCCCAGCGACACCATCCCCACGCGGTCGGCCCTCAGGCGAACCCACGCGGCGTGCCACACGCCTTCTGGCCGGCCCGGCATGCCCTCGGTCACGCGCACGGGAGCGGGTTGCGCGACGGCGCTCATTTCAAAACCACCCGCGGATCGACCTTGGTATAGAGCACGTCCACCGTGAGGTTGATCAGCATGGTGAGCAGGGCCAGGTACACGGTGAGCGCCTGGATCACCGGGTAGTCGCTGCGGTTCACGGCGAGGATGACTTCGCGCCCGAGCCCGGGGATGGAGAAGAACACCTCGATGAGGAAGGAGCCGATGAACACGCCCGGCAGCGCCAGCCCGATGTTGGTGAGGATCGGGATCATCGCGTTGCGCAGCACGTGGCGAAACAGCACGGTGCGCTCGCTCATGCCCTTGGCGCGTGCGGTGCGCACGTAGTCCTGCCCCAGTTCATCGAGGAAGAAGGTGCGATACAGCCGCGTCTGCGGCGCGATGCCCACCAGCAGGGCCAGCATCACGGGCAGCGGCACGTAGACCGCGAGGTTCGTCCACACGCTGTCGCTCCAGCCCTGCACCGGGAACCAGCCGAGGCGAAAGCCGAAGAAGTACTGGCCCAGGATGATGTAGACGAGGAACGAGACCGACAGCGCGACGGTGGAGATCACCATGATGGTCCGGTCGGCCAGCGAGCCGCGCCGATAGGCCACCCCCATGGCGATCGGCAGGGCCAGCAGCGTGTCCAGCACGAGGATGGGCAGCATCACCGTGAGCGTGGCCGGCAGCCGGGTGAGAAAGATGTGGCCCACGGCCTCGTTCGTGGCCCAGCTGCGCCCCCAGTCGAGCGTGACGATGCTCTTGAGGTAGATGCCCAGCTGCACCCACGCGGGACGGTTGAGCCCCAGCTGCTCGCGGATCGCGTCGATCTGCTCGGGCGTGGCGTTCAGCCCACCCAGGATCTCGGCCGGGTCGCCGCCGAAGTATCGGAACAGCACGAACACCAGCAGCACCACCCCGAGCAAGGTGGGAATCATTTGCAGCAGGCGCCGGAGGATGTAGGCGGCCATGGCGTCTCCGGTTTTTCCTCGTCGTGGCGGCACGTGGCCGAAGGCGAGCGCAGTCTAAGCGCACGCAATAACCCTTGGGCCTCGGGCTGAGGCGCTCGCTCACGACACTAGACTTCGCCGCGTCGTGGCGTCAGTCGGGAGATCGGATCGATGAAGCTGCATTGGCTGATGCGCCTGTTCCTGGCGCTGGCGCTGTGGGCCACGGCACAAGCCGCGGTGGCGCAGGCAACGCCCGCCGGGGCGAAGGTCCTGCGCTATGCCTTCGTCGCGGCCGAGACAGGCTTCGACCCGGCCCGCATCAGCGACCTGTATTCGCGCACGATCACGGGACACATCTTCGAGGCGCTCTACAGGTACGACTACCTCGCGCGGCCGTTCAAGGTGGTGCCCAGCACGGCCGCGGCCATGCCCGAGGTCAGCAGCGACTTCCGCACCTGGACCATCCGGCTCCAGCCCGGCATCCGCTACGCCGACGACCCGGCGTTCAAGGGGCGCCCGCGCGAGCTGGTGGCACAGGACTACGTCTATGCCTTCAAGCGCCTGTTCGACCCGGCCACCAAGAGCCCCGTCTACATCAGCATGAAGGACGCTGGCTTCGTGGGGATGGAGGCGCTGCGCGAACAGGCCCTGAAGACCGGCAAGCCCTTCGACTACGACCGCGAGGTCGAGGGCCTGCGCGCGCTGGACCGCTACACGCTGCAGCTCAAGACCGAGGAGCCGCGCCCGCGCCTCATCTACACCCTGGCCGACAGCAGCGTGGGCGGCGCGGTAGCGCGCGAGGTGGTGGAGCACTACGGCAACGCCATCTCGGAGCACCCGGTGGGCACGGGGC
The DNA here is from genome assembly GCA_966248995.1 of uncultured Burkholderiales bacterium. GTDB lineage: Bacteria > Pseudomonadota > Gammaproteobacteria > Burkholderiales > Burkholderiaceae_C > Albitalea. The sequence goes on along the minus strand of CBINBY010000057.1, from coordinate 5,197 downwards.
CGTTCCGGCTGACGCAATGGCGCCGCAGCTCGCTCATCGTGCTGGAGCGCAACCCGAACTACCGGGAGGTGCGCTACGACGGCCAGCCGGCCGCCGACGATGCCGAGGGCCAGGCGCTGCTGCACCGCTTCAAGGGGCGCCGCCTGCCGATGGTGGACCGGGTGGAGGTAAGCATCATCGAGGAAGGGCAGCCGCGCTGGCTGGCCTTCCTGAACGGGCAGTTCGATTACGTCGGCGTGCCGCTGGAGTTCGTCGATATGGCCGTGCCCAGCGGCAAACTCGCCCCGCATTTGGAGAAGCAGGGCATACGCGCCTACCGCGAGGTGCTGCCCGACCGCACGCTCTTCTACTTCAACATGGAGGATCCGCTGGTCGGCGGCTACACGCCCGAGAAGGTCGCCCTGCGACGCGCGATCTGCCTGGCCACCGACGTGTGGCGCGAGATCCGCGTGCTGCGCCGCGGGCAGGCGATCCCGGCCCAGAGCATGGTGGCCCCCGGGACCTGGGGCTACGACCCCGAGTACAAGAGCGCCAACAGCGACTACGACCCGGCACGCGCCAAGGCGCTGCTCGACCTCTTCGGTTATGTCGACCGCGACGGCGACGGCTGGCGTGACCGGCCCGACGGCCGGCCGCTGGTCATCGAGTACGCGAGCCAGCCCGACGCGATCTCGCGCTCCTTCGACGAGGTCTGGAAGAAGAACATGGACGCCATCGGCGTGCGGCTGGCCGTGCGCACCGGCCAGTGGCCCGAGCAGCTCAAGGCCGCGCGCGCCGGCCAGCTGATGGTGTGGCAGCTGGGCTACTCGGCCGGTTCGCCGGACGTGCAGGACGGGCTGCAGACGCTGTACGGCCCGGCCGCGGGTGGGCAGAACCTGCCGCGCTTCAAGCGCGAGCGCTACGACCAGATCTACCGCGAGATGGCCGGGCTGCCCGACGGGCCGAAGCGCCTGGCCCTGCTGCGCGAGGCCCAGCAGATCGTCACGGCCTACGCACCCCACAAGTACAACGTGCACCGCATCTCCACCGACCTCACGCAGCCCTGGCTCGTGGGCTTTCGGCGGCAGTTGTTCGGCAACCATTGGTGGCAGTACGTGGACATCGAGCGCGGCGGGGCCGCCGCGCACTGATTGCGAATGCCGCACGCGGTACGCCCCGATGGCACGGCCCCGGGTGTAGACCCGATGCAGGCCGCCTCGCGCTCCGCCTAAGCTGCGGCAGGGTCACGTTGACGCGTCGATCATGAGCAAAGCCGAAGACCGCTACGCTGCGCTGCATGCCTCGTTCCGCTGGCATGTGCCCGCGCGGTTCAACATCGCCGAGGTGTGCTGCCGCCGCTGGGCACGCGACACGCCCGAGGGCACGGCCGTCATCTGGCAGCGCGAGGACGGCACCACGGGCCGCCTCACCTACGCCGAGCTGCAGCACCAGGCGGACCGCCTCGCGCAAGCGCTTGCGCGTTGCGGCGTCACGCGCGGCGACCGCGTGGCGCTGGCGATGCCGCAGCGACCGCAGACCGTCGTGTCGCACATGGCCCTGCACCAGCTCGCGGCGATCGCCGTGCCGCTGTCCATGCTGTTCGGGCCGGAGGCGCTGGCCTACCGCCTCAATGACAGCGGAACGCGGCTGGCCCTCGTGGACGAAACAGCCATCGACGCCCTGCTCGCAGCACGCGCCACATGCCCCACGCTGGAAACCGTGGTGGCCGTGGGCGGCGCCGCCGGCCGCGGCGACCTCGACTGGACCGATGCGCTGGGCCGCAGCGAGGGCATGCACACGCCGGCAGACACGTCATCCGACGACCCGGCGATGCTTCTGTACACGAGCGGCACCACCGGCCCGCCCAAGGGTGCCCTCATCCCGCACCGTGCCCTCATCGGCAACCTTCCGGGGTTCGTGTGCAGCCAGAACTGGTTTCCGCAGGACGACTCGGTGTTCTGGTCGCCTGCCGACTGGGCCTGGACCGGCGGGCTCATGGACGCGCTGCTGCCGACCCTCTATTTCGGCCGCCCCATCGTGGCCCACCAGGGCCGCTACTCGGCGGAGCAGGCGCTCGAGCTGATGCAGCGACACGGCGTCACGCACACCTTCCTGTTCCCCACGGCGCTCAAGGCCATGATGAAGGCCGTGCCCCGGCCGCGCGAGCGCTACGCGCTAAAGCTGCGCGCCATCATGAGCGCCGGCGAGGCCGTGGGCGACGCGGTGTACGCCTGGTGCCGTGAGGCCCTGGGCATCACCGTCAACGAGATGTTCGGCCAGACCGAGATGAACTACGTGGTGGGCAACTGCAGCCTGCACTGGCCCGCCCGGCCCGGCAGCATGGGTCGCGTCTATCCCGGCCACCGCGTGGCGGTCATCGACGACGAGGGCCGGGAGTGCCCGCGCGGCACGCCGGGCGACGTGGCCGTGCACCGGCGCGACGTGCACGGCCATCCCGATCCCGTGTTCTTCCTCGGCTACTGGGGCCACGAGGAGGCGACGCGCCGCAAGTACACCGGCGACGTCGACGATTCGTGGTGCCGCACCGGCGACACCGCGGTGATGGACGAGGACGGCTACCTCTGGTACCAGGGCCGCAGCGACGACATGTTCAAGGCAGCCGGCTACCGCATCGGCCCGGGCGAGATCGAGAACTGCCTCATCAAGCACCCCGCCGTGGCCAACGCCGCGGTGGTGCCCAAGCCCGACCGCGAGCGCGGTGCGCTGGTCAAGGCCTACGTCGTGCTCGCGCCCGGCCACGCCGGCAGCGAGCGGCTCGTCGAGGAACTGCAGCACCACGTGAGGGGAAAGCTGGCCCCGTACGAGTACCCCAAGGAGATCGAGTTCATCGACGCCTTGCCGATGACGGCCACCGGCAAGGTGCAGCGGAGGGTGCTGCGCGAGCGCGAGGAGGAACGGGCGCGGCACTGAGGTCCCGCAACGGCATCAGGGTGCGGCCAGTGGCTGTTCGCCAAGATGCGCGGGTTCCCGCCTCAGTGCGACATCAGCGCGAAGGTTGTAGCCGCCCACGCCGCACCCCTGCCCGCAGGCCCGGGCTCACGGAACATCGACCGCACGCGCAATTGAGGCGAGGAGCCCCGGGCGGGAGTCCGGGGCTTGCTCCCATCGCCGACTACAGCGGCAGCTCGGTGTAGTAGCGCCCGCCGTGGAAGATGAGCGGCATGACCTCGGCACGGCGCTCGCAGCGTTCGACCTCGCCCACGAAGATGACGTGATCGCCCTCGGCGTAGCGGCTGCGGTTGAAGCACTCGAACACCGCCACAGCGCCTTCGAGGATGGGCGCGCCGCCGGAGCCTTCACGAAAGGCCACGCCGGCAAATCGGTCGTCCACCTTGCGCGAAAAGCGCTCGGCCAGCTCGCGCTGCTCGGCGGCCAGGATGTTGATGGCGTAGTGCGAGCCGCGGCTGAAGTGGGGCATGGAGCCGGCCAGGCGCGACAGGCTCCAGAGCACGAGCGGCGGATCCAGCGACACCGAGTTGAAGGAGTTGGCGGTGAGCCCGATGGGGGTGCCGTTGGCGTCGCGCGCGGTCACGATGGTCACGCCGGTCGCGAACATCCCCAGCGCCTCGCGGAACTGCGACACGGAGAAGCTGGGCGCCAGCGCCTTCATCGGAGGGGACATGGAACGATTGTCCGGGATCGCCCGCCGCCCCGGCGAAGACCCTCCCCCTGGCGGCCACACGAGGCGATGTGCGTTAAGCGCGCAGCGTGTCGCAGATCACGCCGCGTTTCGAATACCGTGGCAGCAGCCTTCGTATACGAGACCAGTGACTGCACCGATCCCCTTTCGCCAGCAGCTGCTCACCACCATCCCGCGCCTGCGGCGCTATGCACGCTCGCTCGTGTTCGATGCGGGGGCCGCGGACGACCTGGTGCAGACCGCCCTGGAACGCGCGCTCGCCCACTGGCACCAGTTCGACCAGCGGCGCGACATCCTGGTGTGGGTGCTCAGCATCGCGCACAACGCCCATGTCGACGAGCTGCGGCGCCAGGTGCGACAGCTGAGTGTCGAGCCCCAGTCGCTGCAGGACGGCGCAGACTCTCTGGCAGCCCCGGACGCGCCCGATCCCGGCCTGCGCATGGACCTGATGGCCGCACTCGCACGGCTCACGGTGGAGCAGCGCGAGCCGCTGCTGCTGGTGAGCGTCGAACAGCTCACCTACGCCGAGTGCGCCCAGGTGCTGCACGTCCCGGTGGGCACCGTGATGTCGCGCGTCTCGCGCGCCCGCACGACGCTGCGTGCGCTGCTCGACGGCCAGGCGCCGGCGCCTTCCGGCACGCGCACCCTGCGGCGCGTGGTGTGAACGATGAACAGGCGCCCCCTCGATCCGCACGAGCTGGACCCCAAGCTGTCGGCCTGGCTCGATGACGAGCTGGACAGCGTAGAGCGCGCCGACGTCGAAGCGTGGCTGCGCGAGCATCCCGAGGACGCCGCGCGCGTGCGCCTGTGGGCCGCCGACCGCGACGCCCTGCGTGCCCGGCTGGCACCCGCGGCGGATGAGCCGCTGCCGGTGCGACTGGAGCAGCTGGTATGGCGCCACTCACCGGCCGTTGCGTCTTCCGGCTGGTCGCGGCTCGCCGCCGGCATGGCGGTGTTTGCCGTGGGCCTGGCCATCGGCGCTGCGGGCATGTGGGCGATGCAGTCGCACGATGCCGAAGTGAGCGCGGCGCAGTGGGAGCAGCGCGCCATGGTGGCTCACACGGTCTACGCGCCGGAGGTCCGCCACCCGGTCGAGGTGGCCGTGAAGGACGCCGCCACCCCCGCGGCCGCACGAACGCAGGAGGAGCACCTGGCCCGCTGGCTCACGAATCGCCTGGGGCGGCCGGTGAAGCTGTTCGATTTGCGCGCCCAAGGCTACGAGCTGGTGGGCGGCCGCCTGCTGCCCGACACCCGGGGGCCCTCGGCGCAGCTCATGTACCAGCGCATCGGCGAAGACAGCCCCACGCGCGTGACGGTCTACCTGCGCCACCCCGAGGCCGCCACGCCGGCGGCGTTCCGCTACGAGCGGCAGGGCGAGCTGGGCATGTTCTATTGGGTGGAGGGCGCCACGGGCTATGCCCTCGTGGGAGCCGTGGGTCGCGACGAGCTGCTCATGCTGGCCGAGGCCATCTACCGCCAGGTGCAGGGCTGAGGGCTGAGAACGGGGGGCAGGCTACCCGCCGCTGCGCGCCACTGCCGCCTCGATGTGCTGCTGCA
>CBINBY010000056.1:0-32429 GCA_966248995.1 uncultured Burkholderiales bacterium | reverse complement strand
TCGACGCGCGGATCGCATGCGGCAGCCGGTCGCGCGTCCTTCACGGGACGCGCGTGGGTTGAAACACGCCGAGAGCCGAGGCCATGGCCGCCTGACTCCCGGTCGCGCGTCCTTCACGGGACGCGCGTGGGTTGAAACCGCGAATTCGCGCCCCAGCAGCCGAGCACTGCGAGTCGCGTCCGCCCCACCTCAGAACAGCGGAAAGTCATCGAACTGCGCCTCGCGCAGCAGCTGCCTTTGCCGCTTCAGCCAGCGCTTGGTGGCCGCCACGTCGCCCAGCATCTTCATGTCGTGCTGTAACTCCGCGACTTCGACGCGCAGCTCGCGGCTGCTGTGTTCCAGCACCTGGCCCAGCTTGCCGGGGTTCATTCCCCAGCCGGGCTCCAGGCCGAACTCCATGCGGAACCCCATTTCGACGCGATCGAGTTCGGCCTTGAGCTCGGCCAGCTGCTCGCCCAGCACCTTGTTGTAGTGCTTCAGTCGCTCGGCGCTGGCATTCGCAAGGTGGCTCTCATCGATCTGCTCGATCTGCAGTTGCAGTTCCAGCAGCGCGAGCAGGTCGTTGGCGCCATAGGCCTGGTTGACTCGCTGCATCAGCGCCGTCTTCGCCTCGCGCTGTTGCTCATCGGTCTCGCGGTCGGGATGCAAGGCGCTGGCCAGCTTGCGGTAGATCTCGCGCACCGATTGCGTGGCCTGCTGCGCCTCGGTTTCGCGCCGCTGCTGCGCGGCGGTCTTGCGGCGGCGCGCAGCCTTCGCACCGCGCTCGGCCTCCTGCGCCTCGGCGCGCTCCTGCAAGCCCTGTTGCAGGCGCTGCAGCAGATCGGCATTCGTATCGAGTCCTTCGTCGTCGCCGAGATCCAGCCCGGTCATCGCTTCGGTCAGGTCCTTCATCGTGCGGACCATCTCCTGCCGCTCGGTCTCGAAGTCCGTTCCGGCATGCCTGGCGTACAGCGCCTTCAGCTCCTCGTCGTCCTCGCTCGCCGCGAGCAGGTCCGCCGCCTCGTCGCAGACGAGTTCCCGCAGCGTCTCGCGCTCGGCCTTGGTCCAGCCCCGCTGGCCCAGCAACGCATCCAACGCGAACGCCCATTGCCTGCTCAGAACCATGAGCTCGGTGCGCAAAGGCACGACCACTTCGGCATGTACCTGGCGGTAGACCGCTATGCCCTCGTCCCACGTCGCGAGCTTCTTGCGCGTCTGCTCGATCTGCCGCACGAGGGTGTTGAACCGCTTCTGTGCGGGTGTCCATGCGGGGCCGGTGGTTGCAGCTGCAATTTGCAGGGCGTCGATGCGAGACATTCCAACTCCAGCGGCGAAATCCGCCATTGTCTTTCACCGGATTCGTACCGCCGCCGGGTGCGCCGCAACCGCGGGCTCGGCCTCGCCGGGCGCCTCAGCGGCCCCCTTGCGACGCGCCGACAACCCAGCCCAGCAAGCGCGATCCCGCACGCCCGCCCCGCCCAGGCGCCGGCAGCCCCAACACGACGCGCACACGCTCTTCCATCGTCGCAAGCATCAGCTGCCGGAAGAGTCCGCGCGTGCCGAAGGGCACGGAGAGCTTCACGACATCGCGCAGGCACATGCATGCCAGCTGATGGCCTTCGGCGGTGTAGCCCATGTGGCGCGACTCGTAGTCCCGCTGGAAGTGCTGCCATTGCGTCAATGACGACGGCAGGTCAGGGATGTCCATGGCCTGCCCCACCCTCGCCCAGAACGCGAGTAGCAGCGCCTGTTCCGCGGGCGTGAACCGGGCTCGCGCATGGCGTGCGTTCCAGCGCAGGGGTTCGAGGAAGAAGGTCGCGAGCACGTAGCGAAAGTCTTCCGCGGTGGCGGGCAGACCGCAGTGCACCGAGCGCAACCGGTCCACGGCCTGCCGGCCGGCTGCGCCGTCGAACCCGTCGCAGATGAGGTCGCGCAAGGTCTGCCGCGTGCGGGCCAACCGGTTCTGCGTGTCGGCCACAAGCCGGGTGTGCCCGTAAAGCGCGGTCACCAGATGGCCGATGCCCATCATGCGGACCAGCGCGAGATAGGTGCCCGCTCGAAACGTCAACCGGTGCCGGCCGTAGTAGAGCCGCTCGATGTCAGTTGCGTACTTGCTGCATCGGTCTGGCACGTTGCCTCGCATGGGGCTGATACGAAAGCGGGCCAGTGTAGGGGCGCCCCGACATTGCAAAGCAGGGTCTCCCGGCGCCCGGCCCACCGCCTGCCGCGATGTGCGATGCAATGCGGCGATGCCTCACGCCCTCCTTCGCCGCTCGGCCCGGCTGGCGCATCGCCTGGTCGGTACGCTGGCTCTCGTCGCTGGTCTGGCGGCCTGTGGCGGTGGCGGCGACGCGGGCGCACCGCCCTTCTCGCCCCCGGACGACGATTTCGACGTGGCCGCCGCGTGGCAGCAGTTGCTCACGACGAGCCGCACGTGGTCGGCCGAGGGGATAGGCACCGACGGGCGGACCTACACGCTCACACTCCACACCTCGCCAGGCGGCGACGACGTGTTTCCTGTCACCGGCGAAAGCGCGGCGCGCGCCGATGCCAGCGTCTCCACCACGGTCGACGGCGTGCCGTCGCAAGGCCTGCAGCAGACGTTCTATGACCCCGCCACGGGGGTCGTTCTGGGCATCCGCCGCACGGTGGCGAGCGTCGGCACGACCTGCGATGTGTCGACCACGGTGGGCACGCCGCCCTCGGCGGTGAAGGTGGATGCCGCGGCAAACGGGTTGCTCGCCACGTTCGACCTGCTCGACGGATGCCGAGTGGATTCGGCGGTGCTCGGCACGATCGAGCTGCGCTGGTCGCTCGAGTTCGAGACCGGCACGACCTACTTCTGCCTCACCTCCACCGAGCGTTCGCCTGGCGACCAGGTGCTGTCGGTGGAATCGGACTGCCTGGAGGTCGAGCCCGACGGCACACTCGGCTCGAAGGTACGCGTGACCCTCATCCAGGGCGCCGTCAGCGTCACCTTGCGCTCCTGAACGCCCCCTAGTGAGCCTCATCGCGCGGGGTACGGCGCGGTCGCGATCCAGCCTTCCAGCGGATCCACGCCCTCGGGCACCCCGTGGCCGGGCTGGGCGGTCGCCCATGCGGCCTGCAGCATGCAGAGCACGGCATCCAGCCGGTCGCCGCTCGCGTCAGCCACGAGGTGATCGCGCTGGGCGTGTGTGAGGCGCAGCCGCAGCCCCAGGCGCGTGCGGCCTTGCTCCAGTGCATCGACCAAGTCCTTGCGGGCGATGAGCCGCTCGGGCGTCTGGCGGACGGGCTCGTCGCTCTTGTACGAACGCCGGCCCAGGACCTCGCGCGCGAGCAGGCCTGGGTAGCCTTCCAGGGCCACCCGAGCGGGGTCGCCCGGATGCTGCACGGGAAGGTGCACGCCCGCATCGATGAGCAGCGGCACACCCGCGTGCAGCATGTAGGCCACGGGCGGGTTGACCCACTTCATCGAGGGCGATGAGCCGGCCGGCCCGTCGCACCCCCGGTGCGCGAACTTGCCACCGGCAGGGCGCGAAGCACAGAACGCAGCGAACCGCTCCCGGATCTCGGCCCGAGTGAGTGAAGCGTAATGGCGCATCAACGGCAGCCAGTCCGTGGGCCAGCCCAGCGCCACTACCAGCTCGCGCGGCAGGCCGAAGGGCATGTCGATGGCGGCCACCCACTGCCCGGGCGTGCGCAGCCATTGCGCGAAACCCGCGAGATCGGCATGGGTGTGCAGGCGATCGAGGCGCACCTCGCCCGTGTCGTGGTGGCCGACGGCCACCGTGATCGGCTTGCGCCCCGTGGGGCGGCTGGTGAAGTCCACGCCGGCAACGACGCCGGTGGACCTGCCGCTCATGGTCGGGTACCCGCTCTGCAGGCCTGGCCCTTGAGATGGGGTATGGTCGCGGTCCCGTCGGGAACGAATGTCCATGGCGTGGGGTCTACGAAAGTCGAGTTCTGAGGAGAGCGATGTGAAGCGGATTCTGCTGAGTGTGTTCATCGGCCTGGTCGGCCTGGGGTTCGTGGCGCAGGACGCCGACGCCCGCCGCCTGGGCGGCGGCATGTCACAGGGCATGAAGCGGCAGGCGCCGCCACCACGCCAGCAGCCGGCCACCCCGCCTCAACAGGCCACGCCACAGCAGCCGGCCGCCACGCCGGCCACCGCCGGTGCCGCGGCAGCCGCCCCGGCCACCGCGCCGCGGCGCTCGTGGCTGGGCCCCATCGCCGGCCTCGCCGCTGGGCTGGGCATCGCGGCGCTGATGAGCCACTTCGGGATGGGCGACACCCTGGCCCACATCGTGACGGTGGCGCTGCTGGTACTCGCGGCCGTGTTCCTGGTGCGCTTCCTGATGCGCCGGTTCATGCCGCAATCCAGCGCTTCGAAGATGCAGTACGCAGGCGCCCACGGCGGCGGGTTCGACATGCCGCCCGCCCGCGAAGGAGATGCGACCAAACTTCAGACGGGCGGCACCACGGCAGGCAGCACCACGGCGCTGCAGCCGCAAGCGATGTCGTCCACCGGGGCCGTGCTCCCTGCAGGGTTCGACCGGGCCGAGTTCGAGCGGGCCGCGAAGATGATCTTCATCCGCCTGCAGGCGGCCAACGACACCGCCGACCTGGACGACCTGCGGCAGTTCTCCACGCCGGAGATGTTTGCCGCCTTCAAGCTCGACCTGCAGGACCGCCAGGCCCGCAAGCAACGCACCGACGTGGTCCGGCTCGATGCCGACGTGGCCGACTGGGCGGAGGAAGAAGGCAAGCAGATCGTGAGCGTGCGCTACTCCGGTCTGATCCGCGAGGAAGAGAACGGCGTGGCCGAGCCGTTCGACGAGGTCTGGCATCTCGTGCGCCCCGCCGACGCCAGCCGGCCCTGGGCGATCGCCGGCATCCAGCAGGTGGAGACTGCGCGCAGCCACTGAGCGCGCTACGCACCTTGACCTCACCACGGCCGCGGCGGCCTCGCCCCGCGGCCGTTTTTATTTATCCCCCGAGCGCGAGTGCGGCCACGCCAGCCGCGATGCAGACGGCGCCCAGCAAGCGCCACACGCGGTCGCCCTCGCCCAGCAAGCTGCCACCCAGCAGCGCGGCGAAGAGCATGGACACCTCGCGCGCCGGGGCCACGTGCGACAGCGGCGCCATGCGCATCGCATACAGCACCATCACATAGCTCAACGGGCCGAGCAGCGCCACCACGAGCGCCGCACGCCATTGCGACTTGCACGCACTGACGAAGCCGGCGCGGTCGTGCATCGCCACGGGCAGCATCATCGGCACGCGCAGCACGTTGCCCACGTAATCGACAAGCACGGGCGCGAGCAGCAGCACCTTCACCGCGTAGCCGTCGATCACCGTGTAGCCGGCGATGAAGACGCCCGTGAGCGAACCCCAGGCGATGCCATGGCGCACCCGGCGGCGTTCGGCCGGCTCGTGAGCACGGCGCAGGAGCGCCGGTCCGCCGGCCACGAGGAACACACCGCAGACCACCGCGATCGCGCCACCGGCGCCGAGCGGCGACAGCGATTCGCCCAGCAGCAGCACCGCGCCCAGCGACGCGAGCAGCGGCCCGCTGCCGCGTGCGACGGGATACACCACCGTGAGGTCGGCCGCGCGATAGCCGAGCAGCAGGCTGTTGAAGTACATGAGGTGCACCAGCGCACTGGCCGCGAGCACGCCCCATTGCAACCCGCCCCAGCCGGTCACGGCCTGCACCCCGAACCACACGGCCACCGGTGCCCACAGCACGGTGACCATCAACGCCCCGATGAGCGCGAAATGCACGCCGCCACCCGAGCGCTTGGCCACGAGATTCCAGAGGGCATGGCATACGGCCGCGGCAAGCACGAGGATGAGCGCAAGTGGGGTCATGATCGGGGCGGATTCTGCCTGCCGCCCTGCCGTGGCTACAGTCGGTCGATCACAGGAGCGGCGATGGTCCCGGTGCTGGTGGAAGCGTGGCGCGGCGATGCGGTGGAGTCCGAACACACGGGCTCGGTGGCGGTGGTCGATGCGGACGGCGGTGTGCTGATCGCGCTCGGCGACGTGGACCGCCCGGTGTACCCGCGCTCGGCGGTGAAGGCGCTGCAGGCGTTGCCGCTGGTCGAAAGCGATGCGGCCGGCCGGCTCGGCCTCACCGACGAGGAGCTCGCGCTGGCATGCGCCTCGCACAGCGGCGAAGCGGTGCATGTGGACACCGCGGCACGCATGCTGCGCCGGGTGGGGCTGGATGCCGGCGCACTCGAATGCGGCGCGCACTGGCCCTACGACGAGCGCTCGGCGCGCGAGCTGGCTGCCCGGGGGTCGATGCCCTGCGCGCTGCACAACAACTGCTCGGGCAAGCATGCGGGCTTCGCGTGCCTGGCCTGCGCGTTGATGGGCTGGAACGACGGCGGCGTCGATCTGCAGCGCTACCTCAAGGACTACGTGCGCCCGGAACACCCGGTGATGCGCGAGGTGAGCGACGCCCTGCAGGCGACCACGGGCCATGACCTCTCGCATGCGCCGCGCGGCACCGACGGCTGCTCGATCCCGACCTACGGCATCCCGCTGCGCCGGCTGGCGCTGGCCTTCGCGCGTTTCGGCACCGGCCATGGGCTGCGCGAGGGGCATGCCCGCGCGGCGCAGCGCCTGCGCCGCGCGGTGGCGGCGGCGCCTTACATGGTCGGCGGCGCGCAGCGCTTCGACACCCTGGTGATGCATCGCCTAGGCGAGCGTGTCTTCTGCAAGGTGGGCGCGGAAGGCATGTACTGCGCGGCGTTGCCCGAGCGTGGCGTGGGCGTGGCCATCAAGATCCGCGACGGCAACAACGCCCGCGCGGCCGAAGTGACCATGGCTGCGGCCATCGAGGCTCTCGTCAGTCTGGACGACGAGGAGCGCAAGTTCATCGCCCGCTACAGCGACTTCACGCTCGTCAACTGGAACGGCTGGGAAGTGGGGGCGCTGCGGGCCACGCCGGGTCTGCGCCGTGCGTTGCAGGGCATGGGTTGAGAACCATTCAGTTCAGTCCCTGCGGTGCGCGAGGGCGTCGATCCACAGGATGGCGCATTCGTAGCCGAAATCGAACGCCTCCTCAGGGCTGGTGTGGTGGCGTGCGGGCACCTCCACCGTCACCTCGTCCTCGCTCTCGGAGCCGCGCACGTGCACGCTCACCGGCCAGCTCTTGAGCGGGTTGTCGGCGGGCAGCGTGGACATGCGGATGCGCCAGCCGCGGTGCGCGCCGATCGCTTCCAGTCGGAAGCCGCGATGGATGATCTGGTACTTCATCGGGATGAGTGCCCAGCAACTACCCGAGCGCCCTCGCTCGCTCCAGCAGCAAGTCGCGTTCGCGGGCATTGCCGGCCAGCGCCGCCGCCCGCTCGAACTCGGCCCGCGCCTCCTCGCGCCGGCCCAACCTGGCGAGCAGGTCGCCTCGTACGCTGGGCAGCCACTGGTACTGCCGCAGCGGGGCAAGATCGCGCAGGCCCTCCACGATGGCAAGGCCCGCGGCCGGGCCCCGCGCCATGGACACCGCCACGGCACGGTTGAGCTCGATCACCGGCGAAGGCGCCACGCGAGCCAGCTCGCCGTAAAGCTCGACGATGCGCTCCCAGTCGGTCTCCTGCGCCACGCTCGCCTGTGCATGGCAGGCCGCGATGGCCGCCTGCAGCTGATAGGGCCCTGGCGGCACGCCGGAGGCCCGCGCCCGCTCCAATGCGGTCAGGCCCCGGCGGATCAGCAGCCGGTCCCATCGGCCGCGGTCCTGCTCCATCAGCAGCACGGGCCGGCCCTCGGCATCGATGCGCGCGGCGGAGCGCGAGGCCTGCAGTTCCATCAGCGCGACCAGGCCATGTACCTCCGGTTCCCCGGGGGCCAGACCGGCCAGCACCCGGCCCAGGCGCAGCGCCTCGCCGCACAGCGCGGGCCGCATCCAGTCGTCGCCACCGGTGGCGGTATAGCCCTCGTTGAACACGAGATAGATCACCTCGAGCACCGAGCCCAGCCGGTCGGCCAGCGCCTCGCGGCGCGGCAGCTCGAAAGGCACCCGCGCGGCGGCCAGCGTGCGCTTGGCCCGCACGATGCGCTGCGCGACCGTCGGCTCGGGCACGAGGAACGCCCGTGCGATTTCCGCCGTCGACAGCCCGCCGAGCAGGCGCAGCGTGAGCGCCACCCGCGCCTCGGTGGAAAGCACGGGATGGCAGGCGGTGAACATGAGCCGCAGGAGGTCGTCGCCGATCTCGTCCTGACGCGCGGCATCGAGCGCGTCGACGAAGTCGGGCACGACCAGCGCTTCCTGCGCGTCCAGCTCGTAGCCAATCTGCTCGTGCTTCTCGGCCTGCATCTTCTGGCGTCGCAGCCAGTCGAGCGCACGGTGCTTGGCCGTCGCCATCAGCCATGCGCCCGGGTTGTCGGGAACGCCGTCCGCGGGCCAGTGCTCCAGCGCGGCCACGAGCGCATCCTGCGCGAACTCCTCGGCGAGCCCCACATCGCGCACCAGACGGGCCACGCCCGCGACGATGCGGCCGCACTCCATGCGCCACACCGCCTCGATCCTGCGATGCGTGTCGACCGACATCAGCGACGCATCCTCACTGGCCGGTCTTGGCGCCCGACACGCCCATCTCCTTGAAGCGCTCCGCGGCCGCGCTCTCGCCGAAGTCCTCCAGCTCGAACAACTGGCGCACCTCGATCTCGCAGTCGACGCCCGGGAAGGGCGACGGGAAGCGGCGGCTCCATTCCTGGGCCTCTTCGCGCGACCGCACCTGGATCAGCGTGTAGCCCGCGACGAGCTCCTTGCTTTCGGTGAACGGCCCGTCGATCACGCGGCGCTTGCCGGCGCTGTCGTAGCGGATGCGCCAGCCCTTGGAACTGGGCTGCAGGCCCGAAGCGTCGAGCAGCACGCCGGCACGCCCCAGCTGCTCGTGGTAGTCGGCCATCGCGGCGATGAGCTGCTCTTCGGGCATCACGCCGGCTTCGGACTGGTCGTTGGCCTTCACGATGATCATGTAGCGCATGCGGTTCTCCTTGAGTCGAGCCGGCACGGCCGGCACCTCCACGACGATCGTGGCAAGGCGACTTCGACACGAGTGGACGTCCGGACCGACCTTGGAACGGAATCAGAAGGTGTGAATGAATCCGGCATGCCCGAGCAGACCGTCCAAACGTGCCCAATCAAGGCGCAAAGCGCAGCCGTAGCTCGGGCTACGGCGAGCATTTGCAACGCCGAGTGGGCGCGTTTGGGCGGGATGAGCGGGCATGTTGGATTCGTTCACACCTTCTCAGGCGCCGGACTCGCGATAGCAAGGCGCCACCGGGCGCACTTCCACCGTGGCCCATTCGGCCGCCGGGCAACGCTGGGCGAGGGCCACGGCTTGGTCGCGCGTAGCGCAATCGACGAGGAAGAAGCCGCCGACCATCTCCTTGGCCTCGGCGTAGGGACCGTCCACCACGCGCGGCTTGCCGGCGCGCACTTCCACGCGCGCCGCTTCATCGTGCGAGCTGAGCGATTCGCTGGCGAGCAGCCGACCCTCGCGCCGCAACTCCTCGGCATAGGTCAGCATGCGGTCATAGAGGGCACGTCCTTCGGCCTGCGTGCGCGTGCGCCGCTGGCCAGTGGGTTCGATGATGAGCAGCATGTATTGCAAGGAAACCTCCTGGTCCACGGAATCCGTTGAATGGCCCCGCCCTTCATCGGATTCAGCGGACTACACATCCAGGGTGTAGACGTCGGCCGCGGCACGCTCCGCGGCGCTGTGGCCTTCAAGTGCGCGGTCCCATTCGCTGCCTTGCGCGCCCTTGCGTGGCTTGAGGCCCTGGGTCATGAGCGCGACCTCTTCGGCGCCGGCATCGAACTCGGCCACGAGCTCGCGCGTGTCGAGGAACAGGCGCGCCACCATGGCGCCGGCCGACTCGATGACGACCAGGTAGCGTGCGGGTTTGCGCAGCGGTGTGTCGCTGTGCCCGCCGGGCGACTCGATGCCGAAGCCGTGGTTCATGGCGGGGCATCTTGCCACGCAAGCCCGTGCAACGTGGCCAGTGTGGGGAGTGCGAACGCGGGCTTTGCGCTTCGGCCGTCGGGCGATGAGACAAGCTGCTCCCACATGGGATGGATGCGCGTATACCGCCCCACCCTATCGCGCCGAGCTGCTCGCGTTCGCGACGTAGTGCGCCAGGGCCTGGATCTGCGCTTCCGACAGCGTTGCCCGATATGGCGGCATGGCGCCCAGGCCATTGCGCACCGCGTTCGCCACGCGCGCCGCATCGGGGCGGATCTCATCGAGCACCGGGCCCACCTGGCCCGTACTGCCGGCATCGGCCAGCGTGTGGCACAACGCGCACGGCGGCGCCGCGCCCTGCATGAAGAGCTGCCGGCCGAGCGCCCGCTGCTCGTTCAGGTCATCGCCCCGCGCAAGACCCGCGCCGATCGCCATGAGCAGGCCGAGCGCGCCGAACACTTTCCATGCCAGCGCACGTACGCATGAGGCCGCGGGCCAGGGCCGGCTCACGCCACCGTGACCTTCACCGCGTGGTCGGCCCAGCTCGTGTTGTTGTAGCCGTGGAGGTTCTCGATGCGCTGCTCGGGCTGCACGTTGCCCTGCACATCCGTGGCCCGACTGGCGAGGACATGCGTGCCCGGCGGGAGGGTCACTTCCAGCGCGAACTGGCGCCACGCGAACTTGCCGAGGTCGGGGCCCACGAAGCGTGCTTCGCGCCAATGCTGGCCGCCATCGATCGACACCTCGACGCGCCGCACGGCATGCAGCCCCCCGAAGGCCACGCCCTGGATCTGCAAGGGGCCGCCGCGCAGCGAGCCCTCCTCGCCGCTCGGCGAGTGGATCCATGACTTGACCGGCATTTCGAGCACCGAGGGCTGGCTCGACGCGGACTTCTCGCCGGGAGGCGTCATGCGGTAGCCGTGCGCCATGATCGCGGCGTCGCTCTCGGCGGCGGTGAAGGCCAGCCGCCTGATGTACTTGACGTTGTTGACGCCCTGGTAACCCGGCACAACGAGACGCAAGGGGCCGCCGTGCGCGAGCGGCAGCGGCGTGCCGTTCATCTCCCAGACCAGCATCGCGTCGTCCAGCGCCCGGATGGGCACGGATCGCTCCACCACGACGCTCTTCGGATCGACGCCCTCCGGGAGCTTTTCGCCGCCAGTGCCGGTGATGTAGTGCATGCCTTCGGACACGCCGCCCAGCGCGCGGGCCACGGTTTTGAGGGGCACGCCGGTCCACATGACGCAGCCGGCGGCGCCCACCGTCCACGGCGTGCCGCTGGGCTTGGCGGGGAAGAAGCCGCGGCCGTTGCCCGAACACTGCAGCACGGTGGCCACCGTCTCCAGCCCCATGGTCTTGAGCTCACCGACGCTCAGAGCACGCGGGTGCCTGACACCCTCGATGGCGACCAGCCAGCCATCGCGATCGGCGACGATGGAAGCATCCGGCGCCGGCAGGTTGTTGCGGACATACAGCCGCTCAGGCGGGGTGATGAGCGCCGAGCCGAAGGCGCCTCGCCGCGTCTCCAGCGTGTTGCTGCTGTGGACGATGAGGCTGTTCGGGTCCTTCCACGAGGCATAGGACGGCAGCGGCCGCGCTTGCGCCGCGGCGCGACCGCCGGGAATGCACAGCCCGGCCGCGACGGCGCTCGCCGCACCGGCGAGGAGGTGGCGGCGATGCAGCGAGGGGGTATCGGCCATGTGGTTCTCCCTGGTGTGGGCGCAACGATGCGGCGCCCAGGCACGAGGCGCGGATCATAGGGAGAGAACGTGCAACAGCCGCGTTAAAGAACGTCGCAAATGGCAACGCGAGGAATGGCAACGCGAGGACTATGACTCAGCCGGAACGCCGCCAGCCTGCGCCTCGAAGGCCGCGCGAATTTCGTCCACGCTGCGCGGCCGCACCACGCGGGCCAGTTCGCGCCCGTCCTTCATAAACACAAGCGTGGGCCACAGCTTCACACGGAAGGAGCGGCCCAGCGGCCGGCCGGGACCGTCTTCGATCTTCAGATGGCGCACATCGCGCCGCTCGGCGAAGGCTGCGGCAATGAGCGGCTGTGCCGCGATGCAGAAGCCGCACCACGAGGTGCCGAACTCGATGACGGTGCGACCCGCGAGCGCATCGACTTCTTGCCGCGTGGGCGCCTGGGCGGTGTAGGGAGTGGTACTCATGGCCATGGTGACTCTACGCGAGCAAGCTGCGAGCCCGCGCTGCGCACCCTAGACTCGCGCACGAAACGATGTGGGGGTCCTTCATGCATGCGAGGTTCCGAGTCACCGTCTGCTTGATGGCGCTGCTGCTCGCGGGGTGCGCCACCTACAGCCCGAGCCGGTTCGCGCCGGGCACGCCCGTCGACACCGTCACGCAGGCCATGGGTCCACCGGCCGCGGAGCATCCGCTGCCCGAAGGAGGCCGGCGCCTCGAGTACTCGCACGGCACCTACGGCCGGCAGACCTTCATGGTGGACTTCGATGCGCAAGGAAGGCTGCTGCGCTGGGAGCAGGTGGCCGCGCAACCGCACTTCGACGCCATCCGTGCCGGCATGACGGCCGAGGAGGTGCGCTCGCGCATCGGCTCGCCTTCGGAAGTCTGGTCGATTCCCCGGCAGCACCTGGTGGTGTGGTCGTACCGTTTCGATTCGCCCTTCTGCCAGTGGTTCATGGTGGGCATGGGTCCGGAGGACCGCGTGAAGGACACGTCTTACGGGCCCGACCCGCTGTGTGATACGCGGGACAACGACATCCTCATGGGCGGCCTGCGCGGGTTGCGGTGAGGCGGCATGCAGCAACCGCGGCGCGGTACTGGCTGGGCGCCCTGGCGCTGCTCGCCGGCTGCGCCTCGGTGGAGGAGCGCGCGGCCGGGCCTTCATTGCGCCCGACCGAGGCGCGGGCGCTGATCACTGGCGCGCTGCCTGCCGGCACGGCCGACCGCACAGGCTGGGCCACCGACATCAATGCGGCGCTGACCGCACTCGATATCCAGTCCACGCGCGAGCACATCTGCGCGATCGTCGCGATCACCGAACAGGAGTCGGGCTTTCGCGTGGATCCTGCCGTGCCGAACCTGCCCTCCATCACCTGGAAGGCCATCGAGGAGCGAGCCGAACGCACACACGTTCCGATGTTTGTGCTGCGCACCGCACTGGAGTTGAACTCGCCCACGGGCAAGAGCTATGCGCAGCGCATCGATGCTGCACGCACGGAGCAGGAACTCAGCCGCATCTTCGAAGACTTCATCGGCATGGTGCCCCTGGGCCGCACGCTCTTCGCCGACTGGAACCCGGTGCGCACGGGCGGGCCGATGCAGGTGAGCATCGCCTGGTCCGAACGCCATGCACGTCGGCGCACCTATCCCTATCCGATCGAGAACGGCGTGCGCCACGAAGTGTTCACGCGACGCGGGGGCCTGTACTTCGGCATCGCGCACCTGCTCGACTACCCGGCCGACTACGACCGCCTGCTGTACCGCTTTGCCGACTTCAACGCCGGCCATTACGCGAGCCGCAACGCCGCGTTCCAGCACGCACTCAGCGTGGCCTCGGGCATCCCGCTCGATCTCGACGGCGATCTGGTCCGGCATGAGGCCTCCGCGGAGGAAGCCCCCGGCGCCACCGAGCGGGCGGCTCGCGTGCTCGCCGAGCGCCTGAAGCTGGACCACGGCGAGATCCGCAGCGCGCTGGAGCGCGGGGCGTCCCAGGCGTTCGAGCGCACGACGCTGTACGAGCGCGTGTACGCACTGGCCGAACGCATGGAAGGTCGGCCGCTGCCACGAGCCATGGTGCCGCGCATCGCGCTCAAGAGCCCCAAGATCACGCGAAAGCTCACCACCAACTGGTTCGCCACGCGGGTGGATGAGCGCCATCAGCGCTGCATGGCGCGGGCCGCGAGGGCCGAGGACTGAGCGTCCCGAGACCTGCTGCTTCGCGTCAGCCCCCAAGGGGCAGAGCTCGCGCGCCTACGCCACCTTCGCGCCGTGCTCCGCCAGCAGCCCGCGCAGCAGCGAGCGATGGCAGCGCGATTCGTTCTCGCAGTAGCAGCCCACGGAGAAATCGCTGTGCCGAGACAGCGCTGCCAGCAGATCAAGGTTGTGCTGGTTCTCGGGCGTGGACATCTCCTGCCGGTACTTGCGTGCGAAGGCGGACCACTGGGCCTCGGTGGTCGCCTGCTGCGCGAGCTTCATGGTCTCGACGCTGGGAGCCAGGTTGGGGAACCACACGTCGTAGTAATCGCGCGACGCGAACTCGGCCTTCGGCACACCGCGCGGAGGGCGCCTCACCGTGCCGATGCGCACGCCCTCGCCGCTGGCGCGCGGGGTGCCGAGCCTGACGATGCGAACCACCATGTGTCTGTCCTCCTGAAGCTCACGCCTGCGCAATCTCGTCGTACCCGAGGCCGAGGAACTGCACGAAGCAGAAGCCATGGCCGAAGGGATCGGCGAGCAAGGCCAGCCGACCCCAGTCGGAAGTCTCGACCGGTTGCTCCAACGTCGCCCCCGCGGCCACGGCGCGGGCCACTGCCGCATCGGCATCCGGCACGACGAAGTCGAGGTGGATCGGGCTCCAGTGTCGTGCATAGCTGCGACGCTGCCCGGTGTAGGGCGAGGGCAGGCTCCCCTCGGGCTTGACCAGCAGGTAGATGGCCGACGAGGCGCCGCGCAGCTCCACGCCCGACGCGCCAAAGCGGCGGCCCACGCGCAATCCGAACGCCGCGCAGTAGAAAGTCGTGGCGCGCTCCAGGTCGTCGACATCGATGTTCACGAGCACCTGCATGGCACCAGGCTCCTCAAAGCGACTGCATGTACGCCGCCATGCGCGAGCGTTGGGCCACATCGGGCCACGGCCCTCGCCCGGCGCGCATGTTCTGGTCGAGGTGCGCTGGGTTGCGGGTGGCGGGAATCGCGCAGGTCACCGCCGGATACGCAACGATCCACTTGAGGAAGAACTGCGGCCAGTCGGCACAACCGGCCTCGCCCGCCCAGGCCGGCAAAGGGCGTCCGGCCACGCGGGCAAAGAGGTGGCCGCCGTCGTAGGGGCGGTTGATCACCACCGCCATGCCGCGATCGGCGGCGAGTTGCATCAGCGGCTCGGCACGCGTGTCGGCGAGGTTGTAGGTGATCTGCAGCACGTCCAGTGGTTCGCTGCGCAGCACGCGCCCGGCCTCGTCATGCCTGTGGCCATGCGAGGTGGAGATGCCGATGTGACGCACCCGGCCCTGCTCCTTCCAGGCACGCAAGGTCTTGAGGTGGCCTTGCCAGTTCACGAGGTTGTGGACCAGCACGACATCGAACCGAAGCAGGCCCCACAACCGCAGCGAGTTCTCCAGCTGCTGACGCCCGATGCGATCGAAGGGCGTCCAGACCTTGGTGGCCGCCACGAGGCGCCCGGTATGCGCCTGCGAGGGCAGCAGGCGGCCCAGCACATGCTCCGCGTTGCCGTACATGGGTGAGGAATCGATCATGCCGCCGCCCGCGGCGAAGAAGCGCCTCAGCACCTCGCCCCGCTGCGCCAGCTCGACCGCGTCACTGGACACATCGAAGGTAAGCCAGGTCCCGAGGCCGATGGCCGGCACGCTGTCCCCGCCGCCCTCGAGTGGGCGGCGCACCGGCTCCTGCGCCGCCTGGGCAAGCGTCGAGCCGGTGGCCCAGGCGCCGGCGGTGGCCATGAAATGGCGGCGGTCCATGCGCCATGGAGCACCGTGGCGGTCTGAAGTTCAGCGCGTCCGCGGGCGGCGCGACCAGTGGCGATACAGCCGCATGAAGGGCGTGGCCGACGAGCCGTGCAGCAGCACCGACAGCGCGATGGACACGAGCACCGCATCCGCCATCACCGCACGGCCATCGATCCGCGCCCCGTGGGACACCGCGTAGGCCAGGTAGTACAGCGAGCCGATGCCGCGTATGCCGAACCAGGCCGCCAGCCGCCGCTGCGCCGCGGTGAAGGGCAAGGTCCACGTGGTGGCATACACCGCCAGGGGCCGCACGACGAAGATGAGCGCCAGCGCCAGGCCCACGGTCATCGGCGTGAACGCAGCGGGCGTGAGCAGGCTGCCGACCAGCAGCATCACGGTGAGTTCGGCCAGCTTCTCCAGGTCCAGGGTGAAGTCGAGCACCTCCTTGGCCATGTAGGCCGAGGCCAGGCGCGGATCGGCCGCTGCGGAGAGCCCGGGGTCCTCCACGCTTACGGAGGTGGCCGCGGTGGCGAGTACCGCACGATCGTCCAGGTCGTCCGGGCTGCGCTGCCGCTCGACGTGGCGCATCGCCAGCCCGGCGGCAAAGACAGCGAGGAATCCGTAGCTGCGCAGTGCGAGCGCCACCCCATAGGTCAGAGCGATGAGCCCCAGCGTGAGAAAGCTTTCCATGCCCAGGGCCTGCGCGCGCGTGCAGCGCAGGTACACCACGGCGCGGCTGAACAATGCCCCGAGCCCCCAGCCGACGGCCAGGCCGGCGCCCACGGCCCAGGCGAAGTCCACCGTCCACCAGCGCAGGCCTGCGGTGCCCAGCTCATGGGCGCCGAGCAGGCCCAGTCCGAGCATGACGAAAGGAAATGCGGTGCCGTCGTTGAGGCCGCCTTCGCCGGTCAGGCTGAAACGCAGCCGGTCGCGGTCGCGGGCGTGCTCCACCTGCACCTCGGAGGCGAGCACGGGATCGGTGGGCGCGAGCACGGCGGCGATGAGCACCGCCGCTCCGAGCGTGAACCCCATGGCCATCGCCACGCCCGTGAGCAAGGCGATGGTGAGCACCATCGCGACCGTGGCCAGCAGCAGCGGCGTGCGCCACAGCGGGTCGGACAGCGGCACGCGCAGCCGCAGCCCCACCGCGAACAGCGAGACGAGCACGGCGCCTTCGGCCAGCCGCTCCAGCAGCACCGCGTCGTCGACCAGCGACAGCTGCAGGAAGCCCAGCCCCTGCGGCCCCAGCAACCACCCCGCGCCGAGGTACAGCGCGGAGGTGCTGAAAGGCATGTTCTGGCGCCAGGTGTCGGTGATGCCGATCACGATCAGCAGCACGCCAACGATGAGGCACCAGGCGATGAAGGTGGCGGGCATTGCGCAGAGGGGCCGACGAATGTGGCGGCGATTGTCAGTGCGGGGCTGAGACCCCTCTTGCGTCGTGTGGTGAGTTGAGGTGGTGAGTTGAGGAACGACGCTGCTTAATACTTCCCCGTCGCCCCCGCGATGCGCAGATACACATGCGCGCACCAGGCGACGAAACCGCGCCTCAGGGCGCCCTGCACGCTGCGCCGGGACTGCTTCGGGTCGATCTCCACCGACTCGGCGAAGGCGCGGTCGAACTCGGCCGCCAGCTCGCGGCTGAAGGCATCGTCGCGCACGACGACGTTGGCTTCGAGGTTGAGCAGCAGCGACAGCGGGTCGATGTTGGAACTGCCCACCGTCGCCCATTCATCGTCGACCAGCGCGACCTTGGCGTGCAGGTAGGCGGGCATGTATTCGAAGATGCGCACCCCGGCGCCCAGGAGCTCGTCGTACAGGCTGCGCGCCGCCAGTCCGGCGATGCGGTAGTCGAGCTTGCCCTGCAGCAGGAGGCGCACTTGCACGCCCCGGCGGGCCGCCTGCCTCAGTGCGGCGCGGAAGGCGCCGCCGGGATAGAAGTAGGGCGAAGCGAGGTCGATGCGCGTTCGCGCCCGGCGCATCGCGGCGATGTAGCTGCGCTCGATGGTGCGGCGCCGGCGCAGGTTGTCGCGCAGGACCAGCGCTGCACGCACCGGCGGCAACTCGGCCAGCCGCCCGCGCGGCGCCTTGATGGCAGGCAGCCGCAGCCGCTGCAATAGCCGCTTGGCCTGCGCCATGGGCCGCGCGCCGTGGGCCAGCGCGCTCAACTCCTCGCGCAGCCCCTGCCCGAGATGCGCGCGCGACCACACCGCGCGCCCGGCCTGCTCCACCGGCTCCACCACCGGCCCGCGCAGCTCAACCGCGAAATCCAGCCGCGGTTCGTCGGTCCAGCCATGGGTGATGTCGAGGCGGTCGTCGATGAGGTTGACGCCGCCGACGTAGGCCACTTCACCGTCCACGACGCACAGCTTCTGATGCAGCCGCCGCAGTTGCCCGGGCTGCAGCCAGTTCCACCAGCGGTGGATGGGCCTGAACACCGCCACACCGACACCCGCCTCGCACAGCAGCGGCTGCAGCACCGGCAGCGTCGAGCGGCTGCCGAAACCGTCGATCACCACCCTCACCTGCACGCCGCGCCGCGCGGCCTCGCACAGCGCCTCGGCCATGCCGAGCGCCGCGGGGTCGGTGTGGAAGATGTAGGTGGCCAGCCAGATCTCGTGCCGCGCCGCGGCGATCGCCCGGCGCATCGCGGGGAACAGCTCGTCGCCACCTCGCAGCAGGCGCACCTCGTTGCCGCCCGTGAACACGGCCCGCGGCATCATTCGGGCGATCGGATCGAAGCGGCTGTCGGTCTCGGCCACCCCCTCGCTGGCGGCCGGCGGCGCGCTCAGTCCATCTCCAACTCGGCCACGCATGGCAGGTGGTCGGACATGCGCGCCCAGGTATTGCCCCGGGGCACGAAAGCCGAAGAGCAGCGAAAACCGCGGGTGTAGATGCGATCCAGCGCGAACACGGGCACCAGCGAGGGGAAGGTGCGCAGCGGAGACGCACCATCGGGCGTGGCGCGCTGCAGGCCCATGGTGCGCATGGGCAGGTCGAGCTTCTCGCCCCAGTCGTTGAAGTCACCGGCCAGCACGAGCCGCTCGTTCCTCGGCACCTCCGCCTCGATGAAGGCTGCGATGCGCTCCACCTGGCGCACGCGGCTCGAATGCATGAGCCCCAGATGGGCCACGATGCCGTGCACGAGCTCGCCGTTCCAGTGGATGGGGACGTGCAGCAGCCCGCGCTGCTCGAAACGATGGTCCGACACGTCCCGGTGGCAGATGTCGCCGATGGGCCAGCGCGACAGCAGCGCGTTGCCATGCTCGCCGCCGCGCGTGATGGCATTCGTGCGGTACGCGACTTCATACCCGTCGGGCGCGAGGTATTCGGCCTGCGGCATGCGCGGCCAGCCGACGTGGGTGTCCGCGAAGCGGCGGGCCTCCGAATGGTTGAACAGCCTCACCTCCTGCAGGAACACGAGGTCGGCGTCCAGGGCCTCGATGCCCAGGCCGAGGTTGTGGATCTCCAGCCGCTTGTTGGGGCCGATGCCGCGCACGCCCTTATGGATGTTGTAGGTGGCCACGCGCAGCACGTGGCTGGGATGCATCGACGTGTTCGCGTAGCGCAGCGGGCGGCTGGTGCTCATGCGAACCTCGGCAACTGCAGGATCGCCTCGGCGTTCGAAGGCGAAAAGCAGCGGTCGGCTGCCGCGCGATACGGCAGCCAGACGTGGTCGAGGTGCTCGCGCGGCGCCAGCGTGACCTTCACATCCCTCGGGACGAGCAGGCCGAACACATGCTCGGTGTTATGGGTAATGCCGGGCTCGTAGCGATGACGCCAGACGGGATAGATCTCGTAGACGTTGCGCATGTTCCAGTCTGTCAGGCACTGGAGCGGCACCTGGGCCGACCCGATGACGATACCGGTTTCCTCGGCCACCTCGCGGAGCGCGGTCTCCACGAGCGATTCCTCCACCGTGTCCTTGGAACCCGTCACGCTTTGCCAGTAGCCGGGGTGGTCGGCGCGCTCGATGAGCAGCACCTCGAGATCGGCGGTGTGGATCACCACCAGGACGGATTCGGGGATCTTGGGCGAGCGCATGGTCCTGCCATTTTGGCCAACGATCGCCGCTTTCGACACATCACTGCTTCACGGCCACTGCCGGCGGCATCTCCCTGGCGGCGAGCTGGCGCACCTGCGTCACCAGCTTGTTGTGCGCATCGAAAAACGCCGCGGCGATCACCTTGCCTTCGTTGGTGTTGCTCCAGCCCACGCCGCCGGCGCCGCCAAACTTGCCGAGCACCAGGCCCCCCACGCCAAGGTCGGTGGTCTTGGCCGAGCCGGTGGCGGCGGCCAGCTGCTCGGTGGTTTCGTTGTCGGTGAGCAGCAGAGCGACCTGCGCCTCCTTGAACTTGACCTGCTCGACCATACCGGCCAGCCCCGCGATGTCGCGCAGCACCGGGATCATCGCTATGACACCACCGAGGCCGCGGCCGGCGTCCTGCTCGCTGAAGGTCAGGCTGGGCACCAGCGTGTATTGCGCTTCGTAGCCCTTGCCTTTCGCCACCGTGTTGCCCCGCGTGCGCAAGACACCTGATTCCTTGAGTTCCTGCTCCTGGATCGTGCTGCGCAGGCCGGCGGCGCGATCGACCACGCGAAAGCAACCGCTTTGCTGCGCGATCAGCTTGACCAGCGGCACCGGCGAGGCGGGCAGCTGGTAGTGGTTGGTCATGGTGTAGCCGTTGGGGTTTTCGGCCAGCGCCAGCGTGGCCACCGGCGCGTCGCAGCGCACCAGGTCTTTCGAGGCGGCCTGCGCGCCGGCAGGGCCCGCGGAGCCCGAGACCATCGAACCGCCCTCGCCCAGCTCGGTCTTCTTTTCGCCGCAGCCGGCCTGCAACGCGGCGGCCAGGATCATCGACGCGGAAATGGCCAGGTGGTGCAAACGCATGTGTCCTCCCGAAAAAAAGGGGCTGCACCGGGCAGCCCTTTCATTGACATCGGCGAGGCCGATGATGCCAGCGCCCCTTGCAAGCGCTCAGGCCGTGCCCCCCACCGGCTGGGGATTGCGCAGGCGGATGTGCAGCTCGCGCAGCTGCTTTTCGTCCACCAGGCTGGGCGCATGCGTCAGCAGGCACTGGGCGCGCTGCGTCTTCGGGAAGGCAATCACGTCGCGAATGCTTTCGGCGCCGGTCATGAGCGTCACGATGCGGTCCAGGCCGAAGGCCAGGCCGCCATGCGGGGGCGCGCCGTACTGCAGCGCCTCCAGCAGGAAGCCGAATTTGGCCTGAGCCTCCTCGTGGTCGATCTTGAGCGCGTCGAACACCTTGCTCTGCACGTCGGCACGGTGGATGCGCACGGAGCCGCCGCCCAGCTCCCAGCCGTTGAGCACCATGTCGTAGGCCTTGGCTACGCAGGCGCCCGGGTCGGTGGTCATCAGGTCCTCGTGGCCATCCTTGGGCGAGGTGAACGGGTGGTGCACCGCATTCCAGCGCTGCGCCTCCTCGTCGTACTCGAACATGGGGAAGTCGATGACCCACAGCGGCGCCCAGCGGTCCTCGAACAGACCGTGCGTGCGGCCGAACTCGCTGTGGCCGATCTTGATGCGCAGTGCGCCGAGCGCATCATTGACGATCTTCTCCTTGTCGGCGCCGAAGAAGATGAGGTCGCCCGAACGCGCCCCCGTGCGCGACAGCACCTGATCGAGCGCCGCGTCGTGCAGGTTCTTGACGATGGGCGACTGCAGCCCCTCGCGGCCCTTGGCGATGTCGTTCACCTTGATCCAGGCCAGGCCCTTGGCACCGTAGATCTTTACGAACTCGGTGTAGGCATCGATCTCGCCGCGGCTCATCTCGCCGCCACCGGGCACGCGCAGCGCCGCCACGCGCCCACCCTTCATGGTGGCGGGAGTGGAGAAGACCTTGAAGTCCACGCCCTTCATCACGTCGGTGAGCTCGGTGAACTCGAGCTTGACGCGCAGGTCGGGCTTGTCGGAGCCGTAGCGGTGCATGGCCTCGGCGTACTTCATCACCGGGTAGGCCCCCAGATCCACGCCGATGGTCCGCTGGAACACCGTGCGGATCATCCCCTCGAACATCTCGCGGATCTGCTCCTCGCCGAGGAAGCTCGTCTCGATGTCGATCTGCGTGAACTCGGGCTGGCGGTCGGCACGCAGGTCCTCATCACGGAAGCACTTGGTGATCTGGTAGTAGCGGTCGAAGCCAGCAACCATGAGCAATTGCTTGAACAGCTGCGGCGACTGCGGCAGCGCGAAGAACATGCCTTCGTTCACGCGGCTGGGCACGAGGTAGTCGCGCGCGCCTTCGGGCGTGCTCTTGGTGAGCATGGGCGTCTCGATGTCGATGAAGCCCAACGCATCGAGGTACTTGCGCACCTCCATAGCCACGCGGTAGCGCAGCATCATGTTCTTCTGCATCGTGGGCCGGCGCAGGTCGAGCACACGGTGCGTGAGCCGGGTGGTCTCCGACAGGTTCTCGTCGTCGAGCTGGAAGGGCGGCGTGACGCTGGGGTTGAGCACCTCCAGCTCGTGACAGAGGATCTCGACCTTGCCGCTGGTGAGGTTGGGGTTCTCGGTGCCCGCGGGACGTGCGCGCACCTTGCCCACGACCTTGAGGCAGTACTCGTTGCGCACGCCTTCGGCCGTCTGGAACATGTCCGGGCGGTCGGGGTCGCAGACCACCTGCACCAGGCCCTCGCGATCGCGCAGGTCGATGAAGATCACGCCACCGTGGTCGCGGCGCCGGTGCGCCCAACCCATCAGCGTCACGGTCTGGCCCATCAGCTCGTCGCTGACGAGGCCGCAGTAGGTGGTTCTCATAGTCGCTCCAATATCCGGGTCTTGATTCGGGGACGCACCGCTTGCGCGGTTAGCGGTGGGCGCTGCGGCTCACGCGCTCAACCGAGCTGGTTTCGCGCCGGCGCCGCGAGCGGCACCGGTGGTGCCACCACGCCCATCGAAATGATGTATTTCAGCGCCTCGTCCACGCTCATCGAGAGTTCGATCACGTCCTTGCGAGGCACCATGAGGAAGAAGCCCGAGGTCGGGTTGGGCGTCGTGGGCACGTAAACGCTCAGGTAGTCGCTCTTCAGGTGCAGCGCCGCCTCGCCGCCCGGGCGGCCGGTGACGAAGGCGATGGTCCAGGCGCCTTCGCGCGGATACTGCACCAGCACCGCCTCGCGAAACGCATTGCCGCTGCTCGAGAACAGGGTATCGGACACCTGCTTCACCGAGCTGTAGATCGACTTGACGATGGGGATCTGGTTGAGGATGCGGCTGCCCTGGTGCAACGCCCACTGCCCGGCCATGTTGGTGGCGAAGATGCCCGTGAGCAGCAGCCCGGCGAACAACACGATCACGCCGAGCCCCGGAATGCTCTTGAGGAGGTCGATGACGGGCGCGGCCGCCGGCGGCAGGACGGGCTGCGTGGCCGTGAGCAGCGCGGCGAAGACGCCGTCCAACAGCCCGAGCGCCGCATGCAGCACCCAGATGGTGATGGCCAGCGGCAACCAGACCAGCAGGCCGGCGAGCAGGTACCTTTTCACTTTGCCCCCGGCAAGGCGGCCGTCAATGGCAAGCGCAGGAAGTGCCGCACCCTGCAGCGGGAGCCGCGGGGCTCGCCGAAGCTGCCGGCGCGGGCGCCGCCGGGGCGGTGTCGCCGCTGTCGGACTTGCCGCCCTCGGGCTGGGCATCCGGCTTGGCCGTGCCGCTGCCACCACGGAAATCGGTGGCGTACCAGCCGGAACCCTTGAGCTGGAAACCGGCGGCGGTGAGCTGCTTCTTGAACGACGAGGCTCCGCACGCGGGGCACACCGACAGGACCGGGTCGGAGACCTTTTGCAGCACATCCTTCGCGTGGCCGCAGGATTCGCAGCGGTAGGCGTAGATCGGCATGGCTAAGCTCTTGATTTCAAAAGGAAAACGAAAATTATAGAAACGGGCCAGGAGCCGTCCGACCCGAGGCGCATGACAAATCGGGGCGAACGTGAAGTTCTTCAAGTGCTGACCACGCCCACCACCCGATGGTGCGAACCTTGACGGTTCTTCACCGCCTGCGGACCGAGCGAACCCACCACCATGCCGATCACGGCCATCAGCACACCGGCAAGTTGCGCCGGGAAGGCCTCGCCGGCCGGAGTGAAGAGAAACAGCAGCCAGGCCAGCACGCCCAGCACGATCGAGAAGACCGCGCCCTGCGTGGTCGCGCGGGTCCAGTACAGGCCGAAGACGAGAGGCACGAAGGCGCCGACGAGCGTGACCTGGTAGGCGCTCGACACCATGTCGTAGATGGAGGTGCCCTGCAAGGCGATGGCATAGCCGCAGACGAGGACGCTGAACACCAGCACCGCCGCCCGCATGGTCCACAGTTCCTTGCGGTCGCTGGTGCGCGGGACGAACTGCCGCCAGATGTTCTCGACGAAGGTGACCGACGGAGCCAGCAGCGTCGCCGAGGCGGTCGACTTGAGGGCCGACAACAAGGCCCCGAAGAACAGCACCTGCATGACGAACGGCATGCGCTCGAGCACCAGCGTTGGCAGCACCTTCTGGGGATCCTCCTTGATGAGCACCGCGGCCTGCTCCGGCATGATGATCAGCGCGCTCGTGACCAGGAACATCGGCACGAAGGCGAAGAGGATGTAGGCAATGCCACCGATCACCGGCCCCTTGGTGGCCGCGTGCACGCTGTTGGCCGACATGACGCGCTGGAAGACGTCCTGCTGCGGGATGGAGCCGAGCATCATGGTGATGGCCGCCGCGAAGAAGAACGCCACTTCCTTGAAGGTGGGCTCGGGCAGGAAGTGGAAGAGATCCTTGCTGACGGCCAGCGCGACCACCTTGTCTGCGCCGCCCGCCTGCCCGGCGGCGAACATGGCGATGATGGCGAGCCCCGCCACGAGGATGATCATCTGGATGAAGTCGGTCACCGCCACCGACCACATGCCGCCGAAGAGCGTGTAGGCCAGGATCGACGCCGTGCCGAGCACCATGCCCACCGGGATCGGGATGGCGCCGCCGGACAGCAGGTTGAACACGAGACCCAGCGCCGTGACCTGGGCGGAAACCCAGCCGAGGTACGACAGGATGATGATCAGCGAGCAAACGACCTCGATGCCCCGGCCGTAACGCTCGCGGTAGTAGTCGCTGATCGTCAGCAGCGTCATCTTGTAGAGCTTGGCCGCGAAGAACAGGCCCACCAGGATGAGGCAGGTGCCGGCCCCGAAGGGATCTTCCACCACGCCGTTCAGTCCGCCTTGCACGAACTTGGCCGGAATGCCGAGCACGGTTTCCGAACCGAACCAGGTGGCGAAGGTCGTCGTGACGATCATCACCAACGGCAGGTGCCGGCCTGCAATGGCGAAGTCGGCCGTGCTCTTCACCCGCTTGGCGGCCCACAGCCCGATGGCAATGGTGAAAAGGAGGTAGACGATGACCAGGGCCAGCAGCATGACGCGCCTCTCCGAAGCGGGAACGGGATCGGTGGGAATCCGGGATTATCGACTTATCCCCACAGCGACATCCGTGCGGGCAAGGTGGGTCACTGCCCCATGCGCAACACGATGTAGGCGGCAAGCCCCCCGGCAATTAGCAGCCCGAGGCTGATCGTCGCCCGGAGCAGGCGGTTGGTGCGCAGCTGTTCGACCAGGAGCATTTCGATCATCCGCTGCTCCAAGGGCGAACGCTTCTGCAGCGACTGGTGCAGGAGCCGAGGCAGCTCCGGCAGCAGCTGCGCGTAACGCGGAGCCTCTTGCCTGAGCCGCTCGGCCAGCCCGCGCCAGCCGATCTGATCGTTCATCCAGCGCTCCAGGAAGGGCTTGGCGGTGGCCCACAGGTCGAGTTCGGGATCGAGCTCGCGGCCCAGGCCTTCCACGTTGAGCAAGGTTTTCTGCAGCAGCACGAGTTGCGGCTGGATTTCCACGTTGAATCGGCGCGAGGCCTGGAACAGGCGCAGCAGCACCTGGCCCAGGGAAATGTCCTTCAGCGGCCGGTCGAAATGCGGCTCGCACACCGTGCGGATGGCGCCTTCCAGCTCGTCGACGCGCGTGGCGGGCGGCACCCAGCCACTTTCCACGTGCAGCTCCGCCACCCGCTTGTAGTCCCGGCGGAAGAAGGCGACGAAGTTCTGCGCCAGGTACTCCTTGTCGAACTCCGTGAGCGTGCCCACGATACCGAAGTCGAGCGCGATGTAGCGGCCGAAGCTCGCCGGCGCGATGCTCACCTGGATGTTGCCCGGGTGCATGTCGGCATGGAAGAAGCCGTCGCGGAACACCTGGGTGAAGAAGATGGTGACGCCGTCTCGCGCCAGCTTGGGGATGTCCACGCCCGCCTCGCGCAACCGCTGCGTCTGGCTGATGGGCACACCGTGCATGCGCTCCATCACGATGACGCCTGGCGTGCACAGCTCCCAGTGCATCTCGGGGACCATGACGAGCTGCAGGCCTTCCATGTTGCGGCGCAGCTGGGCGGCATTGGCGGCCTCGCGCACGAGGTCGAGCTCGTCGTGCAGGTAGATGTCGAACTCGGCGACCACCTCCCGCGCCTTGAGCCGCCGCGCGTCGGCGCTCAGGCGCTCGACCCAGCGTGCCAGCGTGCGCATGAGCGACAGGTCGTCGTCGATCACCGCGAGCATGCCGGGACGCAGCACCTTGACGGCCACCTCGCGGCCATCCTTCAAGCGGGCGAAATGCACCTGCGCAATGGACGCGCTTGCCACGGGCTCGGCATCGAAGCGGTCGAACAGCGCCTGCACCGGCCGGCCGAAGGCCTGCTCCACAAGCCTGCGCGCCACCTCGGCCGGGAAAGGCGGCACGCGGTCCTGCAGCAGCGCGAGCTCGTTGGCCACGTCGGCGGGCAGCAGGTCGCGCCGTGTCGAGAGCACCTGCCCGAACTTGACGAAGATGGGACCCAGCCGCTCGAGCGCCAGCCGCAGGCGCACGCCGCGTGGCACGTCGAAACGGCGGCCGATGGTGACGAGCCGCGCCAGCAGGCGCACCCCCCGGTGCCGGAAGCTGGAGAGCGCCAGCTCATCCAGCCCGTAGCGCAGTACCGTGAAGACGATGAAGACGAGGCGCGCGACGTGCCTCATCGCGCTCCGGATCCCCGGCCGGCCGCCAGGCCGGCAAGCGTGCGCACCGTCTCGCGCACACCGGAGGCCAGCATGCTGCCGATGCGCGCCAGCTCATGCGCTGGGCCGGGCCCTACGACGCGCGCCAGGTCGTCCTGGACGTCCCAGCGCAGGTTGTCCATCAGCCAGCTCATGTCGGTGGCCAGCGCGGCATCGCCGCTCACGGTCACGGGCGGCCGCTGGCCGGCCAGGCCCTCGAGCACGCGCTGGAAGGGGCTGGAGGCATCGACCGCAACGACGAGGTCGGGCGGGGCCGCCGGGGCGATTGCGTTCCATTCCAGCAGGCCGGCCGGCGTGATGCCGAAGCTCAGCTCCGGCAGGGGAGGCAGCAGCGCGGGCCATCCCGAGAGCTCGATTCGCACCAGGCGCCCGGCATGCGGGCGCAGCCGTTGCACGGCAGCGTCTTCGCCCGCGATGACATGGTTGAGCCATAGCGTCAGGCGCTCCATGAAGGCAGTTGCGGCGAGCTGCTGAAGGGTCGAAAACATGCGGGCCATTGTAGGCACCGGCCCTGGCCGGACGAGGGGCGGGCACGGGTCCTGCCGGGGCACGGTTTTGATGGAGAATCGGCGGCTCGAAGACCGGACGGGCCTTGCGCTTTTCGGGGAAGCAGCAGGTCCGACGAACACCAAGCGGTCGGTCCACGCACCACTTGCGGCCGAACGTGCCGCAGCTCACGCAGGCGCCTGCAACAGGCAGCTTGCGCAGGGGCCTTCTGACCGATGTTTGAAGAACGCACGTACAAGAGGACCTTCTACAGCGCACCGCAGTCGGTGCGATCGATGGTGGCCGCATTCATGGAGCCGGCCATCATCGTCGCGACCTTCCTGATCGCGAACATCCACTTCGGAGAGCGCATCGACCGGCCCGAGCTCACCGTGGCCCTGCTGATCTTCGCGCTCACCTTCCCGGGGCGCGACCGCTTCCGGGACCACCTCATCGCTGCGGCGGTGGACCTCGGTTCCACCTGGGTCGTGCTCGTGATCATCATGGCGCTGTCCGGGTATGCCACGGACAGCATCGATTTCTTCGATCGCGACGCGCTGCTGGCATGGATCGTGGCCACGCCGGTGCTGCAATGGGTGGCCGTCTACATCGGCCAGAAGATCGTGCGCCGCGAGGCCTCGCTGCCGCATGCGAGGCGGTCGGCCATCGTGGTGGGCGCGGGCCCCCTGGGCGTGAAGGTGGCGCGGGCACTGGTCGACGGCGAGGACCAGGGCATCGACTTCGTCGGCTACTTCGACGACCGCACCGACGAGCGCGTGCACGAAGGCGCGAGCGCGCAGCGACTGGGCGGTCTGAAGGACGTGGCCGAGTACATCCGCCAGCACGGCATCCGCGAGGTCTTCATCACCCTGCCGCTGGGCTCGCAGCCGCGCATCGTGCAGCTGCTCGAAGGCATGCAGGGCACGACCGCGTCCATCTTCTTCGTGCCCGACGTGTTCGGCATCAGCATCATCCAGGGGCGGCTGCAGGACATCAACGGCGTGCCGGTGGTGGGCATCTGCGAGACACCCTTCACCGGCACCAACGAACTGGTCAAGCGCGTGAGCGACATCGTGCTGGCCACGCTCATCATCGTCCTCATCTCGCCGGTGCTGCTGGCGCTGGCGATCGGCGTGAAGCTGAGCTCGTCCGGGCCCGTGATCTTCAAGCAGCGCCGCAACGGGCTCGATGGCGAAGAGATCATCGTCTACAAGTTCCGCTCCATGGTGGCGCAGGACAACGGACCGGTCGTGCGACAGGCCACGAAGAACGACCCGCGCATCACGCGCTTTGGCGCCTTTCTGCGACGCACCTCGCTGGACGAGCTGCCGCAGTTCTTCAACGTGCTCCAGGGCCACATGAGCATCGTGGGTCCGCGCCCGCATGCCGTGGCCCACAATGAGGAGTACCGGCGCATCATCAAGGCCTACATGGTTCGCCACAAGGTCAAGCCGGGCATCACCGGCTGGGCGCAGGTTCACGGTCACCGGGGGGAGACCGATACCCTAGAGAAGATGCAGGCACGGGTCGAATACGACCTGGAGTATCTGCGGAACTGGTCCCTCGGACTGGACCTGCAGAT
This sequence comes from uncultured Burkholderiales bacterium, assembly GCA_966248995.1. Classification (GTDB taxonomy): domain Bacteria; phylum Pseudomonadota; class Gammaproteobacteria; order Burkholderiales; family Burkholderiaceae_C; genus Albitalea. Next base: position 3,679 of record CBINBY010000056.1, on the reverse strand, counting down.
CATCGTGCGTACCATCCGCCTCGTGTTTTTCGACCGGAACGCTTATTGAGTCAGCGTCGCGGGCAGCTTGTATGGAGTCCGCCGTCGAAGAGATCTGCAAATCCTTCCGGAGAGATACATGCACAGAAGAATGCACGCCGCGGTCCACCCCCCGCTGGCCCTGCTCGCCGCGCTGACGGTCATAGGCGGCACGCCGGCCGCGGCCGAGGAACGTCCCTGGTACATCGGCGTGAGCCAGGCCTTCACGCGCGACGACAACGTGTTCCGCGGTGTGGGCAATAAACAGGCGGACACCATTTCCAGCACGGGCGTGCTGGGCGGTATCGACTGGCGCCCCGGGCGACAGCGGCTGTACCTCGACGCGACGGCCACGAAGAACAAGTTCGACAAGCTGGAGCAGTTGGACAACACCAGCCATTCGGTGAGCACGGGGCTCAATTGGGAAACGGTAGGCGATCTCTCCGGCAGCCTGCGGTTCAACAGCCGCAAGAGCCTGACCGATCAATCGGTCATCGGGGTCGTGCTCGGCCCCAACGCCGCCAACACCAAGGACATCGAGAAGGTGCGGTCCGCCTCGGCGGGGGTGCGCTGGGGCTACACCTCCGCCCTCGGCGTGGAGGGCACGGTGGAGCGTCGCAAGCTGGACCTCGCGCTTTCGAACCACCGCGACACCACGCAGGACACGGCCTCGCTGGGTTTGCGCTGGCGAGGAGGCGGCGAGCTGAGCTTCGGCGTGACAGGCCGCGCCACCAAGGCAGAAACGCCGCTCTTCCAGCCGCTCCTGCCCCTGCAGTTCACCAACGGCGTGCCCACGCTGGGCCCCGTGGAGCCCGACGAGACGGACCGCAAGGACATCGACTTCAGCGTGAGCTGGGTGCCTTCAGGCCTGAGCACGGTCACCGGCCGCATCAGCCTCACCAAGGAAGACCACACCGCCCCCAGCCGCGCCGACTTCGATGGCGTGACGGGTGCGGTCAGCTGGGAATACAAGCCCACGGGCAAGACCGTGGTGCGCAGCTCGCTGATCCGCGACACCGCCGACCAGACCTCGTTCCTGTCGCTGGAGCAGATCGGCCTTGCGGGCCTGCAGTTCGAAAACAGCCGGCTCAGCTGGATCGGCTTGGTGGAAGCCGACTGGGCGGCCACGGCGAAGATCATGGTCAACGGCAGCCTGCGCTATGTGCGCAGCGACTTCGAGCCGCGCGACGGCCCCAGCTTCAGCAGCAACACCACCAAGCTCAGGCTGGCTGCACACTACCAGGCCACGCGTGCCATCGGACTGGGCTGCAGCCTGTCTCACGAGCGCGGCTCCAGTTCGTCCGATTTCCGCGCCAACATCACCTCCTGCTACGGGCAATTCGTCCTTCAATGACCCGCACCATCCTGCTCACCGGAGCCACCGGCTACATCGCTTCGCACACTTGGCTCGCCTTGCGTGCCGCCGGCTTCGGTGTGGTGGGCGTGGACAGCTTCGTCAACAGCTCGCCGCGTGTGCTGGAGCGCCTGGCCCGGCTCACCGGCGAGACGCCGGTCTTCGAGCAGGTGGACGTGTGCGATGCGCAGGCGCTGCAGGGCGTGTTCGAGCGCCACCGCATCGACGCGGCGGTGCACTTCGCCGCGCTCAAAGCCGTGGGCGAGAGCACGCAGAAGCCGCTCGCCTACTACGCCAACAACCTGGGCGGCCTGCTCACCCTGGCGCAGACGATGGAGCGCCATGACGTGCGCACGCTCGTGTTCAGCTCCAGCGCCACGGTGTACGGCAAGCCGCGCTCGCTGCCGATCCGCGAGGACGCGCCTCTCGCCACGACCAACCCCTACGGCGCCACCAAACTGATGAGCGAGGACATCCTGCGCGATCTGGAGCGCGGTGATACGCGCTGGAAGATCGCGCTGCTGCGCTACTTCAACCCGGTGGGCGCTCATGAGAGCGGCCTCATCGGGGAGGACCCGCGCGGCATCCCGAACAACGTCATGCCCTTCATCACGCAGGTGGCCGTCGGCAAGCGCGAGCGGCTGTCGGTCTTCGGCAACGACTACGACACGCCCGACGGCACCGGCGTGCGCGACTACATCCACGTGATGGACCTGGCCGAAGGCCACGTGGCCGCGCTGCGCTACCTGCTCGATCGCCAGCAGGGCGTCACCGCCAACCTCGGCACGGGCCGGGGCTACAGCGTGCTCGAACTGGTGCAGGCGTTCGAGAAGGCGAGCGGCCGGCCCATTCCCTACCAGATCGCCCCCCGCCGGCCGGGCGACATCGACGCCAGCTACGCCGACCCGAGCGTGGCGCACCAGCTGCTCGGCTGGCGCGCCACCCGCGACCTGGATGCCATGTGCGCGGACGCCTGGCGCTGGCAGAGCACGAACCCCGAAGGCTTCGACACCTCCACCGAAACATCCCCCAGGCCATGAGCTCCCCCATCCACGTTCAACCGGTCGTCATGGCCGGCGGCAGCGGCACGCGGCTGTGGCCGCTGTCGCGCGCGCAGTACCCCAAGCAGTTCCTGGTGCTGCAGGGCAACCGCAGCCTCTTCCAGCAGGCCGCCGCCCGGCTGGCCGCGCTCAAGGCCGATGACATCTCGGTCGCCCCGCCGTGCGTGGTGGGCAACGAAGAGCACCGCTTCCTCGTGCTCGACCAGCTGCGCGAGGTCAAAGGGGTAGCGGAAGCGACCGCCGTGCTGGAGCCCATGGGCCGCAACACCGCGCCCGCGATGACGCTGGCCGCGCTGCACGCCGGCGCGGGCGGCGCCGACCCCGTGCTGGTGGTGACACCGGCCGACCAGACGGTGACGGACGAGCCGGCCTTCACCCGCGCATTGCAGCAGGCGGTGCGCATCGCGGCACAGGGGGCGTTCGTGATCCTGGGCGTCACGCCCGACCGGCCGGAAACCGGTTACGGCTACATCCGCGCAGCGGCGGGCACCGGCCCCATCGATGCGCCCGTGGTGGCTCAGTTCGTAGAGAAGCCTGATCGGGCCACCGCCGAGCGCTACCTGGCCGAGGGGCACTACTACTGGAACAGCGGCATGTTCGTGGTGCGCGCGTCGCTGTGGCTGCAGGCGCTCGCCCAGTTCCGCCCGGACATCGAAGGCGCCACGCGCGCGGCTTGGGAGCAGCGAACCACGGACGCGAGCTTCGTGCGGCCCGGCAAGAACGAGTTCGCCGCCATCCCGAGCGAGTCGGTGGACTACGCGGTGATGGAGAAGTGCCCCGGTTCATCGGCCTACGACATCCGCATGGTCCCGCTGGCCGCGGGCTGGTCGGACCTCGGCGCCTGGGACGCCGTGTGGCAGGTGAGCGAGAAGGACGCGCAGGGCAACGCCTGCAGCGGCGACACCTTCGTGCGCGACAGCCACGGCACGCTCGTGCATGCCACCAGCCGGCTGGTGGGCGTGGTGGGCCTGGAGAACGTGGTGGTGGTGGAAACGCCCGATGCGGTGCTTGTGACCGACCGCAGCCGCAGCCAGGACGTGAAGCACGTCGTGACCCACCTCGACGGCAAGGGCCGCAGCGAGCACACGCTGCACCGCCAGGTGCACCGCCCCTGGGGCTGGTACGACAGCATCGACTCGGGCTCGCGCTTTCAGGTCAAGCGCATCATGGTCAAGCCGGGCGCCTCGCTCAGCCTCCAGAAGCACCACCATCGCGCCGAACACTGGATCGTGGTGTGCGGCACGGC
>CBINBY010000055.1:0-33517 GCA_966248995.1 uncultured Burkholderiales bacterium | reverse complement strand
CACTGAGCTTGTCGAAGTGCGTGAGCCCGCCGAGCGGGGCTTCGACAGGCTCAGCTCGAACGGCATGGGGTGATCGCACGAACCTCCCCCCGCCCGTTCGCACTGAGCTTGTCGAATTGCGTGAACCCGCCGAGCGGGGCTTCGACAGGCTCAGCCCGAACGGCATGGGGTGGTCGCACGAACGTCCCCCCGCCCGTTCGCACTGAGCTTGTCGAATTGCGTGAACCCGCCGAGCGGGGCTTCGACAGGCTCAGCCCGAACGGTAAGTGGTGGTCGCACGAACCTCCCCCCGCCCGTTCGCACTGAGCTTGTCGAAGTGTCTGGAGCCGCCGAGCGGGGCTTCGACAAGCTCAGCCCAAACGGTATGGGGTGGTCGCACGAACCTCCCCGCCCGTTCGCACTGAGCTTGTCGAAGTGTCTGGACCCGCCGAGCGGGGCTTCGACAGGCTCAGCCCGAACGGTATGTGGTGGTCGCACAAACCCCCCCCGCCCGTTCGCACTGAGCTTGTCGAAGTGCCTGCCTGAAACGGGTCTCGCACCGATGCGGGTTAGTTCGGGTGCTCTTCATCGTGGCCGGATGAGACGCTGGCGTGACCCGCTGCAGAGCCACACCGAGATGTTGTTTGTCTCGTCCACCTCATCCGCACCCGCGAAAGCTTGGCCAGCTGCAGCTCGTCTCGCCATACGTTCCTTCTCCTCATACTGCGGCAGCAGCATCGAACCGTGCTGGCCCGCGCTTGCCACGGAGCCTAAGCCATGCCCATCTCCGACACCGTGATCTTGTCCAGGGACGTCCAGATCTTCCACCCGTCGCTGGTCAATCTCTACGGGTGCTCGATCGGCGAGCAGACCAAGATCGGCTCCTTCGTCGAGATCCAGAAGGGGGCGAGCATCGGCGCGCGCTGCAAGATCTCGTCGCACAGCTTCATCTGCGAGGGCGTGATCATCGAAGACGAGGTGTTCGTCGGGCATGGCGTCATGTTCACGAACGACCGCTACCCGCGCGCCACCACGCCCGGGGGGCGGCTGCAAACCGAAGCAGACTGGAAGGTCGAACTCACTCGAGTCAAACGCGGCGCGTCGATCGGTACGAACGCGACCATCGTTTCGGGCATCACGATCGGCGAGGGCGCCCTCATCGGCGCGGGTGCCGTCATCACCAAGAACGTTCCTGATTACGCAGTCATGGCCGGCGTGCCTGGCCGCGTGATCGGAGACGCACGAGCACGCCGCTGATTGCACGGTGGGCCATGTCGTGGGCGGCGCCATCGCCGTGTTTCGTCGTGCCGTTCGCGGCAGCGTGTTCCATGCCAGGTCACCGGCCATGCGGTGGACGGGGCGGGGCCGCGCGGTCGCGGCGGGGCAGTACCGCAGTATTGGAGGAACACCGTCGTGATCAATCTAGGACTCATCGGGTATGGGTACTGGGGGCCCAACCTGTTGCGCAACTTCGCAGAGACGCCCGGGATCAACGTCAGCGCCGTATCCGACCTGGATACGTCCAAGCTCGCACTCGTGCAGCGCCGCTATCCCGCGACGAAGACGACCACCGACTTCCGTGAGCTGCTGAACGATCCGGCCATCGACGCCATCGCGATCGCCACGCCGGTGCACACGCACTTCGAGCTTGCGCGCGCGGCGCTGCACGCCGGCAAGCACCTGTGGCTGGAAAAGCCGATGACAGAGAACGTGGTTCAGGCGCGCGAGCTGGTCGACGAGGCGCAGCGGCGCCGCCTCACCCTGCTCATCGACCACACCTTCATCTACACCGGCGCGGTCGCCAAGATGGCCGAGATCATCCAGGCTGGCGAGCTGGGGCGGGTGTACTACTACGACTCCGTGCGGGTGAACCTGGGGCTTTTCCAGCGCGACGTGAGCGTAATCTCCGACCTGGCGGTGCACGACTTCTCGATCCTCGACCACCTGCTGAAGGAACACCCGGTCGCCGTGTCCGCCAGTGGCACCAACCACTTTCCGGGCACGCCCGAGAACCTGGCCTACGTGACCCTGTTCTATGAGTCCGGAACGATAGCCCACGCCAACGTCAGCTGGCTCGCACCTGTGAAGGTGCGGCAGATCCTGGTGGGCGGTAGCAAGAAGATGATCACCTACGACGACCTCGAGCCCAGCGAGAAGGTCAAGGTCTACGACAAGGGCGTGAGCATGACAGACGACCTGCAGAAGATCCAGGAGATGCGGGTCGGCTACCGGACCGGCGACATGTGGGCACCGAAACTTGCCGTCACCGAGGCGTTGCGCATCGAAGCCGATCACTTCGTCGACTGCGTGGAGCACGGCAAGACACCACGAACCGACGGGCAGCTTGGCCTGCGCGTCGTCGAGCTGATCGAAGCCGCCAGCGAGTCGATGCGGCACAAGGGCGAAACCGTCTATCTCCATCACCACCGGAGGGCGCCGTGATTCCAATTCCATTCGTCGACCTCAAAGCTCAGTACTTGTCGATCAAGCCCGACGTCGACGCGGCCATCCAGGGCGTGCTCGACAGCTGCCAGTTCACCCTCGGCACCGAAGTGGCCGCGTTCGAAAAGGAGTTCGCGGCCTACTGCGATTGCGCGCACGGCATCGGCGTGAACACAGGCACCAGTGCCTTGCACCTTGCGCTGCTGGCCGCCGGCATCGGGCGCGGCGACGAGGTCATCACCGTGCCGTTCACCTTCGTGGCCACGGTGTCGGCCATCGACTACACGGGTGCGCGGCCGGTGTTCGTCGACATCGATCCGCGCAGTTTCACCATGGACCCCGCGGCGATCGAGGCGGCGATCACCGCGCGCACCAAGGCCATCATTCCGGTCCATCTGTATGGCCAGCCTGCCGACATGGACCCCATCCTCGACATCGCCCGGCGCCACCGGCTGGTCGTTATCGAGGATGCCTGCCAGGCGCATGGCGCCCAGTACAAGGGCCGGCGCGCAGGCAGCATGGGCGACCTGGGGTGCTTCAGCTTCTACCCGGGCAAGAACCTCGGTGCGTATGGCGAGGGTGGCATGGTTGTCACCAGCGATGCACGCCACGCCTGCACGATCCGCATGCTGCGCGACTGGGGCGCGGAGAAGAAGTACCACCATGTGCTCAAGGGCTTCAACTTCCGGCTCGAAGGCATACAGGGCGCCGTGCTGCGCGTGAAGCTGCGCCACCTGGAGAAGTGGACCGAGGCCCGGCGTGCCGCGGCCGCACGTTATGACGCGCTGCTTGCCGGCTGCGGCGTGGCGACACCGCGCGCCAGCGTGGATACGCGCCACGTCTATCACCTCTATGTCATCCGCACCGCGCGCCGGCAGGCATGGCAGGACGCGCTCGGCGCGCAGGGCATACAGACAGGCATCCACTACCCGACGCCGGTTCACCTGCTGCCTGCCTTCGCCGGCCTCGGCTACCGCAGCGGGGACTTTCCGCATGCGGAGCGGGCCGCGACCGAGGTGTTGTCCCTGCCGATGTTCCCGGAGCTGACGGCCTCTCAATGCGAGGTCGTGGCGCGGGCGGTGGCCTCGCTCGCCGCATCGGATGGGATCGAGCGGGGTCCGCACCGCGACGACATCCTGCACCGCACCCGTTGACGGCGACGCGATATGGCCCTGCCTGAGCCGATGTCTGCCGATGCGGCGCGGCCGCTGCTGATCTTCCCGTGCAACGGCAACGGGATCGAAGCGCTGCACTGCCTCGGCCAAGACCATCGGATGGTCGGTTTCGTGGACGACACGCCGGCCAAGTGCGCCGCGCCGGCACACGGCCATGCCGTGATGTCGCGCGGCGCGTTTGACGAATGGCCTGAGGCCCTGGTGCTCGCCGTGCCGGGCGGCCCGAACTCGTACCGCTCGCGCGCCGAGCTCATCCGCGGCCTGAACCTCGATGACGATCGCTGGGCGCGCGTGATCCACCCCACGGCCTGCATTTCGCCGCTGGCGCGCATCGGCTGTAACGTGCTGATCATGGCCGGCGTGGTGATCACGAGCAATGCGGTGATCGGCGACCATGTGTGCGTGCTGCCCAACACCGTGATTCATCACGACGCGCGCATCGGGGACTGGAGCCTCGTGGGCTCCAACGTCACCGTGGCCGGCAGCACCGTGGTCGGCGAGAACTGCTACATCGGCAGCGGCAGCAGCCTCATGAACAATTTGGAGATTGGCGACGGCACGCTGGTGGGGCTGGGCAGCGTGGTGATACGCAGCACGGCGCCGGGCAGCCGGGTGGCGGGCTGCCCGGCGCGCCGGCTGCCGCACTTCACCGCGTAGGCTTCACCGCGTAGTGAACGACCAGCTGCGGTTGGCCGCGAGTGCGTTGCCTGCCAGGTCTTTCACCCGCGGGTCGGTCGTCCCGCCCCTGACGGTCACCGTGTAGCGCGTCTGCGCGGCGAGCGAGCTCACCGGGTTGAGGGTCGCCCGGCGCTCGCTCACGGAATAGCTGACCGTTGCGGCGACCAGCGCGTTGGACGCGTTGCGCAGTTCGAAAGTGGCCGTGTTGATGGTCGAGGGGGCCATGGCTTCGTTGAAGGTGACGGTGATGTTGGCACCTCGGCTGACCAGGATCGCGCCGTCGGGGGGCGAGATCGCCGTGACGGTCGGTGCCGTCGTGTCCGGCGTTCCACCGGCCGTCGTGAACGACCAGACGCGGGCGGCTGCCAGCGCGTTGCCCGCCAGGTCCTTGACGCGCGGATCCGTCGACCCGCCCTTCACGGTGGCGGTGTACTGCGTCTGCGCCGCCAGCGTCGCGCTCGGGGTCAGGGTCGCGACGCGGGTGGTCGCGTTGTAGGTCACGGTGGCGGGAACCAGCGTGCCAGCCGCATCGCGCAGCTCGAAAGTGGTGGTGCCGATCGTCGCGGGATCCATGGCCTCGCTGAAAGTGGCGGTGACCGGGGCCTGCGTGGACACCCCCGTGGCACCGCTTGCCGGCGAAACGGTCGTCACCGTGGGCGCTGTGGTATCGGGGCCGCTGCCGCCACCGCTGGTGGTGAACACCACGTCGACCCAGTAGTTGGTCGACTGGAACGTCGAGTTGGGGAAGGCCGAGGCGGATGAATATTGGTAGACCCCATTGGTTCCACTCGGTGCATGCAGGGGAGGGTTGTCGGTGCCAATGGCGAAGAAGCCGGTGTCCGCCGCGTAGCGGCCGTTGGGCGCGAAGTACGAGGCCACGTAGACCGTGTTCGCATTCACCGCCACCGGGTTGCTGAAGTTCACCTGCTGCCAACCCGACACCGTCTCGTTGGTGAAGGTGGCCGAAGCGAGGAGCGCGCCTGAGCTCGTCCACAGCGATCCCACGTGGATACCCGTGTTGGCGCTGCCTTTGTAGAAGCGAATGCCGGTGATGAAGCCGCTTTGTTCGCTCGTGAAACGCACGCCCAGGTTCACTGGGGCGGTGTCCGGGTCGCTCGCGACGCCGGGCACGGCCGAAGGTGAGAACAAGGTGCATGGGCAGGTCTGTGCGGTCAACGTGACGTTCACGCCGGCGGACGGCGTCTCGATGTTGCCGCTGTCGTCGACGGCGCGCGATCGGATGTTGACCGTGCCGCTGCCTGAAGGCGTCCAGTTGAACGTCCACGACGCCAGCCCCGTGGCGCGGCGCCAGGTGGTGCCGCCGTCCACCGACACCTCCACGCCGCCCACCGTGCCGCCGCTGTCGCTCGCCGTACCACGAATGGTGACCGGCGTGCCGGGCGGTGTGCTGGTGCCAGAAGCGGGCGAGGTGATGGTGGAAGCAGGGGCGGTGCTGTCGGTCGAGGCCGAGGCGGCGACGAGGCCGGTGCGCAGTGACCCCGGCTGCACGCCCATGTCCGCGAACAGGTTCACCATCGCCTGCTGAATGCGTACGTCGGCCGGCGTGCCGGCGCGGTCGTGCGTGGCGTCCAGCCCCCACGCCCACTGCACCGTGCCCGCGCCGAAGACGAGCGCGCCGCTCGCATGCCTGTAGAGCGTCATCGAGTGCGTGGCCGTGCCGGACGCATAGGTTGAGCCGTAGTCCTGCAGCACCGGGGCGTTGTTCACCGTGGTGGTGGACAGGCGCACGAGGCCCGCGGGCCGGGATGCGTTGTCCGCATCCACATCCCACTCGTAGCCAAGCGTGCCGTTGGGCAGGGTGGCGGTGGCTGTGTCGGCGAGCGTGGCCACGCTGGTGTTGCGCCAGAAGCGCATCTTGCCGAGCGTGCCCGGCACGGTGATCGAGGTGGTGGCGCCTTCGTTGACCATGAACAGCGTGCCGGTCAGCTCGTTCTCGGGCCGGCCGCCGTCGGACGGAGGGCTGAAACGCGGGTCGCGCCAGGTACCGGTCCAGGCCGTGCTCGGGTCGATCTTCGCGTTGGCGTGCGTCTCCTTGTAGCTCACCAGCGTGCGGTGCGGCGTGTTCGATCCGTCGATGCTCGCCTCCCAGCGCGTCTTCCAGAACACTTCGTTGCCGCTGACGAATGCCAGGTGTACGCCGGCATTGCGTGCCGCCGTTACGTTGGCGCGCTGAGTGCCCGACCAGTACTCGTCGTGGCCCACCGACATGAACACCCGGTGGTTGCGGATCAGGTCGCCCCGGCGATCGCTGTCAACGCCCGTGGTGTAGGTGACGTGATAGCCGTTGGACTCCAGCCAGCGCACCATCGGGTACTCGGAGTTGAACAGCCAGTCCTGCCCGTTGTCGACGGAGCGCGTGTTGAACGGGCGGTTGTAGCTCACCTTGTAGGCGCGCCCCACCGGCGATCCGGTGTAAAGGCTGTTTCCTCCGTAGGAGTTGTAGGCCTGCCAGGTCGTGTCCGAGGTCTGGAACAGGAGCGGCGAGGTGCTCGCGTCGTCGCGCACGATGAAGACGATGTGGCTCGCTCCACCGGTGTCGCCTCGAACGAGCTTCGCGAAGTAGATGCCGGAGATGGCCGTGGCGGGAACGGCCCACGAACCGGATACAGCCCAGTTGCCGCAGTCGATCAGGCCCGTCGCGCTGTCGTTGCGACAGGCGGGCTGCTGCTGAGGCAAAGCCGCCGACGGCGTGACCGTGGCCACTTTGCGTGCGCCCGCGCCGTTGTAGAAGCCCATGCGGTAGATGTCGAAGCGATAGTTCGTGGCGTTGGTGTTGACCTTGAACGACACCGTGCTTCCGCGGTTGACGCTGATGTCGGTGGCGAAACCCTGGATGCCCGGGTCGCCCACGCCGCTCACGTCCCATTCGCTGGCCGTGTTGCCCGGTAGGCAGTTCTCCGCCACGATGGGATTGGGCGGCGCCGTGCAGCCGCCGCCTCCTCCGCCGGACGCGGCGGTCGTGAAGCTCCACGACATGTTCGCGGCGAGTGCGTTGCCGGCGACATCCTTCACCCGCGGATCGGTTGTGCCGCCGCGCACGGTGGCGGTGTAGCTGGCCGAAGCGGCGAGCGCGGCGCTGGGCGTGAGCCGTGCCGTGCGCGTGGCGGCGTCATACGCCACGCTTGCCGCCACGAGCGCGTTGGACGCGTTGCGCAGCTCGACGCTGGAGGTGGTGATGCTGGCCGCGTCCATCGCTTCGCTGAAGGTGGCCGTGACGGTGGCCGTCGTGGCCACGTTCGTCGCGCCTTGCGCCGGCGCCACGCTCGTCACGGTGGGCGCCGTGGTGTCGCCGCCACCTCCACCCGTGGACGTGGTGAACACCACGTCCACCCAGTAGTTCGTGGCATTGAACGTCTGCGACGGGAAACTGCTCGACGAGGCGTACAGGTACACGCCGTTGCCGCCGCTCTCGCCATCCCGGAGCAGGTGGATCGGCCCGTTGTCGACGCCGGCATTCGCGAAGTAGCCGCCATCGGCCGCGTAGTGGCCGACGGGCGCGAAGTAGGAGGCCACGTAGACCACGTTGGCCGATATCGCCACCGGTGTCGCGAAGTTCACCTGCTGCCAGCCCGTGGCCGTTTCGTTGCTGAAGTCGGCCGTGGCGAGCCGCGTGCCGTTGGACGCCCACAGGTTGCCGACGTGCGCTCCCGTGTTGCCGCTGCCCTTGTAGAAGCGGATGCCGGTGATCTGGCCCGCCACGCTGGAGCGGAACTTCACGCCCACTTCCACCGCACCGGGGTCATTGAACGCAGGCGTCGTCGGCGTGGTCGTCGGGCTCCACCCGCTGCACGGGCAGCTGGGCTGCGTGGGTGTGCTGCCGGTGGTGAAGCTCCACGTCGCGTTGGAGGCCAGCGCATTGCCCGACGCATCCTTGGCCCGCGGATCGGTACTCCCGCCGCGCACGGTGGCGGTGTAGGTGCTCGAAGCAGCGAGCGCGCTCGCGGGCCGCAGGGTCGCGGTGCGAGTGGCGCCGTCGTAGCTCACCGTGGCGGTGACCACGGCGTTGGAGGCATTGCGCAGCTCGAAGGTCGATGCGTTGATGGTGGACGGGTCCATCGCCTCGCTGAAACCCGCCGTCACGCTCGAATCCACGTTCACGCCGTTGGCACCGGGCGCGGGGCTGCGGTTCGTGACCGTGGGCGCGGTGCTGTCGCTGCCGTAGCTCGCGGTGTAGCTTCCGGCGTTGACCGTGAAGAATGCGTATTCCACGCCCTTCACGACACGGGTCGTGAAGGGCACCGTCGTCGTGCCGAGACGGATGGTGTTCAGCACGCCGCTGCCGAAGCGCACCGGCAGCATCGCCTCTAGACCGTTGGCCTGCGGATCCTTGGTGACGCTGAAACTCAGCACACCGGCGTTGAAGCCGATGGCGCCGAAAGAGGAGGCGTTGCGCGCGTCGAGCCAGGTCAGCATCTGCTTGGCCGAGACGATGGGCACGCTGCGCGCCTGTGCAGAGGCCACCACCGCATCGGCGACCGCAGAGGTTCCGAGATCGGTGTGCGCGTTCACGGTATAGGCGCCGTAGTAGCCCTCGGCACCGACGGCACGATCCAGCAGGGCATCGATGGTGAAGGGGTAGCTCTGCCCCGATTCGTCGGTCATCTGCGTGGCCGCCATGTACACGTCGAGCATGCTGCCTTGGAGCGTGGCAAAGCGCATCGGCATGGCCGAACCGGTGAACACGCCCGGCACGTCGGCCACCCAGTCCGGCGGCCAGAAGTAGTAGGACGTGTCCAGCCGCATGCCATGACTCAGCTGCACCTGCGCGCCGGAACTCCAGTCGCTCCAGACGATGCAGTGGTGGCGCTGCGTGAGCAGCGGTCCGACGCTGCGGTACTTGTTGAGGAACTGCGGCACCTGCTGGTCGTATGTGCTTTGCAGCGAGGTCTGGCTGAAGTCGGCGCAATTGGTGTCGATGTGCAGGCCGACCTCGAAGCCTTCGCTCGCGAACTGGCCCGCCTGCGCGTCCGTCATGGGCGTGGACGTGAAGACGTAGGACGTGCCGCGCACGCATTCCCAGTTGGCCACCGAGCAGTTCGCCGGGCTTTGCGACTTGAACTGGTTGAAGCGCTCGACCGTTCCGCCGTTGCCGTGGTCGTCGCCGGTCATGATCACCACGGCCTTCTCGCCGCGCGGGAAGTACCAGAAGCGCGGCAGCGGCTTTTTGTTGCCGTTCATGCCGAGGATCATGTTGGCGAGCAGGCGCTGCTGCTCGTCGGCCTGCGGGATCGCCACCTTGTCGAGATCGATCCAGTCGCGCTGCACGTCGCCGGCCCGGTTGCCGAAGAACTTGTCGTCCGAGCGGATGGGCGCCAAGCCATCGCGCTCCTGCGCTGCCCACGCCGGGTTGCCCTGCCGCGTGTAGACGACGGAAGTGGCCAGGTCATAGGCAAAGGCCGCTGCGTTGCCGCTGCCCACGCTGCGCTGGATTACCGCAGGGTTGGCGGTGGCCGTGGTGGCGTTGCTGTAGAGCGTGGCCAGTCGCGTGGCACCGTTGAGCGTGTAGGAGGTTGCCGTGCCGTGGAACTGCATCGTCTGCGACACGATGCCCGCGCCCGCGCTGGTCGACGTGTCGACCAGAAGATAGGCATTGGAAAGCGTGCCGCCCGTGGGCGTGATCCCCAGCAAGCCGGCGAGCTGCGGGTCCGGCGCCATTGCGATCAGGTTGCCGCCGGCGTTGACCCAGTTGGTGAGCATGGTCACCTGGGTTGCGCTCAACGCCATCTTCGCGAGCACCACGACGTCATAGGCCGACAGCGTGCTGGCGGTCACGCCGGAGATGTCGGCCACGGCGAAGGCATTGAATCCTTCCGTGCGCAGGATCTCTGCGTAGTAGGTGCTGAACGGTGACGCGCTCGACGTCACGACGAGGATCGGCCCGCCCGGCCCTTGCGCCGGGTTGATGGCCGCGCGTGCCCCCGGCATGCCGCCGATCAGGCAGCCCAGAAAAAGCGCCACGGCGCAGAGCCGGGTCCGTACGCCTTGCCACCATCCATCGCGCTGCATCGTCTGACTCCTTGCCGCCTGGAACTGCGGGCTAGGGCCGCCGGGGAAGACGCCAGGCCCAAACCTCGTTCGCCTCGTTGCCCGCCAGCAGACTCGCCCCATCGTCCTGTGCGAAAGCCACCGCATTGACACCGGCATCCGAACGCACCAGGTCCAGCGTCAGCGTGCGCGTGGCCATGTCCCACACCAGCACATGGCCGTCGGCCGCGCCACCGGCCAGCCTCGATCCAGCTCTGTCGAAGGCGAGGCCGCGTACGGGCGCCTGCTGGCCCGAGCAGGCGTACACCTGCCGGCCGGTCGTCACGTCCCACAGCAGGACCTTGCCGTCCTCGCCGGCGCTGGCGAGCAGGGTGCCTTCCGCGCTGAAGGCGAGCGCGTTCAGCTCATCGGCGTGACCGAGCAGCCTGTGCAGCAATCGACGGCTCGCCGCGTCCCAGACGAGGATGCGTCCTGACGCATCGCCGCTTGCGAGCCGCTGCCCGTTCGGGCTGAAGGCGAGTGCATTCACGAAAGTCGTGTGTCCCCCCAGCGCGTGCAGCAGCCGGCCGGTCTTTGCGCTCCAGAGCAGGACGCGCGTCTCCTCGCCTGCGGTGGCGATCAGCCCACCATCGGCGCTGACGGCTGCCGTGCGCAGCGGGTGCTCGTGGCCGTTCAGCGTGAAGACCTGCTCGCCGGTGTCGACGTTCCAGCCCCGGGCGACGCTGTCTCGCCCCGCAGAGATGACATACCGGCTGTCGCCGCTGTACATCAAGCCTGCAGGCGCGGCGCTGTCCGGCCGCTTGAGCAGTTTGGTCTCGGTCGCATCGACGGGATCGAGTATGCGGATGCGTCCATCGGCGTGAGCCACGGCAATGGCCTTGCCATCGGGCCTGGCAGTGATGGTCGTCACACCCTTGCGGTTGTACGACCGCGCGGGGCGGCGTGTACGGGCTGTCGTGGACTCAGGGGCCTGCGCCGACATGCCCGGCTGCGTGGGCGCTTGCGCCGCAGCGGCGTTCGTGGCCGTGCCGGTGAGCACCTCGGCACCCGTCGGCGGATCCGACCCGCCACCGCCACAGCCGCTGAGGCCGAGCGCAGAGCAAAGCAAGGCGTTGCACACGCGCCCGTGCCAGTGCCCGGTCGATCTCGTCGAATCGCTCCTGTTCGATCTCATCGGGTCGCTCCTGTGTATACGCCGGACCGCGCGGGCACGAGGCTCTGGCTCTAGTAATAGCCATAGCCCAGTGGAATCGCCGGCTGCGGTGCCTTGTTCAGCACCGCCATCACCGTCGGACACTGCTGCAGCGCCGCGTAGGCCTTGCCGACCACGCTGCGCGGCGTGTTGAATGCCTCGATCACCAGCAGGATCTGGCCCACGTGCGAGGCCAGCACACGCGCCTCGTTGGTCATCAGCAACGGCGGTGCATCGAAGATCACCACGCGATCGGTGGCGTCACCCGCGAGCGTGCCCAGCAACTCGTTCATGGCATCGCTGGCGAGCAGCTCGGTCGACATGGTGGTCTGCGTGCCCGCCGCAAGAAGTTGCAGCCCCGGCACGTTGGTCCCCACCACCACGTCCGACAGCGGTAGCTGGGGATCCTTCAGCAGATCCAGCAGCCCCTTGCCGGCGCCCACCTGAAGGCGACGAAGCACGCTCGGCGCCACCACGTCGGCATCCACCAGCAGCACCGAGGTGTCGACTTCGGCGGCGATGCTGAGAGCCAGGTTGATGGCGCAGAAGGTCTTGCCTTCACCCGGTAACGCGCTCGTGACCATGATGAGGGACTGCCGCCCGGGCGCGCCGGTCTTGACGCGCAGGTTCTTCAGCAGCGGCTGCTTGATGTGGCGGAACTGCTCCGCCAGGGCGGACCGTGTCTCGGGACGGACGATCTGGCCGGTCTGCTCCAGCCGCTGGAGGTCGAGCATGACACTGGTGCGCGGCTGCGCGCTCGCGGGCTTGCCGAAGGTGGCATCCACGGCCCGGCGCGCACGCAATTCGCCGTGCCGCGCACGGCCGGTCTCCGGTCGCTGCGCAGTGATGCCTGCGCGCGATAACTCCTCCAGACGTTTGCTTGCTTGATCGATGATGCCCATGTGCTGACGAACCTCGGTTAGCGCAAAGCGGATGTGGATGCGATCCAGGCCACCCAGATGGCCTGCGCCATGAACACCAAGCCGAAAGCCGCCGCGAATCCGATCGCCGACGCGCGCTGCCGCAGCCGGCCCTGGTCGGTGACGAGCATCGGTACGGCGCCCACGACGGGCCGCTCCCCGAACAGCTGCAAGGCCTCCGGCTCCTCGAAGCCCGGCCGCAGCCGCTCGACCACGAGCGGTGCCGTGACGCCCGCTGCGAGTGCCGCCAGCATCGCGGCCAGCGACAGTTGCAACCGGCTCGGTACCACCGGGACCGGCGACACGCTGGGCGGCTCGATGAGACGAAACTCGGTGAGCTGTGCCGACTGGTTGAGCTTGGCACCCAGGGAGGCTGATTCCCGCCGGCCGACCAGCAGCTCGTAGTTCTTTCGGATGACGTCGTAGTCACGGTTCAGCCGCGCAAACTCCGCATCGATCTGCGGCAGCCTCGCGGCCACCGCCCTCACGTCCTTGAGCTGCTCCTGTTGCGCCGCGAGCTGCGAGCGCAGCGAATCGACCTTGGCCTCGGCGTCGGCCAGCGAGATGCGAAGCTGCGTGTAGACGGGGTTGACGCCCGAAGGCACGGCGGCGCGGTTCGCCCGACCGGGCGCTCCACGTGCTTCGGCCGCGGCTTCCGCCTCCAGCTGCTTGATGACGTGCCGCGCGATCACCACGTCGGGGTGCTCTTCGGTGTAGCGCATGCGCAGGTCAGCGAGCTGTCTCTTCTGCAGCGCGAGCCGGCTGCGCGCATTCAGCGCCACCGCCGCCGCAGCATTCGGCGTGATCGGCAGCTCGGCCAACGCGCGCGGCTCCTCGGCTGCCAGCTCGCGCCGAAAAGCGTCGCGGGTGTGTTCGGCACCTGCGAGTTCCACTTGCAGCCGGCTCACGCCGTCAGTCAACGCAGACATGCGCTTGTAGAGGTCTTCGTTGGTCGTGCCCGGCTGACCGGCGACGCCGAAGTTGTGCAGCTTGAATTCCTTCAGCCGGTTCTCCGCCTCGATTAACTTGGCTTCGTAAGCGCGGACCTGTTCATCGATGAAGCGGCCGGCGTCCTGCGACTCCTGCGCCTGCGGCGTGCCGGTGTGCACGAACAGATCCACCGTGGCCTCGACCATGCGTTGCGCCCGATCGGGGCTCTCACCGCGGTAGCTGATCTCGTAGAGATTGGTCGAGGTGGTTCGATCGACCTTGATCTGCTTGCGCAGCCGTTTCACCGCCGCTTCACGCGCATCGCGCGACGACACGTCGATGCCCAGATCGGGTGTCTGAAGCAGGCGCTCGACGTTGGGCTTGGAGATGAGGGTGCGGGCCAGCAGGCCGAGCTGCTGGTCGACATCAGGCGCGAGGGTCAGGCCGGTCATCAACGGCTTGAGCACCGTCTGGGTGTCGACGTAGATGACGGCGCTGGCTTCGTAGCGATCGTGCACGCGGCTGATGGCGAGGGCGCTTGCCAGGGCAGCGAAAGCGAATGCGCCGAGCGCCAGCCCCCGATGCCGGGCCACGGTGTGCACCACCTGCAAGGCACCTGCGGCAAGCGTCTCCACGGCGTTGTTCATCAAATTACTGCTCCTGCTGATGAACGATGGCGTGCCCGCACTTGGCGCGAACACACCTTGCGAAGGCAGTTTCGCCGCGGGGCCAACGCAAGCGTTCTGGGAGTATCCCGGCCCACGATCGCGGGGCAGGTGGACTCCCGGGGGCCCCCTTGCTGGCGCCGGCAAGGCGCGTGCACCATTGCTCCCTCAAACGCGGCGACCCTATGGACGACTGCGTTGAAGAGCACGATCGATCAGGGGTACAGGTGCGCACGGACCGTCCGACATCCGGACCGTCCGGTTCAAGCTCTCCAGCTGTTTTGGGAGAACCGCTTTGAGCACTGAGAACGGATCTTCGGCGCCCGCGGTGAACGGTTCGGCCTCGCTTACGAGGCCGTCCTCGAACGAGTGCGCGAGGCCTGACCCCGAGCGCGGCATCCTCCCGCACAGCAGATCCCCAAAGGCGAGAGGGCGGACACCGGCGAGGCCCGGCCCGCGCTTTCCGGATGCATTGGCGGGGGACGAGTTCCTGCATGCGCTTCGGTGCGAGAAGCGGCGGTGCGAGCGATCGCGCGCATCTCTCTCGCTCGTCATCTATCGTCCCGACGTGGATCGCAAGCAGGCCGCGCCGTGCAGGGGCCAGCTGCTCAAACTGCTGTGCCTGTCCAAGCGCGAACACGACATCGTGGGCGATCTGGGCGATGTCATCGCGGTGCTGTGTCCCGACACCGACGAACAAGGCCACAGAGGCTTTACCGGAAAGATCGGCGCCATCGCCGCCCACCTTCCGTTCACCGCGGTCGCGGCCACCTATCCGGACGACCTGTTCAACAGCATGGAGGCCGACCCGACGGGAGAACCTCCGTTCCAGCCCTTCATCGATTGGGATGTGGAGCGCGTGTGCAGCGGCTATCCCGCCAAGCGCTGTCTCGACATCGTGGGCGCGCTCACCGCCATCGTGCTGCTGGGGCCGGTCATGCTGCTGGTGGCCGCCGCCATCGCGCTCACGTCGCGCGGCCCGGTGATCTTCAAGCAGAAGCGGCTTGGCCGAGGCGGGGTGCCGTTCACCTTCTACAAGTTCCGCTCGATGTTGGCGAACGTGGACGATGGCATCCACCGCGAGTTCGTCAGCAGCATCATCCGGGGCGAGACTCCATCGCACGGGGCGCCGAACGGCGTGCACTACAAGCTGCAAGCCGATCCGCGCATCACGCGTGTCGGCCGTTTGATCCGCAAGACGAGCATCGACGAGCTGCCCCAGTTCTTCAATGTGTTGAAGGGCGAGATGAGCCTCGTCGGACCGCGTCCGCCCATACCGTACGAGACGCAGCACTACGAAGCCTGGCATCTGAGGCGCATCCTCACCATGAAGCCTGGCATCACCGGCGTGTGGCAGGTGGAGGGGCGCAGCAAGGTGGCGTTCGACGACATGGTCAGGATGGACCTGCGCTACATCCGCGAATGCTCCTTCGCACTCGACATCTCGATCCTTATCAGGACCGTTATCGTGGTCCTCCGCTGCGACGGCGCGGCGTGAACGAAAGGTTTCCATGGACATCAACGGTGCCAACATACTCGTGACCGGCGGTGCGGGGTTCATCGGCTCGTCGACCATCGACCTGCTGCTGCGAGAGCATTCGCCCGAGCGAGTGGTGATACTCGACAACCTCGTGCGCGGCAATCGCGCCAACATCGAGCAGGTGCTGGCCAATCCGCGCGTGACGCTCATGCGCGGCGACATCCGCCACCCCGATACGGTGCGGCAGGCCATGCGCGGCATGGACGCCGTGATCCACCTCGCCGCGCTGCGCATCACGGCTTGTGCGGCCGATCCGCGTGAAGCGATGGAGGTGATGTGCGACGGCAGCTTCAATGTCGTCGAGGCTGCCTGCGAGGCGGGTGTGCACAGGCTCGTGGCTGCCTCGTCGGCATCGATCTACGGCCTGGCCGACCGCTTTCCGACCCGTGAGGACCATCACCCGTACAACAACCGCACCTGGTACGGCGCGAGCAAGCTGATGCTGGAGGGCCTGCTGCGTTCGCAGCACGCGATGAACGGCTTGTCTTACGTAGCGCTGCGCTACTTCAATGTCTACGGGCCGCGCATGGACGTGCACGGCAAGTACACCGAAGTGCTGATCCGCTGGATGGAGCGCATCGCGGCGGGCGAGCCGCCCCTCATCATGGGCGATGGGCAGCAGACCATGGACTTCGTCTACATCGACGACGTGGCGCGCGCCAACCTGCTGGCGCTGCAGTCGGGGGTGGAAGACGAGGTGTTCAACGTGGCGAGCGGCGTCGAGACCTCGTTGCGCGAGCTGGCTACCGCGCTGCTGAGAGTCATGGAAGCTCCCGACCTCGAGCCGGTGTACGGCCCGGAGCGCAGCGTGAACCCGGTGTCTCGACGCCTCGGTGCCACGGAGAAGGCGAAGCATCTGCTCGGCTTCGAGGCCAGTGTGGGGCTGGAAGACGGGCTGCGCAGCCTGGTGCAGTGGTGGCAGGCGAACCGCAGCGCAACGGAGGTGCAGGCATGATCCCGATCGCCATGCCCCTGCTGGGCGAAGCCGAAGCGGAGGCGGCGCGGCGCGCCATCCTGAGCGGCTGGACCTCGCAGGGTCCGGAGGTTGCCGCCTTCGAGCGCGAATTTGCCGAGTGGGTGGGCGCCGCCCATGCATGCGCGGTGTCGAGCTGCACGACGGCGCTGCATCTGGCGCTGCTGGTGGCAGGCGTGCAGCCTGGCGACGAGGTCATCACCGTCAGCCACTCCTTCATCGCCACGGCCAACAGCATCCGCTATGTCGGGGCGACGCCGGTCTTCGTCGACATCGATCCCGCCGGCTTCAACATCGATCCGTCGCTGATCGAAGGCGCCATCACGCCGCGCACGCGGGCCATCCTTTGCGTGCACCAGATGGGCATGCCCTGCGATCTGCAGCGCATCGTGCCCTTGGCCCGCGAGCGCGGCCTCCCGGTCATTGAAGACGCCGCCTGCGCCGTGGGCAGCGAGATCCTGTGGAACGGCCGCTGGGAGAAGATCGGCCGCCCGCATGGCGACGTGGCCTGTTTCTCGTTCCATCCGCGCAAGCTGGTGAGCACCGGTGATGGCGGCATGCTCACCACGCACCATGCGGACTGGGACCGGCGCTTCAGGCTTCTGCGACAGCATGCGATGAGCGTGCCCGACACGGTGCGCCATCAGGCGACGGAGGTGATCTTCGAGTCATACCCGTCGGTGGGATTCAACTACCGTTTGACCGACATCCAGGCCGCCGTGGGGCGCGAGCAACTGAAGCGGCTCGCGGGCATCGTGCAGCGGCGGCGCCAGCTGGCCGCGCAATACGCCGAGGCGCTGTCGGCCATCCCCGGTCTCACGATCCCTGACGAGCCGCCGTGGGCGCGCACGAACTGGCAGAGCTACTGCGTGCGCTTGCCGGCGCACTGCGAGCAGCGCGCTGTGATGCAGGTCATGCTCGACGCAGGCATCAGCACGCGGCGCGGCATCATGTGCAGCCACCGTGAGCCCGCAATGCGCGACATCCCCGTTCGCCATTCGCTTGCGCATTCCGAGCAGGCGCAGGACCGCTGCATCCTGCTGCCGCTCCACGCGCAGCTCACGCCGCAGGAGCAGGAGCACATCGCCACAACGCTGCGCTTCGCATGCCGGATCGATGGCCACGACGGCGGCTCGCCGCGCCGCTGAGAAGAAAGGGACAGGCCCGATGGCCGGCGAGCAGCCTCCCGACCCCAGCCTTGGCGTCAGCGCAGGCGCGGTGACGCTGCCCGCCGCGCCGCGCGGCCGCACAAGCCACCTCGACATCCTGGCGTCCACCTCGCTGATCGGCGGCGCCACTTTGCTGATGGTGGCGGTGGGCATCGTGCGCACGAAGCTGATCGCATTGCTGCTGGGCCCCGCGGGCATAGGCCTCATGAGCCTTTACACCTCCATCGTCGACATCACACGCAGCGCTGCCGGCATGGGGCTGGGCAACAGCGGCGTGCGGCAGATCGCCGAAGCGGCGGCATCCGACGATGCGCAGCGCATCGCGCGTACCGCGACCGTGGTGCGCCGGTCCGCAGTCGGCCTGGGTCTGATCGGCGCCGCGGCGCTGTGGTCGCTGTCCGAACCCGTGTCGAGCTTCAGCTTCGGCAACCCGGCGCACGCGGGCGCACTCGCCGTGCTGTCGCTGGCCGTGCTGTTCCAACTGCTGGCCGAGGGCCAGACGGCGCTTCTGCAGGGCACGCGGCGCATCGGCGACATGGCCCGCGTGGGCGTGTTGGGGGCGCTGCTCGGCACAGCGTGCAGCGTCACGCTCGTGCTGGCGTTCGGCGAGCGCGGCATCGCGCCGGCTCTGGTGAGCATTGCTGCCGCGAGTGCCGCCACGGCCTGGTGGTACGGCCGCCGGCTGCCGCTGACGCGCGCCGCCATGCCTCCGACAGCAGCGGCGAGGGAAGCGGCCAACCTGCTCAAGCTCGGCGTGGCGTTCATGGTGAGCGGCTTCCTGATGATGGGCGCCGGCTATGCGGCCCGGCTCATCACGCTGCGCGAGCTAGGTATCGATGCGGCCGGCCTGTACCAGGCGGCCTGGGCCATCGGCGGGTTGTATGTCGGATTCGTGCTCCAGGCCATGGGGGCCGATTTCTATCCTCGGCTCGTGGCCGTGGTGAACGACCACGCCGAGTGCAACCGGCTCGTCAACGAGCAGGCGCATGTGAGCCTGCTGATTGCGGGCCCCGGCGTGATCGCCACGCTGGTGCTTGCGCCCGCCGTGCTCGCCGTCTTCTACTCCGCCCATTTCGCCGCTGCCGTGGAAGTGCTGCGCTGGCTGTGCCTGGGCGTGGCGCTGCGGGTCGTCTCGTGGCCGATGGGATTCATCATCGTTGCCAAGAACAGCCGCGCACTCTTCATCGCAACAGAGATCGCCTGGACGCTCTTCAACGTGGCGAGCACCTGGCTGCTGGTCAAGCGCTTCGGTCTGGCCGGTGCCGGCATCGCGTTCTTCGCGTCCTACGTCTTTCACGCGCTGATGCTGTACCCCATCGTGCGCCGGCTCAGCGGATTTCGCTGGTCGGCACCCGCCCTGCGCTCCGCCACGCTCTTCACCGGTGTGTCGGCTGCGTTGCTGGCCGCGCTGCAGCAGCTGCCCATGCTGCCTGGCCTCGTGCTCGGCAGCACCGCCATGGTGCTGACTGGCTTGTACTCGCTGCACGCGCTCGTGAACCTGGTGCCAGCCAGCGAGCTGCCCAGCCGCCTGAAGAGATGGATCGGGCACTTTCGCCCTGCACCCAACGAACCGTAGCCCTGCGGAGAAGAACGCATGGAGAAACTTTCGCCAGGAAGTGTGAGGTGCTCGCCACCGGCGCCGGCCGACAATCCGCCGGCCAGCGCCGCGCAACCCGTCTTCCCACGCCACGCTGCCGCCTCGCCGGACGCCTTCCTCAGAGCCAACGACGCGGCCTACGAACGTCTGGTGGAACGGGCGACGGCCGCCGATGCCGCGTCCATGCCGGAAGAAGCGCTGCGCCGGGTGTCTGACGCTGCCCTCTTCGCCGCCCGGTTCCATCCCGGCCGGTTTGCCGACGGCGCCATCGAGAACATTGCCTTCGAGATCGGCAGGCGGGCGGGCAGCCTCGCAACCGAGGCGACGCCGACCGCCACGGGTGAAGGACGGCGGCGGGTGCTGCACGTGGTGTCGCAAGTGCAGGCTGTGGGCGGACACACGCGAATGCTCCATCACTGGGTCACCCACGACGAGACGTCGGTGCACTCGCTGTTCGTCGTTGACCAGGGCTCGACGCCGGTACCCGAGTGGCTGAGCGCGTCGGTCATCAAGAGCCGCGGCACCCTCACCGTGTGCGAGCACCAACAGAGCCGGCTCTGCAAGGCGCTGCTCCTGCGCCGGTTCGCGCACCAGCACGCTGACCTGGTGGTGCTCCATCACGACTGTGGTGACGTGGTACCGACGGTCGCCTTTGCCGTCGATGGTGGCCCGCCGGTGGCGATCCTCGACCATGCGGATCATCTGTTCTGGCTCGGCAGCTCGGTGGCCGACACCGTGATCGCGCTGCGCAGCGCGGGTGCGCAGCATGGGGTTGGACGCCGCTGCGCGACGCGCAACGCCATCCTCCCCATTCCGCTGGTGCCGCCGCCCCAGCAGGTCACCCGCGCGCAGGCCCGGCGCAGCCTCGGCATACCGGTGGACCAGACGGTGCTGCTGACCGTGGGGCGGCCTGTGAAGTACCGGCCCTGCGGCACCCACGATTTCGTCGCCACGGCCAACACCATCCTGGAGCGCAACCCCTCGGCCAGCCTGTACGTGGTGGGCGAGAGCCTGGAGGGCATCCGGCCCTACCTGCGATCGCAGCCGCACCCCGCGCTGCACTTCGTGGGGCCGGTGGACGATGCCAGCCTGCACCGCGCGGCCGCCGACATCTATTTGGAGTCGTTTCCCTTCGGCTCGAACACCGCGTTGCTGGAAGCCGCGCTCAACGGCTTGCCGGTGGTGCCGGCCTATGCGCCGCTGTTCCCGCTGCTCGTGGCCGGCAACGACTCGCTGCTCGATCTCGTGTCGAACCCGGCCAGCGAGGAGGAGTACGTCTCGCGCGCCGGCAGCCTGGTGCGCGATCACGATAGGCGCATCGAGTTCGGCGAAGCCCTGCGCCAGCGCCTGCTGGCCGAGCATGTGGGCAAAGGCTGGTTGCAGCACCTGCGGGCGCTGTACGAGCACACCGACCGCCTCGCGCACTTGCCTCGCCCGATACCGCGCAACCCCTGCCTGCTCGCCGAAGCCGACGTACGCCTGAGCCTTTGGAACGTGATGGCCGACGGCGTCACGAGCCACCGGTCGGCCGACCTCGACTCGGCGCACGCTGCTCTGCGCCATGCCGCCTTCGTCTTCAAGGAAGCCGGCGACTACGCCCGTGCCCGCCGATGCGCCTTGAAGGCCGTGCGTGCCGACCGGGGGATGGCCTCATGGCGTCTTGTAGGCGCAACGTTGCTGGGCAGGCCTGGCAGAACCGTCCGCGCCTGGATACGGCGCACCGCATGAGAGCGACCCGTGATGCAGTACCACACGCCGCAATCCTGTCCCATCGTCCTCGCATGCGACGAGGCCTATGCGATGCCGCTCGCCACCACCTTGCGCTCCATCGCCGAGAGCAATCGCGCTCACTGGCCGCTCGATGTGAACGTGCTCACCGAGGGCGTTTCGGAGCAAAGCAAGAGCAAGGTGCTCCTGTCGTTGCCCGAAGGTTCCACAAAGGTCCGGTGGATTCCTGTTGATACGGACCTGTTCCGTCCGTTTGGGCTCTTGCCGCATGTGTCGAGGATGACGTATGCACGGCTGCTGATTCCCCACCTCTTTGCCGATGCGGCATCCAAGGTTCTCTACCTGGACGTCGACATCCTGGTTCTTCGCGATCTGGCACCGCTTTGGCAAACAGATCTGGAGGGTGTGTCGTTGGCGGCCGTGCTGGACTACCAGCTCGACATCAGCCGTGGCTCCGCGATCACGCACAGCCGAGTCGGAATGCCTTCGGTGCCGAACTATTTCAACGCGGGTGTCTTGCTTATCAACACGCGTGTATGCCTCCTGCGCCGCGTGCCCGAGCGAGCACTGGAGTACCTGCGCGCCCATACCAACACGCCGTATTCCGATCAGGACGCGCTGAACGTGGCCTGTGACGGCGACTGGATGCAGCTCGATCCGACCTGGAACTTCCAGATCCACCAGGCCACAAGGATCGGGCGCATCCCCAAGGCGCGGCGCCCAGCCATTGTTCACTTCAATACCCGTGCGAAACCCTGGCTTCCCAGCAGCGTGAATGTGAACGCATTGCTGTACGACAGATTCCGAAGTCGCACAAGGTTCCGCCGGTCCTTTTGTGAAAAGGTCCAAGCCGCATTGGAGACGCTGGGCTATCGCGTCAGGTACCGGGCTCGCCGTTTGAAAGGATGGCTGGAGCAAATCAGGTTCAAGGAACGCGAAGAGTTGCTTCGCAAAGACTGAAGGCAGGGGTGTGACATGAATCACTTCAACAAGCGCGTTCTCGTGACGGGAGGCGCCGGCTTCCTCGGCAGTCATCTCTGCGAGCGCCTGCTCGCGATAGGGCATGAGGTCGTTTGCGTCGACAACTGCTACACCGGCACCCGGCGCAATGTTGCTCACCTGCTGTCGAACCCCAGCTTCGAGTTCCTTCGTCACGACGTGACGTTTCCGCTGTACGTCGAAGTCGACGAGATCTACAACCTCGCCTGCCCGGCGTCACCGATCCACTATCAGCACGATCCGGTGCAGACGACGAAGACGTCGGTCCATGGCGCCATCAACATGCTGGGGTTGGCGAAGCGGCTGAAGGCGAAGGTGCTGCAGGCATCGACCTCCGAGGTGTACGGCGACCCCTCGGTGCACCCGCAGATCGAGAGCTACTGGGGCAACGTCAATCCGATCGGGGCGCGATCCTGCTACGACGAAGGCAAGCGCTGCGCCGAGACCCTCTTCTTCGACTACCACCGCCAGCTGCGCCTTCGGATCAAGGTGGCGCGCATCTTCAACACCTACGGTCCGCGGATGCATCCCAACGACGGACGTGTGGTGTCCAACTTCATCGTTCAGGCACTGCGTGGCGAACCGATCACGCTCTTCGGCGATGGCTCGCAGACCCGGTCGTTCTGCTATGTGGATGACTTGGTGATGGGCCTGACATCGCTGATGGATACGCCGGACGACTTCACTGGTCCTGTCAACCTGGGTAATCCGGTCGAGTTCACGATACGCGAGCTTGCCTGCGAAGTGATTTCGCTGACCGGTTCGGCTTCCCGGATCGACTACAAGCCACTGCCGGCCGATGACCCGCGCCAACGCAAGCCGGACATCGCGCTCGCGCGCCAGTATCTGGACTGGGAGCCGAAGATCCAGCTTCGCGAAGGCCTGAAAAGCACGATCTCGTACTTTGATGCCTTGCTCGGAAAGCGCCAGAAGGCTGAAGCGAAAGGGCTGTGCAACGCGCCTGATCTACACATGCCGAGGTTGCAATGACAGCCACCGTCGATGTCTCCATCATCATCGTGAATTGGAACTCGACGAACTACGTGCGCGCGTGCGTTGCCTCGATCATTGAGCACACGCGCAGGGTGCGCTACGAGATCATCGTCGTCGACTCGGGCTCGTTCGATGGATGTGGCGAGATGCTGAGCGCCCTGTATCCGCAGGTTCGCTTTGTGCAATGCGCGCACAACGTCGGCTTTGGACGCGCCAACAACATCGGTGCATGCCAGGCGCGAGCGGCAACCCTGCTTCTGCTCAATCCTGACACCGAACTGCGCAGCGACGCGGTATCGGCGCTCAACGAGAAGCTTGCCGAATTGCCGCTCGCAGGCGTGATCGGATGCAGGCTGCTGAACAGCGATGGTTCCCTGCAAGGCACTTGCGTCCAGCCGTTCCCCACCATCCTTAACCAGGTGTTCGAGTCGCGAGTCCTTGAGCGGCGGTTCAAGGACCATCGCTGGTGGAAGACCGCTGTTGCGCTGGAGGGTGTCGAACACGAAGAGTCGGTCGAAGTGATCGCGGGCGCCTGCATGATGATGAAGCGCTCGGTGTTCCGCGCATTGGGCGGGTTCAGCAGCGACTATTTCATGTACGCCGAGGACGTCGACCTCTGTTTCAGGTCGCGCGAGGCCGGCCACGTCAATTACTACGTTCCGGGCATCGGGGTCGTGCATCACGGCGGAGGCAGCACTCAGATCGAGCACCGGCGATTTTCGGTCGTGATGATGCGCGAGTCGCTCAACCGATTCCTCACGCACACCCGCGGCTTGGCCTACGGAAATGCGTACCGTGCCGCGATGACGGCCACCGCGCTGGCGAGGGTGGCGCTGATCGCGTTGTACGTCCCGGTCGCGATGGCAAAGGGCCGGCAGCGCGCGTGTCGCGCTTCGCTGCGCAAGTGGATTTCGATCCTGCGTTGGGGCCTCGGGCTCGAACGCTGGGTGTGCCGCTATCGCACGGCAGGCGCAAACGCCGACATCCGGCCATGAACGTGCACGCCCCATCAGGTGGTGAAAAGGCGATGTCGAGCTACGTCGTCGTGACGCCGCTGCGAAACGAGGAGGCCTACCTGCCGCTGACGATTGCGTCGATGTGCGCGCAAACGGTCAAGCCTTTGCAATGGGTTCTGGTCGACGACGGATCGACCGACAACACGGCTGCGCTGGCCGACGAGGCAGCGTCGCTGAATCCTTGGATCACCGCCGTGCGGCGGCGCGATCGCGGCTTCCGGCAGGCGGGGGGCGGCGTGATCGAGGCCTTCTACGAAGGATGCCGGCATCTGCGCGATGCCGGCTGGGACGTCATCGTCAAGCTCGACGGGGACCTTTCGTTTGGTCCCGATTACTTCGAGCGCTGCCTGATGCGGCTGCAGGCGAATCCTCGGCTTGGCATCGTCGGCGGCACGTGCTGCGTCGTGCGTGAGGGCGTCCTGCGTCCCGAGTTCGAGCGCGAGCCTGCCTTCCATGTACGCGGTCCGACCAAGATCTACCGCCGCGCATGCTTCGAAGCGATCGGCGGACTGATCCGCGCCCCGGGGTGGGACACGGTAGACCAGATGAAGGCCAACATGCTGGGCTGGGATACGCGCACGTTCCCCGACATCGAGATCGTGCACCACCGGCCGACCGGCGCAGCCTACGGCGCCTGGTCCAACTGGACGAAGAACGGCATCGCGAACTTCGTCACCGGGTACGACCCGTTGTTCATGGCATGCAAGTGCGTGAGGCGGCTGCTGTCGCGTCCGACTCGCGCTGGGTTGATCGAAGCCGCAGGCCTTGCCTGCGGATACCTGCAAGGCTACTGGAAGCCCGTGCCCAGGGTCGAGGACCGGGCACTGATCGCCTACGTGCGCGCGCAGCAGCGGCGCGCGTTGATGCTGCGTGGCAGCCTGTGGCGGCATTGAATGAACACGCTGGGAGCCAGCATCCTCGGCGTGCTGAGCACGCTCGTCCTGTTCTCGGGGCGGCGCTGGGCACCGGTGTGGATGGTGGGTGGTGTGCTGTTCCTGACGCAGGAACAGGCTCTCATGGTGTCAGGCGTCAGTCTCACCGCAATGCGCGTACTCGAGATGGTCGGGTTCGTGCGCGTCATGTTGCGAGGGGAGAGGTTCACCTGGTCGCGGCTGGACACGTCACTGATTGCCCTGTACGGCTACGCGGCGCTGGTCTTCGTGCTGCGGTCGGATACCGGCCAGGCGTATGCAGTCGGAACCTTCATCGATGCGTTGCTGTGCTATGTCGTCTTTCGCGCGCTGCTCAGGGACACCGACGACATAGCGGGCTTCCTGCAGCGCTTCCTCATATTGCTGGTGCCCTATGTTGGGCTGTTGGTGATCGAAGCCGTCACGATGCGCAACCCGTTCGGCGCCCTGGGAGCCGCGACTTGGGGCACGCTGCGCGACGACCGGCTGCGCACGATGGGCAGCTTCCGGAACCCTTCATTGCTCGGCACCCTGGCGGCGACCCTCATTCCGCTGTACGTCGGGCTGTTTCTCGCGCGATTGGGACGGGTGGCGGCTGTTTTCGGAGCCACGCTGTGCCTGGTCATCCTGGTGCTCGCGAACTCGGGCGGACCTTTCGCAGCTACCGGCGTCGGTCTGCTGGGCTGGTGCTGCTGGTCCATCCGGCACCGCATGTCCGCGATCCGGCGCCTGGCGACCGGGTCGCTCGTGGTGATCGCACTCGCGATGAACGCGCCGGTGTGGTTTCTCCTGGAACGAATCAGCGGCCTGACTGGGGGGGGCGGCTGGCACCGGGCGCACCTGCTGAGCGCGGCCTGGCAGGACCTCGATCGCTGGTGGCTGGCGGGAATGGATATCCGCGAGACCGCGGACTGGTTCCCCTACACGATGGAGGCCAACAACGGCGGTGCCGACATCACGAACGCGTTCGTCGACTTCGGTCTGAGGGCCGGCATCTTGGCGACGATCCTGTTGATCGTGTTGCTCGTCCGTGCATACCGAATGATCGGCATCGCGCTCGCTGCAACGTCTGCGGACGCGGGCGAGCGCACGCGTGCCCTCATGCTGTGGGGCCTCGGATGCATGCTGGCCGCGCACATCTCTACCTTCATGGGCATCACGTACTTCGACCAGTTCTATGTGGTCTGGTTCATGGAACTCGCCGCCATTGCCTCGGCCACCGGCGTTGCGGCAGCAACCGCGACTCCACGCGCCAGCCACGAACGAGCCACCAATGCGCCGCCCCTGGCCCCGCTGATGCGGGTGCGGCGGTCATACACGCAGGACCACACATGAACCAGCGAATGGATACCCGGTATCTGGGCGAAGGCCTGGTGAGCGTGATCGTCTGCGTCTACAACGCGGGCGATTACTTGCGCTCGTCGGTGCAGAGCGTGCTGGCGCAGACCTACCGGAACCTTGAAGTGCTGATCGTCGACGACGGCAGCACGGATGGCTGCATGGCCAGCATCGCCGACCTCGACGATCCCCGGATCCGGCTGCTGCGCAAGGCAAACGGGGGAAAGCCCTCGGCGCTCAATCAGGGCCTGGCCGAAGCACGCGGCGAGTTCTATGCCGTGCACGACGCCGACGACCTCAGTCACCCGGAACGAATTGCGCGGCAGCTGCAATGCATGCGTCAGCATCCGCACGTCGCGGGCGTGTTCTGCGGCTACGACCTCATCCTCGGCGAACGCCGCGTCGCGCCGAAGTTCGGCGCGAAAGACGAGGCGCGCTGCCGCCGCGATATCGACAGACTGGAGATGCCGGGGCACGACCCGACCGCGATGTACCGCATGTCGATGGTGCAGGGTATCGACTACGACGTCTCGCTCCCGATCGTCGAGGGATACGACTATGTGCTGCGCGTGGGGGAGCACTTTCCCATGATGGTGCTGGGCGAGTGCCTCTACTCCTATCGGATTCACTGGAACACCGTCACCAAACGCGACCCGTCGGCACGAATGCGCTTGTTTCATGCGGCCTTGCAGAAGGCCCGTGCACGCCGCGGACTGCCGGCGGAGTCGGCTGCGCCGATCCCTGCAAAGCGCCGCATGCGCAACCGGCAACTGGACAACGATTTGGTCTCGCATTTCATGGCCAGCATGGTCGATCTCAGACGGGCGGGTCAAAGAAGGACGGCGCTGAACGCCGCATTCGAGTGTCTGCGGCTGCACCCGACGGACCCGTACTACTACAAGCCGGCGCTGTATGCCGTGGCGCCACTGTCCCTGATCACCTGGCATCGAACCCGCCGCGGAACGGCGTGATCGCGGCCATTCAAATGGAAGGGGGTCCGATATGAACATCACGGTGGTAGGCGGCGGCCGCATGGGTTTGCCGCTGGCTAGCGTGTTTGGCAAGCACGGCGCATCGGTCACGGTGTGCGACATCGACGAGAAGCTCGTCCAGTCGATCGACGCCGGGCGGTGCCCCTACGAAGAGCCGGGCCTTGCGGCATTGATCGGCGAGCTGCATCGGGCGAAGCGGTTGCGCGCGACGACGTGCACCGTAGACGCTGTGGCGGAGTCTGATGCCACGGTGGTGATCGTGCCTGCGCACCTCACGCCAGCGTGCGACATCGACCTGCGTCATCTTCTGTCCGCATCGGGCGACGTGGGGCGCGGCCTGCGACGCGGCGCGCTCGTGACCTACGAAACCACGGTCACCGTGGGCGCCACGCGGTCGCGCCTCGTGCCCGAGCTCGAACGTTTCAGCGGCATGGTCGCCGGACGCGACTTCCACGTTGCCTACAGTCCGGAGCGCGTCAAGTCGAATCTCGTGCTTGCTCACCTCGAGACCACGCCAAAGATCGTTGGAGCGCTCGATGCCTGCTCTCTGGAGCGGGCCGCGGTTATGTACGGTCGCTACCTGGGCGCACCCGTCAACGAAGTCGGCAGTCTGGAAGCGGCCGAGGCCTGCAAGCTCGTCGGCATGCTGTACCGCGACGTCAACATCGCGCTGGCGAACGAGCTTGCTGCCTTTTGCGTGCGGGTCGGCGTGGATTTCGAGCGCGCCCGCGCCGCTGCCAACAGCGACGGTGAGTCCTGCCTCCTGGTGCCCGGAATCGGCGTAGGCGGTCATTGCACGCCGGTATACCCATACTTCGTCACCCACGAATCGCGCCGCCTGGGGTTGCCACAGCGCCTTTCGGAAGCGGCGCGTGAGATCAACGACGCTCAGCCTGCCACGCAGCTGCAACGCGTGGATCGCGCGTGGCGCTCCTTGCATGGCCAACGCGTGCATCTGCTCGGATTGGGTTTCAGGCCAGACGTCAAGGTGGACACGTTCAGCCCGGCCTACGCGCTGCGCGCCGAACTGGACCGGCTGGGTGCGGTCGTGTCGATCGAAGATCCTCACTATGACGACGACGAGCTCCTGAGGGCCGGATTCACACCCGGCACCGCCAGCCAGGCGGCGTTGATCGTCCTCAACACGGCGCACCGCTGCTTCGCGCAGCCGGACTTTCGCGCGTGGCGCCGTGCCGGCGTCGAGGCTGTGCTCGACGGCCGGAATTTCTGGGACCAGACGCAGGCCGAAGCGGCGGGCCTGGCTTACTTCGGCATCGGGCGGGCTGGCCGGTGCGAGCAGCGCTGACCTACCAGCCAAGGTCACCAGGCGGCGACCGAACGAACATTCCTGCACCCTGACGAGAAGGGGGGTCGAACATGTGCGGTATCTGCGGCAAGCTGTACCACGATGGAAGAACGGCGAACGATGGTGCGCTGCTCGACAGGATGACGGCAGCCCTGGCGCACCGGGGGCCGGACGGTCAGGGGCGCCACATGTCCGGTCCCGTGATGCTCGGTCATACCCGCTTGGCCATCATCGACCTCATCAGTGGTGCGCAGCCGATCGCGAACGAGGATGGCAGCGTGTGGATCGTCTTCAACGGCGAGATCTACAACTTCCGCGATCTCCGGGCCGATCTCATCGGGAGAGGGCACAGGTTCTCCACCGAGTCGGATACCGAGGTCATCGTGCATCTCTACGAAGAGTACGGTGTCGAGTGCCTGCAGCGGCTGCGAGGCATGTTCGCCTTCGCGCTGTGGGACTCGAAGCAACAGACCCTGTTCTGCGCCCGCGACCGCTTGGGCATCAAGCCCTTCTACTACGTCGATACCGGCCAGGCTCTGGTCTTCGCGTCGGAGGTGAAGGCCCTGCTGGCAGACCCGCAGGTGCAGCCCAGCATCGACTACCAGGCCATCGATACCTTCCTCACGTTCACGTATGGCGCCGGGAGTGACACGCTGCTGAGGCCGATCCGCAAGCTGGAGCCCGGGCATTACCTGACGAGTTGCCGCGGTCGCACGATGGTCCGGCCTTATTGGAACCTGACCTTCCCAGCCATGCCGCGCCGTATCGGCTTCGACGAGGCCGCTGAACGTCTGCGTGAACTGGTCAAGAGCACAGTCGCGGATCACATGATCAGCGACGTGCCCGTCGGCGTGCTGCTCAGCGGAGGCGTCGACTCCACAGTGATGCTGGCCTGTGCCGCCGCTCAGACGAGTCATCCGATTCAGACCTTCACCGTGGGCTTCTCGGCCGCGGATTTCGAAGACGAGCGGCCCTACGCAGAGTTGGCCGCTCGGCGATTCGGGAGCGAACATCGCAGCATCACCGTCTCTTCGCAAGACTTCCGCGATTCGCTAGAAAGGTACATCTGGCACATGGAGGAGCCGGTCTCGGAACCGCCGGCGATCGCGCTCGACTTCGTCTCCAGGCTGGCCCGCCAGCATGTGAAGGTCGTGCTGTCCGGGGAGGGCGGTGACGAAGCCTTCGGCGGGTACGAGACCTATCGCAATCTCGGACTTCTCGAACATGCCAAGTCGTGGCTCGGTCTTGCCGGCAGCGCCGGGCTGAGCGCGGCCTTCAGCGCGATGGGCAGCCTCGGTGACTCGCGCCGGCTGCTCAAGTACTCGCCACTGCTCAAGGCACCGCTTTCCAGCTACTACTTCAGCCGGCGCTCGTCGCCGTACGCCTTCTTTCCGCGTTCGAGGCGCGAGTTCTATACCGACGACATGAACGGACGCATCGCGGCCAGCCGCCCTGCCGAACTGATCGAAGCGCATTTCCGGCAAGTGGAGGAGCAGGGGCACCTCAACCAGATGCTCTATGTCGACACGAAGACCTGGTTGCCTGACGACCTGCTCGTGAAGGCGGACAAGATCACGATGGCCAATTCTCTGGAATTGAGGGTGCCGCTGCTGGACCACCGCTTGCTCGAGTTCGCCGCTGCATTGCCACCCCGCTTCAAGGTTCGCGGGATGTCGACCAAGCGGGTGTTGAAAAAGGCGTTCGCCGGAGTCATCCCCGAAGAGATCCTGTCACGCCGCAAGCAGGGGTTCCCGGTGCCCATCGGGCGTTGGCTGCGCGGCGAGTTCAAGGAGTACGTGCATGACCTGCTGTTGAGCCAGCGCAGCATCGGGCGCGGCTACTTCCGCCGCCAGGCGGTCGAGGCGCTGCTTGGCCGATGCACAGCCGGACAGCAGGTCGTGCACGAGGTGTTCTGCCTGATGGCGCTGGAGCTGTGGCACCGGCAGTTCGTCGACATGCGGGTGAGCCCGTGATGGGCGAGCGTTTGACAGCCAGCGCCACCGCAACGGTGCTGTATGTCGTGTGTCGCTGCGACGAGCGGCTACTCCCGAAAGTACGCTATGTCTTCGACACGCTGCTGATGACGCACGACATCCCGGTGACTTACGTCGAGCAGGCGCCTGAAGGCGAGCCTTGTGTGTTCTATGGCGACGCGTCGGGGGCGATCGCTTCACTGGACCAGTGCATCGTCGTCGCCCACTGCGCCGATGCGTGGCGCATCGTCCAATCGGATGCGGGCGATGACGGCGTGCGTTTGCGGTCATGTGACGGGGTTCCATACATGCTGGGTGGTGACACACCGCCGGCGCCGCGCGTGCAAGACATCGGTTTCGATCTGGTGGCGAACGCCTTTTACTTCCTGTCGTCGTGGGCGGAGCGGCGCGCACCCGAATCGCTCGGTCGCCGCTTGTACGCTGACAGCGTATTCGCCGTGTCGGCAGTCCCGCAGGACATCGTCGATCGCTATCTCGCACTGCTGATGGAACGCGTGCAGGCCCTGTGCAAACGCATGGCAAAGCCCGCCTGGCCGGCACCTCGCTGGCCCGACGGGGCAGAGTACGCCGTGGTGCTTACGCATGACATCGACTTCATTCCCCGCGGGATGGTCGACATCGCTGCGCAAGGCGCAAAGAGCGCCATGCGCCCTCTGGTTCGCCGGTGCGACCTGGGTGACGCCTGGCGCACAGCGCGGGGTTTCGTTCGCGCCGTAGCGCAGCGGCGCGACCCCTACGGCTGCATCCCCGAGCTTCTGGAGCGCGAAGCCGAGGGCGGCGTTCGTGCATCGTTCCAGGTAGCAGTGGCGAACCGGCATCCGGCCGATGTGAACTACCGCGTGGAGGATGAGCGCACACGCGACTATCTGCGCAACATCCTGGACTCCGGTTTCGAACTCTGCCTGCATGGCAGCTACCGATCGACCGAGCGAGCGGACTGGTACGCCCAGGAGGTGGACTTGCTGACGCGTCGACTTGTCAGGCCGCTGGGCTCGCGCCAGCACTTCCTCTCGTTCGACTACGACGTGCTGTTCGCGGCGCAGGAAGGCAGCGGGATCGAATACGACATGTCGATGGGCTATCCGGACCGCCCCGGTGCCCGGGCCGGGTTTTCGTTTCCCTACTTTCCCTATTGCCTCGAAGAGGACCGGCCGTACCGGGTGCTCGAGATCAGCCTGTTCCTGATGGACGTCACCCTCAGCGGCTACATGGCGCTGAAGGCGGCCCAGGCAGGAGCCTGCGTGTCGGACACCCTTGGCGACCTCAGACGCAAGAGGGGTTGTGCTTCTGTCGTGTGGCACCCGATCGTTTTCGGCGGCGCGCGCGACCCGGGATTCGATCGCGTGTACTGGGACCTCGTGGAACAGGTCCGGGATACCGGGGGGCTGGCCACGGATGGACGTTCGGTCAATGCGCACTGGCGCAGCAGGGCGAAGCGCTACGCCAGTTTCGCGTGAACTGTCGAACTGAGAAGTGTGAACGAATCCGACATGCACGCCGGATTCATTCACACCTTCTGTGGAGAGTCATGCCGTGCCAATGATTCTGATGGCTGCCTACACCAACTACCGGCGCGACCCTCGCGTACGCCGCGAGGCGGAGGCGCTGGTGGCGGATCGCCACCGCGTGGTCTTTCTCGCGAGCGCGCAGCCTGACGAGCCCGTCCGGGAAACGGTGGCCGGGGTCGATGTCATCAAGTTGCCGCGATTTCGGCATGGTCGAACCGCGCTGCTGCCGTATCTCGCCGACTACCTGCTCTTCTTCGTGTTGCTGTCGTGGCACCTGACGCTGCATCCGCTTCGCTACCGGCTGATCCACATCAACAACATGCCCGATTTCCTGGTGTTCGCCGCGTGGTTGCCGAGATTGCTGGGCCGGCCGGTGATCCACGACGTGCACGACCTGATGCCGGAGTTGTACCGCGAGAAGTTCGGCGGCGGCCGCCGGCGCTGGTTGATCCCGCTGCTCGAGATGCAGGAGCGACTGGCGGGGAAGTTCGCTTCCGCGGTCCTCACGGTCGAGCATCGTTTGAAGGACATCTTGAGCGGCCGAAGGATCCCGCCGGAGAAGATTCATGTGTTGATGAATCTGCCGGACGACCGCATCTTTGCGCAGAGGACGACTCCGTTCCTTAAAAGGAGGGATGAGCCACTCGTCCTCGTGTACCACGGAACGCTGGCTCGGCGGCTGGGGCTGGACATCGCGATCGAAGCATTGGCACTGGCGCGGATCGCGATGCCCCGTTTGCAACTGCGCATCATTGGCGCGGGCGAGGAGCGAGCGCGGCTCATCGAACTGCGCGACCGTCTGGCGCTGCATGACCACGTTTGCTTCAGCGACGGTTTTGTGCCGGTGGAGCGCATCCCTGCATTGCTTGAAGATGCTGATATCGGCCTGGTGCCTCTGCGGGTGTCGGCAGGGACCGACATCATGCTGCCCACCAAGCTGCTCGAATACGTCAGCCTCGGCATCCCATGCATCGTCCCGCGCACTGGGACTATCGAACGCTATTTCGACGAAGAGATGGTGCAGTTCTTCGCTGCCGAAGATCCTCACTCATTGGCGCAGGCAATCGTCCACCTCGGTGAGGACCCCGAGCGGCGGTCGCGGCTTGCGCGCGCATCGACCGAGCGGTTCGCGCGCCGCTATACCTGGGCGGAGCACCAGAAGGTCTACACCGAGCTGGTTTGTCGCCTGCTGCGTTCGTGAGCTTGTTCGCCTGCCGCCGAAGTCGACGTGAAGCTCAGTGTGCCCCCATGCACCAAGCGTCAGTTCCCGGACGCCGACCCAGGGCGGGGGCCGGCCACGTTGCCGTGGGCAGCACGTAGCTTGCGTACGACGACCCGAGGTTATGTCCCATGCCGGTTGCAGGAGAACCGGAGGCGAGGCCGAACTGGTTGTTCGTGTAGCTCACGAACTGCGGGTCTTTTCCACAGATCTCCGAGGACTGGCAGGAGGGAATGTTGCTGCCGTA